>NZ_JBWKCM010000001.1:144498-291274 GCF_056436485.1 Streptomyces sp. NPDC043746 | reverse complement strand
CTCCAAAATAGCCGCCCACCCCCCCCCCCCCCCCCCCCCCCCCGACCCCCGCCCCCCCCCCCCCCCCCCCCCCCCCCCCCCCCCCCCCCCCCCCCCCCCCCCCCCCCCCCCCCCCCCCCCCCCCCCCCGCCTGGGCGTGTGCCGACGGCCCGGGGGCGGACCGGGGGCTGACGGACGTACCCGTCCCCTCGCGGGCCCGCACCGGGCCGGGGAACGGGGGCGGGCGAGCCAGTAGAGTCAGCCGCCATCGGCAGGCGCCCGCCTGCCGGAGGCCAGGGAGCGAAGCGTGCTGATCCCCCACGACACCCGGATCGCCCTCGACACGGTGGTCGATCTGGTGAACACCGCACCGGAGAGCGAGCCGCCCGGGGACGGCCCGACGGACGGACTCGTGGACGGCCCGGAGGACGGGCTCGACGATGTCGCGGCGCTGTACGCCTTCGCCGAGAAGCGCCACATCAGCGGCGTCGGCGCCCTCGGCGAGAAGGACCTCGGAGCCGTACGGGAGGTCCGGAGCCGGTTCGCCGAGGTCTTCGCCGCGCCCGACGCCCGTACCGCCGCCGACCTGGTCAACCGGCTCGTCGCCGCGGCCGGGACCACGCCCCAGCTCACCGACCACGACGGCTACGACTGGCATGTGCACTACTTCGCACCGGACGCCTCGCTCGCCGACCACCTCGCGGCCGACTGCGGCATGGCCCTCGCCTTCATCATCGTGGCCGGCGAACAGGAGCGGCTGCGGCGGTGCGAGGCGCCC
Organism: Streptomyces sp. NPDC043746; assembly: GCF_056436485.1. Taxonomy (NCBI): domain Bacteria; kingdom Bacillati; phylum Actinomycetota; class Actinomycetes; order Kitasatosporales; family Streptomycetaceae; genus Streptomyces; species Streptomyces sp. NPDC043746. The sequence continues at coordinate 290,517 of NZ_JBWKCM010000001.1, read as the reverse complement.
GGCTGCGGCCGCGCCTTCGTCGACCTGTCCCGCAACCGCTCCCGGCGCTACTGCTCCAGCCGCACCTGCGGCAACCGGCTCCATGTCGCCGCGTACCGGGCCCGGCGCCGGGAAGCCGGTTCATAACAGGAAGAGGTCGTGCAGGGCCGCCATCAGCAGCAGGCTCCCGATCACCGTCAGAAAAATCATCAGGGGTGGCTGGGAGAGCGCGAAGAGGCAGCCACGGGGCTCTTCGGCAGGGGGTGCGGGGGCTTCGCCCCGGGATGTGTCCACCATCTCGGGGTGATCATGACGCACCCGGGACCCGGTTGACGATCAACCTGCCCCATTTCCCCGGGAGTTCACCGTCCCGTGGTGCTCAGGATTCGCTCCGGCGTCCGAGACGCCGTCAGGCATTCGGGCACCGGTCGGCATCGACCGCCGGACATTCCCCCTCAGATGCCGTGCTTCTTGAGGATCGCCTCGATGTCGCTGAAGTCGTCGCCGGGAGCCGCGGCCTCCTGCTGCCTCTTCGGCGCCGCCGCCGCCGGCCGGGCCTGGCCCACGGAGGAGCCGGCGGCGAGCGAGGGTGTGGAGGCGCCCGGGGCGACGGCCTCGTTGCGCTCGGCGGCGCGCGCGGCCCTGCGCTCCGCGCGGGTGGCGCCGCTGCGGCGCTCGACCGCCCGGGTGGTCATGAAGAGCAGCCAGGCGAGGCCGAGCACGCCGAAGCCGATCCAGACGCTCGGCCTGAACGCGATCCCCGCCACCCACTCGACGACGCCGGTCAGCACCAGCCCGAGCGGTACGAGGGAGTAGGCGGCGACCCTGGTCGCGGTGAGGAACCGCTTGCGGTAGGCGGTGATCGCGGCGAAGCCCAGGCCTGCCGCCGACGCCGCGGAACAGATGGTCTCGGCAAGCATCGGGGGCCTCCAGCCGCACGGGGAAACGGTCCCTTCCATCCTGCACCGACGACGGGCGTCGGGGCCACGGCGCCGGTCCACTTCAGGGACATTTCAGGGCCCGGCTCCTCCGCAGGTGCCGGTCACGGCCACCGGCCCGGGTGCGGATTGGGAGCTGTCCGCCCGGCCTGAAAGACTGGCTCCATGAGCGATTCCACCCCTGCGGCACCGGTCGTCCTCGACGTCTGGTGCGATCTCGAATGCCCCGACTGCCACCAGGCCCTCGGTGACGTACGCGCCCTGCGCGCCCGCTACGGCGACCGTGTCGAGATCCGGCTGCGGCACTTCCCGCTGGAGAAGCACCGTTACGCGTACGCCGCGGCGCAGGCCGCCGAGGAGGCCGCCGCCCAGGGGCAGGGCTGGCCGTACGTCGAGGCGCTGCTCGCCAGGACCGAGGACCTCGGCAAGGGCGGCGAGCCGGTGCTGCTCGACGTGGCCCGTGAGCTGGGCCTGGACGCGGAGGAGTTCGACACCGCGCTCATCGACGGCCGCCACCTGCTGATCGTCGACGCCGACCAGGCCGAGGGCAAGGCGATCGGGGTCACCGGCACGCCCACCTATGTGGTCGGGGACGAGCGGCTGGACGGCGGCAGGAGCCAGGAAGGGCTGCGCGGGCGGATCGAGGAGATCATCGACCGGCTGCCGGCGGCCCAGGGCTGACGCCTGACCCGCCCCGCCCCGCTCCGCGCCGTACCGCCTCCGCCGTACGCCTCCGCGCCGCAACCGCCGTACCACCGCCATGCCACCGGCGTACGGGCGCCGTACCGGTCAAAGCGCCTTCGCCAGGTTGTACCGCGTCGTCACGTAGCCGAGGGACTCGTACAGGCGCAGCGCGGGGGTGTTGGCGGCGAAGACGTGCAGGCCGAGGCGGTCCTGGCCCCAGGAGCGGGTCTCGTCCTCGGCCAGGAGCATCAGGGCCCGCCCGAAGCCGCGGCCCCGGTGCTCCTCGCGCACCTCGACGTCGAAGACGAACCCGGCGGTCCGGCCCGGCTCCAGCTCCCGCAGGGCCAGCCAGACATGGCCGACCACCGCGCCGCCGTGGACGAGCACCCGGAACCGTGCGTTCTCGGTGGCGAGCCCGTCCGGGAGGTTCCCGGCGTGGTCGGCCTCGGACTTGAGCCGGGCGTGCTCGGGCGGTACGCCGCGGTCGACCCACTCCTGTGCGTACGAGCGCACCGCCTCGCTCAGCCACTCCGCGTACTCCTGCTCGCTCATCGGCCGCGAGCCGAGTCCTTCGGGGAGCGGGACGCTCTCCGGGCCGAGGGTCTTGACCATGTTGCGGCTGCGTTCGGCGTAGCCGAGGGCGGCCGCCAGTCGGCGGGCGGGCTCGTTCTCGGCCGGGATCTCGGCCCGCACATGAGTGCAGCCCCACCCCCGCAGCACCTCCTCGGCCGCGAGCACGGCGATGGTGCCCCGGCCGCGCCGCCGCCGCGCCTCGTCGACGCTCAGGGAGCGCACCACCCCGGCCGAGGCGCCGAACGCGTCGTCCGTGCTGATCGATACGGCGCCGACGGGCACGCCGTTGTCGCAGACGTCGTAGCTGCGCGCCCGCGCCCCGGCGGCGCCTTGCTGAAGCGGCCCGGACGGCCGGAGTGTCGTGGTCATCAAGGGTTTGTATCCCCTGGACGGGCTCACGTCACGCGCATTTCCGGCCCCACCGGAAGGGGCTTGCGAGCCGGGCCGGGGACCGGGGTCTACGGATCCAGGTCGTTCCCTGCCCGCTCGTCGAAGATCCGCATGGCCTTCGCCGTCACGGGACCGGGCTCCGGCGCCAGCTCGCGGTCGTCCACGCGGTGCACGGCCTGGATGTCGCGGAGCGTGGAGGTCAGGAAGATCTCGTCGGCCTCGGCCAGCACCTCCATCGGCAGGTCGCTCTCCTCGGCACCGGTCCACTCCACGACCAGTGCGCGGGTGATCCCGGCGAGGCACCCGGAGGCGACCGGCGGGGTGTGGATGCGGCCGTCCAGCACGACGAACACGTTGGACCCGGTCCCCTCGCAGAGCCGGCCGACCGTGTTCGGGAAGAGCGCCTCGGAGGCGCCCCGCTCGCGGGCCCGGGCGAGGGCGACGACGTTCTCCGCGTACGAGGTGGTCTTGAGCCCGGTGAGCGCGCCGTGTTCGTTGCGGGTCCAGGGGACCGTGATCACCGCGGTGGTGTCCGGGCGGCGGCTCACCCCGTCGAGCGCGACGACGAGGCTGGGCCCGGCGGTGCCCCGGTCGGAGCCGAGCGGGGAGAGGCCGCCGGTGTAGGTGATCCGCAGCCGTCCCAGGGGGACGGGGTTGGCGTCGACGACCGCCGCCACGGCCCGGCGGACCTCGTCCAGGTCCGGGTCGGGCAGGCCCAGGCCGCGCGCGGAGCGGGTGAGGCGGTCGAGGTGGCGGGTGAGGGCGAAGGGCCGGCCCTCGGTGGTGCGGACGGTCTCGAAGATGCCGTCGCCCACGGTCAGCCCGTGGTCGAGCACCGACAGCCGGGCGTCACCGGCGTCCCTCAGTCCGCCGTTGACCCAGATCCTCATGACGTGGTCCTTCCTGTCTGCCCGAGCCCTGGCTGCTCGAACGTGCCCGACGCTACAGCCAGCAGCCGCGACGCCTTCAGTTCGGTCTCGTCCCACTCCCGCTCCGGGTCCGAGCCCCAGGTGATCCCGGCCCCCGTCCCGAACCGCAGAAGGGGCCCGGGGCCGGTCCGGTCGATCCAGAAGGTCCTTATGCCCACCGCCAGGGAGGCCGTCCCCCGGTCGGCGTCGACCCAGCCGACCGCCCCGCAGTACGGCCCGCGCGGGGACCGCTCCAGTTCCTCGATGATCCGCAGCGCGCTGGACTTCGGCGCCCCGGTGACGGAGCCGGGCGGGAAGGCCGCCGCCAGCAGCTCCGGCCACCCCGCGCCCTCGGCCAGCTCGCCGCGCACGGTGGAGACGAGGTGGACGAGGCCCGGGTGCTTCTCGACCACGCAGAGGTCGGGGACGGTGACGCTGCCGGTGGCGCAGACCCGGCCCAGGTCGTTGCGGACCAGGTCCACGATCATCACGTTCTCGGCGTGGTCCTTCTCCAGCAGGTCCGCCTCGGTGCGCCCGGTCCCTTTGATCGGCCCGGACTCGACGGTCCGCCCGTCCCGGCGCAGGAACAGCTCGGGGGACGCGGTGGCGACCTCCACCCCGTGGCCGGGGAGGCGGATCGTTCCTGCGTACGGGGCCGGGTTGCCGCGCGCCAGCAGAGCGGTCAGGGCGTCCACGTCGGCCCGGCCGGGCTCGGCCTCGGGCAGCGGGGCGGAGAGGACCCGGCAGAGGTTGGCCTGGTAGACCTCGCCCGCCGCGATGTGTTCACGGACCCGCCGTACGCCCGCCGTGTAGGCGTCACGGTCCAGCGAGGTCGTCCACTCCCCGGCACCGGGCCCGCGCCAGGCTCCGGGCACGGGGGCGGGCACCTCCTCCCTACGTACGGAGGAGAAGCGGGCACAGACCGTACGGCCCTCGAAATCGGCGCAGACCGCCCAGAAGCCGGACGAGTCGAGAGCGGCGGGATCGTGGGTCACGTCCTGGAGGCCGGAGGCGACGAGGCCGCCGAAGCGGGCCATGGGAGCGAGGGGGAACACTCTGCTGAGTCTAGAACCGCCCACCGCGACCTGCGTCGGGGCGAGGGAGCGGCGGCGGACCGCGGCGGTACGGCGACCATCTGCGCAAACGCGTTTTTGTGCTGGCCCGGGAATCCGCTAGAGTTCAACACGTCGCCGGGACGCGCAAGCGGAACGGGAAAGACAAGCGGACGTAGCTCAGTTGGTAGAGCGCAACCTTGCCAAGGTTGAGGTCGCCAGTTCGAACCTGGTCGTCCGCTCGCAGAAGGTGGGGGATCTTCCCGAGCTCCCACCCCTGGTGGAGTGGCCGAGAGGCGAGGCAACGGCCTGCAAAGCCGTCTACACGGGTTCAAATCCCGTCTCCACCTCCAAGGACGATTAGCTCAGCGGGAGAGCGCTTCCCTGACACGGAAGAGGTCACTGGTTCAATCCCAGTATCGTCCACTGATCCGCAAGGATCACCGGTCCGTAAGGATCACCCGCGCGATTAGCTCAGCGGGAGAGCGCTTCCCTGACACGGAAGAGGTCACTGGTTCAATCCCAGTATCGCGCACGCAGTACACAGCGGTACACGCACCGTCATCCCGCGCGATTAGCTCAGCGGGAGAGCGCTTCCCTGACACGGAAGAGGTCACTGGTTCAATCCCAGTATCGCGCACCACCGAGCACCCCCGGTCGTCTCCACGGCCGGGGGTGTTCGCGTCGTGTCGGCGTCCGTCAGGACGAGAAGAGCATCCGGCCGAAGCCCTTCTGGCGGCGGTGACCGTAGTGTCCGCCGTATCCACCGCCGTGCTGCGGGGCGCCCCAGGCGGGGCCGTGGACGGGAGGGGCCGCCTGCGGGTAGGGCTGCTGCGGGGCGGGGGGCGGGGGCGGGGCCTGCTGGGCCCACTGCGACTCCAGGCGGGTCAGCGACTCCAGCTCGCCGTAGTCGAGGAATATCCCCCGGCAGCCGCTGCACTGCTCGATCTGGACGCCGTTGCGGTTGTACGTGTGCATCTGCGCGTGACACTTGGGGCACTGCATCATTCGGCTCGGCTCCTCGCCCTCGTCGTGCCGCCGGAATGCCTGTCCGGCCGCGGTCGGTTCAGCCTACGACGCGGCCCCGGCCGCCAACTCGGGTGGGAACGTAGCGATTCGGGCACAGGAGTCGATCATCAGCTGCTCCATCTCGTCCGGCTCGCGCCCCTCCGCGGCGCACTTGGCGAGGGCGACGGCCGCCGTCTGGACCGTCAGAGCGCGGGCGGGGACGTCCAGTTGCGGCCAGGGGTCCCCCTCGGTCGGCACGGCGGGCCCTCCGGCGGACCGGTAGGCGGCCAGGAACAGCAGCCAGTCCTCGGGGGCCAGCACCCCGGCCGCGTACCAGGCGGCGGGCCGGGCCAGGTCCCAGGCCGGGTCGCCCCATCCCGCGTCGTCCACGTCGATGAGCAGCCAGGGCCCGTCCGGGGCCGGTCGGCGCACCAGCTGCCCGAGGTGCAGGTCCCCGTGGCAGAGGAAGCGCGCCCGCTCGGCAGGGGGCGGGGCCTCACCCCGTGCCCAGCCCGGCAGGGCACGCCATGCTGCCTGTACGGGGCGGGCCGCGCCTCCGCCGGGGAGTACGGCGTCCATCCGCGCGACCGCCCGGGCCGCCTTGACCGGGCCGCGCATCGGCGGGAAGGGGGGCGGCAGGGGCGGGGTGGTCCGATGGAGGCGGGCCAGGAGGACCGCGGCCTCGGCCCAGGGGGCGGCCTGCGGGGCCTTGGGGTCGACGGGGGCCCCGTACGGCCAGAAGGTGACGGGCCGGGAACCGGTCTCCGTCATACCGGCCGGGCCTGGGGCGGTGAGCGGCGGTAGGAGGATGCCGGTCAGCTGCGGCGCGGCGGCCAGGGCGAGACGGGCGGCCAGGGCCTCACGGTCGCTGTCGGCGGCGTGGGCCTTGGCGACGACCGGTCCGCTGCGGACGACGGTGCCGTCCGCCCGGTCGGCCAGAAGCTGCGGCGGCTCGCAGGCGCAGGGGGCGCCCGGGGTGCCGTGCGGGTGGCGGAGGCGGTGCGCGAGGTCGCCCAGCTCGCGGATGGTCGGCACGGGGGCGGACGGAACGGGGGCGGGTGGGTGCGGGACCGAGCGGTCCGCTGCTGAGGCGTGCGGAGCGGACAGGCCCCGGACACGGCGCTCCGGAGCCGATGGGTCCGAGACCGCTGCCCCCGGCGCGGCCGGGTCCGGGGCCGGAGGCAGGGCGGCGGCCGGTCCGGGGGACGGGTGTTCGTAGTCGTCTGAGGTCGAGGTGGTACGCAAGGGCTCCCCCGGCGGCGGTCGGTTCCGGCCCTGCCGCCGGTCCTCGCCCGAGCGTACGCCGCGGGCGGGGCGGGGGCCGGTAGAGGCGCCGGGTGAGGCGGGGTGATGCGCGTACGGCCGGGGGCGGCCCCTGCCGGCGCGGCTTCGTGCGCCGGAGAAACGGGTCCGGACAGCGCGATGCCCGGTCAGCTCCCCAGCTGACCGGACAAACGCTGCCGTCCGCCGCACCCCCGTCCCCACGGGGCTGTCGGCCCGATACCGGGTCCGGACCGCTCTTCCGGACCCTGGGCGCCGATCAGCGCCCCAGCATCACAGCCACGGACGACGCCTGCGTGACCACCGCGTCCCAGCCGCCGAAGACGACCGCGAGCAGGGCCGCCAGGGGAAGGACCATGGCCGTCGCCACCAAGGGGTGGCGCGTGCCGGACGGGCGGGCGCCGAACGAGGCGTAGGCCTTGCGTCCCCGCGTGCGGATCATGGCCCGCGTTGCCGTGTCCGACATGGATCCTCTCCTGACCTGATGGGGAGCGACGGGCGTGTGACCTCGGGGGACGAGTGCTGCGCCCGCCGCTTGACCTCAACATTAGGTAACCGGTGGGCACGGGGCGTCATGCCCGCGTACCTAATCCCAGGCCTCCCGGAGGATGAGCCACCGTCCGTCCGCGTACTCCCCTGGGTGGAGACGGTCCGCCCGGCCTCGGGGTCGACCCGGAGGGGGCAGGGGGGACAGCACCCCGAGAAGGCTCCCGGCGGGTGACTTCACTCACTCCGGGCACCCTCCTTCGGAGGGTGCCTCGCGCTCCGCGGCGCTCTCCCGGAACCGTCACCATCGGCGTACGGCCCCCGTCCCCACCCTCTTCGACCGACCTGTACCGGCCGCCATGGCCTGATCCAACATCCCTTTTCCGAAGGCCTCTTGTCGGTCCTCCCGGACCGACGGGCCCGCAACCGCCGCCCCCTGACCGCCCTTCGCCTCTCCCGCCGGGCGCGGACAATCGAATCCCCGGCGAAGGCGCGGCCTCTGAGCGCACCGGGCGCGGGGTACGTAAGCTGTGCCTCGTCAGGCGGACCAGGCAGCGGGGATGGGCAGACGATGGCGATGATGCGGCTCCGGCGCGAGGACCCGCGTCTCGTCGGCTCGTTCCGGCTGCACCGACGGCTCGGGGCGGGCGGCATGGGGGTGGTCTACCTCGGCTCCGACCGGCGCGGCCAGCGGGTGGCGCTCAAGGTGATCCGGCCCGACCTGGCAGAGGACCAGGAGTTCCGTTCGCGCTTCGCACGCGAGGTGTCGGCGGCACGGCGGATCCGCGGTGGCTGCACGGCCCGGCTGGTCGCGGCCGATCTGGAGGCGGACCGGCCGTGGTTCGCCACCCAGTACGTCCCCGGCCCCTCGCTGCACGACAAGGTGGCCGAGGAAGGGCCCCTGTCCGCCGCCGAGGTGGCCTCGATCGGGGCGGCGCTCTCCGAGGGCCTGGTCGCGGTGCACGAGGCCGGGGTGGTCCATCGGGACCTGAAGCCGTCGAACATCCTCCTCTCCCCCAAGGGCCCCCGCATCATCGACTTCGGCATCGCCTGGGCGACCGGGGCCAGCACGCTGACCCATGTCGGTACGGCAGTGGGGTCGCCCGGGTTCCTCGCGCCCGAGCAGGTCCGGGGTGCGGCGGTGACCCCCGCGACGGACGTCTTCTCGCTCGGCGCCACCCTGGCGTACGCGGCGATGGCCGACTCCCCCTTCGGGCACGGCAGTTCCGAGGTGATGCTCTACCGCGTGGTGCACGAGGAGGCCCAGCTCCACGGGGTGCACGACGCGCTGGCCCCCCTGATCCGCGCCTGTCTCGCCAAGGACCCGGAGGAGCGGCCCAGCACCCTCCAACTCTCCATGCGGCTCAAGGAGATCGCGGCGCGCGAGGCACAGGGCCTGCACGAGGGACGGCCGCCTCTCCAGCGCTCGGCCCAGAACGCGGACCGGCCCACCGGCCGTCTCGACGGCCCGTACACCGAGCAGCAGCACACCCGCCGCTCCGAAGGCCCCTCTTCGGCCGGCCGCCCGCAGCAGGGCCGACGCCCCGGCCCCTCGCGTTCGGGGGCGCCGCGCACCGGTGGGTCCCGGCCGCAGCGGCCGCGCGGCACCACCGGGTCCGGGAGACGGCCGGGCGGCGCGACCAACGGCCGACCGGGGACCCGGCCCGGGGCCCGTAGCACCTCGGCGGGACGGCGCCCGGCCAACCCCCGGCTGCTGCGCCAGCGGCTGGTGGTGTTCGTGGTGGTGACCCTGCTGGTGGCCCTAGGGATCGCGGCGGCCCAGGGATGCCAGGGGCCGGCGCGAGGGCTGGGCGGCGGGAGCGGGCAGCCCGTCGGCGTGTCGCAGGAGCGAGCGCCGGAGCAGATGCCGGCGCGGGCGCAGGTGCCGGTGTCCGCCCAGGGAGCGTAGCGTGACCGGCTCCCGCTTCTGGGAACGGTCCGCCGGCAACACGGACCGCGCCCCCGGGAGCGGGCGTCGAGGCCGTCACCGCGCCGGGTTCAGGCGCCTGGCGGGCGTGTCGCGTAGAAGGCCACGGCCGAGGCCGCGGCGACGTTGAGGGAGTCCACCCCCGCGGCCATGGGAATCCGGACCCATTCATCGGCCGCGCGCAGGGCGCCGGTCGACAGTCCCTCCCCTTCGGTGCCGAGCATGAGCGCCAGCTTCTCGTACCGGCGGGCGGCCAGCCCCTCCATCGTGATCGACTTCTCCGAGAGACACAGGGCAGCCGTCACGAATCCATGCTGACGGAACAGCTCGACGTCCTCCGGCCACGAGGTCAGCCGGGTCCAGGGGACGTGGAAGACGGCGCCCATCGACACCTTCACGGCCCGCCGGTACAGGGGGTCGGCGCAGCGTGGCGTGAGGAAGACGGCGTCCACGCCCAGAGCGGCCGCGTTACGGAAGGCAGCCCCCAGATTCGCGTGATCAACGATGTCCTCGAAGATGGCGACGCGCTGACCCGCACCTTTCCGGGGACTCCGAGGCGACGTCGCACCGATGTCGGTGTGGTCGTCGACCGACTCCCCCGCCCCCACCCGGCGGGCGGCGGTGAGGAGTTCCTCGGCGGTGGGCAGCGGCTTGCGCTGCATGGAGGCGAGCGCCCCCCGGTGGACGTGGTAGCCGGTGACCTGTTCGGCCAGCTCGGGGGCGACCGCGTACACCGGGGCCGGGACCTCGTCGATGACGTCCCGCATGGCGTCGACCCACTTGGCGGAAAGCAGCATCGAGCGCATCTCGTACCCCGCCTGCCGGGCACGCCTGATGACCTTCTCGCCCTCCGCGACGAAGAGGCCTTCGGCGGGCTCGCGGCGCCGCCGCAGCTCGACGTCGGTCAGGCCGGTGTAGTCGCTCAGGCGCGGGTCGCCGGGATCGTCGACGGTGATGAGATCTGCCACTGGTGATACTGCCTTGTCCGGTCTGCGGTGCCGACGCCCGGGACGGGATGCGTGACCGCGGGTTGCTTGATGAGGTCCGGCTTCGCTCGGCGGACTGAAGTCCGCGGACTTCAGTCCGCCGACGGGCCGGTCAGGCGCGGTGCGGAATGCGGGCCGACCGCGACGACGTCCCCGATGACGATCACGGCGGGCGGGCGCACGTCCTCGGCGACCGCTCGCTCCCCGACGTCCGCGAGGGTCGCGTCGACCCGCCGCTGGGCCGCGGTGGTGCCCTCCTGGACCAGGGCGACCGGGGTGGCCGGGTCCTTGCCGTGGGCGATCAGGGCGGCGGCGATGGCACCGATCTTGTCGACGGCCATGAGCAGGACGAGGGTGCCGCGCAGCCGGGCGACGGCCGCCCAGTCGACCAGCGAGCGCGGGTCCTCGGGGGCGACATGGCCGCTGACCACGGTGAACTCGTGGGCCACCCCCCGGTGGGTGACCGGGATACCGGCCGCTCCGGGGACCGAGATGGTGCTGGAGATGCCGGGCACGACCGTACAGGGGATGCCCTCGGCGGCGAGCGCCTGGGCCTCCTCCATGCCCCGGCCGAAGACGAACGGGTCGCCGCCCTTGAGCCGGACGACGGCCTTGCCCGCCTTGGCGTGCTCGATCAGTGCCTGGTTGATCGCCTCCTGGGCCATGAACCGCCCGTACGGAATCTTCGCCGCGTCGATCACCTCGACGTGCGGCGGGAGTTCGTCGAGCAGGTCACGGGGGCCGAGGCGGTCCGCGATGACCACGTCCGCCTCGGCGAGGAGGCGCCGGCCGCGCACCGTTATCAGGTCCGGGTCGCCGGGGCCGCCGCCGACCAGGGCCACGCCGGGGCTGTGGGTGCGGTGGTGCGGGGCGGCGAGGGTGCCGTCCCTCAGGCCCTCGACGATCGCGTCGCGGATGGCCGCGGAGTGACGGGGGTCGCGGCCCTGGGAGGTCGTGGTGAGGACCGCGACCGTCACGTTCTCGCTGCGGCCGGTGGCCGGAGTCCAGGCGGTGGCGGCCTCGGCGTCGTCGGCCCGGACGCACCAGGTGCGGGTGCGCTCGGCCTCGGCGGACGCGGCGTCGTTGGCGGCGGTGTCGGAGGAGGCGACGAGGGCGTACCAGGTGTCCGCGAGGTCGCCGTCCTGGTAGCGGCGGCGCTCCCAGCGGATCTCTCCCGCCTCCGCCATGGCCTCCACGGAGGGGGTGGCGGACGGGGAGACCAGCGTGATGTCGGCGCCGGTGGCGATGAGCTGCGGCAGCCTGCGCTGGGCGACCTGGCCGCCGCCGATGACCACGGTGCGGCGGCCGTGGAGGCGCAGGCCTACGGGGTACGCCGGGTGGTCGGCGCTCTCGGGGTGACCTGCGTGATCTGCGTGCTCGGCCATGGCGGTGCGGGCTCCTCGGGCGGGGTGCTGCGTAGGGGCCGCTGCGGCTGTGGAGCGGCTGTGGCGTGCGGAAGTGGGGGTTCCTGGGTGTCCTGGGTGGGGGACAGGATACGGGGTGGTGGTGGGTGGGGCCCGGGGACGGGGGCAGTCTCGGCGGGGGGCCGTGGGGGTGGAGGCGCCTGCGGCGGGCTGTCCCCTGCCCGCCGCTTCCCGAAACCGGGGCGCTGCCCGGGGCCCGGTCCACTCTCATGTACCGGACGGGCTCGGGATCCGGGCGCCGCCCCGGACCCCGCTCCTGAAGCGCCGGAGGGGCCGGGGTGGAGCAGCGCCCGGGAGGGGACGCTGTGGCCTCCTCTACTTCTCCGTCACTCCTGCCGCGTCGAATGTCGCCACCTCGTGCATCGCCCGTGCCGCGCTCTGCACGATCGGGAGCGCCAGCAGCGCGCCCGTGCCCTCGCCGAGGCGGAGGTCCAGGTCGACCAGCGGGCGCAGGCCCAGCTTGTTGAGGGCTGCCACGTGACCCGGTTCCGCGCTGCGGTGGCCGGCGATGCAGGCCGCGAGGGCCTCGGGGGCGATGGCGCGGGCGACCAGGGCCGCCGCGCCCGCGCTCACGCCGTCCAGGACCACCGGCGTACGCAGGGAGGCTCCGCCGAGGAGGAATCCCACCATCGCCGCGTGCTCCAGGCCACCGACCGCCGCGAGGACGCCGATCGGGTCGGCCGGGTCCGGCTGGTGGAGGTCGAGGGCCCGGCGTACGACGTCGACCTTGCGGGCGTGCATCTCGTCGTTGATGCCGGTCCCCCGGCCCGTCACCTCGGAGGCGTCGATCCCGGTGTAGACGGAGATCAGTGCGGCCGACGCGGTGGTGTTGGCGATGCCCATCTCACCGGTGAGGAGCGCCTTGTTGCCCGCGGCCACCAGATCCCGGGCGGTCTCGATGCCCACCTCGATCGCGGCGAGGACGTCCTCCCGGCTGAGGGCGGGGCCGGTGGTGAAGTCGGCCGTGCCCTTCCGGACCTTGCGGGGCAGCAGCCCCGGAGTCGCGGGGAGGTCCGTGGCGACGCCGACGTCGACGACGCAGACCTCCGCGCCGACCTGCGCGGCGAACGCGTTGCAGACCGCTCCCCCGCCGAGGAAGTTCGCCACCATCTGGGCGGTCACCTCCTGGGGCCACGCCGTGACTCCCTGGGCGTGCACCCCGTGGTCACCGGCGAAGATCGCGACGGCCGCGGGCTCCGGGATCGGCGGCGGGCACATCCGGGAGAGCCCGGAGAGCTGCGCCGAGATGATCTCCAGCATGCCGAGCGCCCCGGCGGGCTTCGTCATCCTCTTCTGCCGCTCCCACGCCTCGCCGAGCGCCTTGGCGTCCAGCGGGCGGATGGCGGAGGTGGTCTCCTGGAGCAGATCGTGCGGCTCCTCCCCGGGCAGGGCGCGCCGGCCGTACGTCTCCTCGTGGACGACCCAGGAGAGCGGGCGGCGCTTGGACCAGCCCGCCTGGAGCAGCTCGGGCTCCTCGGGGAACTCGTCGACGTAGCCGACACAGAGGTACGCCACGACCTCGAGGTGCTCCGGCAGGCCGAGCGCGCGGACCATCTCCCGCTCGTCGAAGAAGCTGACCCAGCCGACGCCGAGCCCCTCCGCCCGGGCGGCCAGCCACAGGTTCTCCACGGCCAGTGCCGAGGAGTAGGGAGCCATCTGCGGCTGCGTGTGGCGGCCGAGGGTGTGGCGGCCGCCCCGGGTCGGATCGGCGGTGACGACGATGTTGACCGGGGTGTCGAGGATCGCCTCGATCTTCAGTTCCTTGAACTGCTTCGCCCTCCCCTTGGGGAGCGACGTGGCGTAGGCGTCCCGCTGGCGCTGGGCCAGTTCGTGCATCGAACGGCGCGTCTCGGCGGACCGGATGACGACGAAGTCCCACGGCTGGGAGTGGCCCACGCTCGGCGCGGTGTGGGCCGCTTCCAGCACCCGGAGCAGGACCTCGTGCGGGATGGGGTCGCTGCGGAAGCCGTTGCGGATGTCCCGGCGCTCACGCATGACCCGCAGCACCGCCTCACGCTCGGCGTCGTCGTATCCGGGCGCGGGCGGGGTGAAGGGCACCTCGGGGGCCGCCTCGGCCACCGGCTCCTCGACCGGCTCCTCGTCCAGCTCGGGGGTCTCGATGACCTCGGGGCCCGTCCCGTCCTCGGCATCGGGCTCCGGTGCCGGGATCGAGGTGGTGGCAGCCGGGGTCGGGCCCGGTCGGCCGGGCTCCGTCGGCGCCTCGGTTGCCTGCGGCGTCTGCGGTGCCGCCGCTTCCGGTGCCTGCTCGGGCTGCGGGGCGGGCTCGGCGGCAGCCTCCTGCACGTCGGCGGCGGGGGCGGAAGGCTCCTCCACGACGGTGGCGGCGGGGGGCTCCTCCACGGGCTCCACCGCCTCCGTGGATTCCGCGGTACCGGTGGTCGCCTCAGCCTCTGCGGCCTCCGTGGCCTCTGTGGCCGCCTCGGGCTCCGCGCTCTCTTCGACCGCCGGAACCCCAGGCTCCGGAACTGCCGCGTCCACCGGGACGGACTGCGCCTCGGGCATCTCCACCGGTGCCTCGGCGGGCAGCTCGGCAGGAACCGCCGCCGCTGCCGGAGTCCCGGCAGCGGGCTCCTCGGGGACGACCGTTTCTGCCGGGGCCGATTCCGCCGGGGCCGTCTGCTGCGCAGCCTCAGGCTGGACCACAGCCTCGGGCTGAACCGCGGCCTCGGGCTCGACCACAGCCTCAGGCTGGACCACGGCTTCGGGCTGAACCACAGCTTCGGGCTGAACCGCGGCCTCGGGCTCGACCACAGCCTCGGAATCGGCCACAGCCTCGGGCTCGACCGGCTGCTCCAGTGGCTGTTCCGGCTCGGCAGGAGCGGCAACCTCCGGCTGGACCGCCTCGGGCTCCACCGGAGCCTGCGGCTGGACCGGTCCGGCAGGCGCCGTGGCCCCGACCGGCTGCTGGGCGACCGGCTCCGCCTCCGCCTCGACCTCAGGCTGAGCCGCCACGACCGGCACCGGCTCCACGGACTCGGCCGGAGCCTCCGCCACTGCCTCCGGCTCGGCCTGCGGCTGCTGCGGCGGCGGGCCCCAGGGGGCCGCGCCCTGCGGCGGGATCTCGCCCAACTGCGGCCCCGGCAGCACCGGAGCCTCCTCGGCCAGGGCCTCGGCCGGGGCGGCGAAGGAGTCGAGGGCGGTCACCGGGGGGCTCACGTGGCGGGCGGGGGCTGCCGTCCGGACGGCTCCGGCGGGGCCCCGGTCGGCCAGCGAGCGGACCACGCCGCCACCCTGCGTACCGCCGCCGTACGACGGTGCCTCGGCCGGGGCCGGGCCCCGGTGCAAGGGGCGGCGAGCCGGTGCGGGGGCCTGTGCGGGGGCGCCGACCGGAGCGGGGGGCTGCGCCTGCGCGGGGGCCGGCGGCGGGATCCGTACGCCGTTGAGGTCGACGGAGCCCGTGTCGCGGCCTCCGGACTCATGCGTGCCGTGCGGCGCGGCGGGCATCCGCGCCTCCTCGCCCTCTGCCGGGACCTGCGACTGCGTCGCGTACGGCTGCTGCTGCCCGTCGGGGCGCTGCTGCGCCGGCTGCTCCGGAACGGGAGAGGCGGCGGGGGCCTGCGCTGCCGAGGCCGAACCGGTCTGCGCCTCCCCGGCCGGGTCGGTCTCCGGCGCAGGCGCGGGCGGCGGAACAGCCCCGGCCGTCTGTGCGGGCACGGGCTGAGCGGCCGGAGGGGCGCCGGGGCCGACGTCAGCGGTCGCCGGAAAGCCCTGCGGCGCCGGGGCAGCCTGGACCTGAGGCTGTGCCTGGACCTGGGGCTGAGTCTGCGGCTGGACCGTCTGGGGGTCGCTCCAGGCGCCCTGGGAGGTCGGCATCAGCAGGAGGTCGTCGTCCTCGGGGGTGTGCTCGGAGGGGTCGAGGAAGGTGTACGCGTCCGGGGCGGGGATGCCCGGCTGCTCCACCATGCCCGCGTTCTCCGGCAGTCCCTCGCCCGGGATCTGGCCGGTGTCAGTCATGCGTACCCCTCGCCCATCGTCAGTGCTCCTTCGGCCCTTCGCCCGGGACGCCGAACCACGGCACGCCGGTGCTCGTCGTGAAGAACGAGCGGGCTCGCCGCGCGGCACGAACCGCCCGCGGGCCTCTTCCTATTCTCGCGGCCGTTCGCCACCGCGACAGGCAGTTCTGCCACGGCTCGCTGTGGACTGCGCCACGTCGCGCGTCCCCCCGGTCGGTGCCGTACCACAGAGCGGACCAAAACAGTCCACTTTTCCTGACATTGACGAACGAAGCGACGAACGTCCGGGCGCGGTACAACAATCGGCCAGCCTACCTCCCGTACTGGACGGAACGGTCAGGGGGCGAGCTCCGAACGCCGTGCGGAGAGGAGGAACACGACGGAGCGTTCACGCTCGGTCCACACCTCGGTGTCGAGGTCGACGGACTGGAGCAGCGAGCACTCGGTGGTGTAGCCGTTTCCGGTGAGCGCCGCGCCGAGGGCCTCGGCCTCGTCCCGGGTGGAGGCGTGGGTGACGATGCGCTCCGGGCGCCGGTCCACGACCGCGCGGACCACCTGGACGCCCCCTCCCCCGACCCGTACGACATCGGGTTCGGGCAGCCGTTCCAGGACCTGCGGGGCCCGGCCGCAGACGATGTGGAGGGGGACGCCGAAGGCGCGGGCGGCAGCGTCCGTGCGGGAGCAGGCTCCCGGGTCGGCGTCCACCGCCAGCACGGCAGCGCCGAAGCGGGCCGCTTCGACGGCGAAGGCACCACTGCCGGAGCCGATGTCCCACACCAGGTCGCCGGTGCGGGGCCCGAGGACGGCCAGCTGCGCGGCGCGCAGGTGCGGGAACTCCCCCTCGCCCGACTCCCGTACGCCTTCCGCTCCCGCCTCCCGGTAGGCCGCGGGGGGCAGGGCCCAGCCCCGGGTGCCCGGGGGCAGGGCGGGGCGGCGGCCGGCGATCCAGGCAGCGGGGGCGGTCGTGGCGGTCTCGGGGCCTTGGCCGCCGACGACGATGACGACGTTCGGGTCGCGCCAGGCGTGGTCGGCGGCCTTGTCGGAGGTGAGGACGGTGACGCGTTCGCGGTCGGTGCCCAGTTCCTCGCAGATCACGAAGGTGCGGTGGACGCCTTCGAGGAGCAGGGCCAGTTCGGCGGGGCCCGCACCCGGTGAAGTGAGGACGGCGACCTTGTGGTGGGCCCGGCAGACGTTGACGGCGCGGCGCAGGGTGCGCGGGTGGGCGACCACGATCTGGGCGTCGTCCCAGGGCATTCCGGCGCGGGCGAAGGCGGTGGCCACGGCGGAGACGGCCGGTACGACCTCGACCTCGAGGCCGTGTTCCGGGGCGCGCAGGGTGCGGACGACGCCGAAGAAGCCGGGGTCGCCGTCGGCGAGGACGACGGCGCTGCCGCGGTGGCCGGCGATACGGCGGGCGGCCAGGTCGACGCTGCCGAGGCGGATGCGCTCGGCACCCTGGGGGACTTCGGGCAGGGCGAGGTGGTGGGCGGCGCCCGCGACGAGCGTGGCGGCCGAGAGCGCGGCCGTGGCCGCTCTGGTCAGTGGCGAGCCGTCCCAGCCGATCACCGTGACCCGGTCGGCCATCGTCTGTCTCCTGGGGTGTCGGAGGGTCGGGGCGAGGGGCGCCCGTGCGCGTGCGGGGTGCGGGGGCAGGGGTGACAGTACCTGGTCCGGACCGGAGCCCGGCCGGTGGCCTCGGGGCGCCCGTACCGAAGGCCCGTCGCGCTCAGTTCCAGTCGTTGTACGTGCCGTAGCCGCCGGCGTCGGCCAGTTGCTCGGCGACTCCTTCGAGGTCCTCGGGGAGGAGCCCCCAGACGATCAGGTCGGTGCGGATGTCGGTCCAGCCGCCGTCGGTGCCGTTCTCGGTGGGGGTCCGGGCGATCCGGGCGTTGCGCAGGACGCCCTCGCTGATGCAGCCGAGCTTCTGCGCGACCTGCTGGGCGGCGGTGTTGTCGGCGGGGGTGCGCAGTTCCAGGCGCTCGAAGCCCTGGTCGCGGAAGAGCCATTCCGCGACGGCCAGCACGGACTCGGTGGCGTATCCCTCGCCGCGCGCCCAGGGGGCGGTGATGTAGCGGACCTCGGTGGCCAGGGTGCGCCAGTCGGTGTTGAGGAGGCGGACGCTGCCGACGAGCCGCTGGGTGAGGAACTCGGTGACGGCGAGGACGATGCCATGGCCCGAGGTGCGTTCCCCGGGGGCGATTCTGCGCACCCACCGTTCGGCGTCGACCTGGGTGTAGGGGTGCGGTCCGTCGGTCCAGGCGACGACCGTCTCGTCGTTCATCATCTCGATGTACGCGGGGATGTCGGCCGTTTCGAAGGGGCGCATCACCAACCTGTCCGTGCTGATGGAGATGGACGGAAAGGTGGTAGTCATGCGCAGCTCCATGCAGAAGACCGGTTAAAAGCACAGCATGCAGCATCGCATCCGCGTCGCGCATGGGCGGGTCCGCACGACGGAGCCCCGCCCCTTCCCGGGGGAAGGGGCGGGGCTCCGTCGGTCAAGTGCCTGGCGAAGGTCAGGACTTGATGGGTCAGGAGGCGGCCGGGGCGCCGAAGGAGGCGACGATCGAGCCCTGGTAGGTGTCGTCGATGAACTTCTTGACGTCGTCGGAGTTGAGGAGCCTGGCGAGCTTCTCGACGCGCGGGTCCTTCTCGTTGCCGGCCTTGACCGCCAGGAAGTTGGCGTACGGGTTGCCCTCGGCCTTCTCCAGGGCCAGGGAGTCCTTGGCCGGGGAGAGCTTGGCCTCCAGGGCGTAGTTGCCGTTGATGACGGCGGCGTCCACGTCGTTCAGGGCGCGGGGCACGGTGGCGGCCTCCAGCTCCTTGAACTCCAGGCCCTTCTTGTCGGTGATGTCGCTCAGCTTGGCGCTGGTGCCGACGCCGTCCTTGAGGGTGATCAGGCCGTGGTCGGCGAGCAGCTGGAGGGCGCGGCCGCCGTTGGTCGTGTCGTTGGGGACGGCGACGGTCTGGCCGGCCTTGATGTCCTTGATGTCCTTGAGCTTCTTGGAGTAGAGGCCCAGCGGCTCCAGGTGGACGTTGACGACCGGGACGATGGTGGTCTTGTTCTTCTCGTTGAAGTCGTCCAGGTAGGGCTTGTGCTGGAAGAAGTTGGCGTCGACCTGGCCGGACTGGGTGGCGGTGTTCGGCAGGACGTAGTCCGTGAACTCCTTGACCTCCAGCTTGAGGCCCTCCTTCTCCGCCAGGTTCTTCTTGACGAAGTTCAGGATGTCGGCGTGCGGCGTCGGGGACGCGGCGACGACGAGGGCCTTGGAGGTGTCGGCCTTCGCCCCGCCCTCGCTCTTGGAGGAGGCCGGGTCGGAGTCCGTACCGCAGGCGCTGAGGCTCAGGGCGAGGGCGGCGACGGAAGCGGCGGCTGCGGTGATCTTGATGTTCTTGCGCACGAAAAGTGCCTCTTTCTCAACTGTGGTGGTGCGCCCGGACAAGGAGTTCGGGCTTGGTGGGGACGGGAAGTTCAGGGGGCCTCGGGGAGCCGGGATCCTCAGGACGCGGTGGGGCCGCGGCGGGCCAGCAGCCGTACCGCGAGGTCGCCGATCAGCTGGATCACGCTGACGATGACGATCAGGAGGGCGACGGTGATCAGCATGAACTGGTTGTCGAAGCGCTGGAATCCGTAGGTGACGGCCTTGGAGCCGAGCCCTTCGCCGCCGACCGCGCCGGCCATCGCGGAGTAGCCGATGAGGACGATGAGGGTGGTGGTGACGCCCGAGACGATCGAGGGCAGGGCCTGCGGAAGCAGCACCTTGCGGACGATGGTGGGGATCGAGCCGCCCATCGACTGCACTGCTTCGACGAGCCCGTGGTCGACCTCCCGGATCGCCGTCTCGACGAGCCGGGCGAAGAACGGGATGGCGCCGACGGCGAGCGGCACGATCATCGCGGTGGGGCCGATGAAGGTGCCGACGACCCAGGTGGTGAAGGGGATCAGGGCGATCAGCAGGATGATGAAGGGCAGCGAGCGGCCGATGTTCACGATCACGCCGGTGACCTTGTTGACCACGGTGTTCTGGAGCAGTCCGCCCTTGTCGGTGAGGACCAGCAGGACCCCGAGCGGCAGTCCGCCGACGACGGTGACCAGCGTCGACCACAGCACCATGTAGAGGGTGTCGAGGGTGCCCTGGGTCAGCAGGGGCTGCATTTCTGACCAGGTCACTTGACGACCTCCTTGGTGATGGCGGCGGACGTCTGCCCGGGGACGGTGGCGGCGGGGGCCTTCGGGGCCCGGGTGCCCTTCCCGTCCTCGACGACCTCGGCCTGGAGGCCCTGTTCGCGCAGGAAGCCGATGGGGACGACGTTCTCCTCGAACCGGCCCGGCAGCTCGATGCGCATCCGGCCGATCTGCTTGCCGCCGACGGTGTCCATCGCGGCACCGAGGATCGATATGTCGATGTTGTACGTACGGGAGAGCTGGGAGATCACCGGCCTGCCGGCGGCCTCGCCGTGGAAGGTGACGTCCACGACCGTACGGTCCGGTCCCGAGGCGGCCCCGCCGACCGGGAACAGCTCGCTCGCCAGCTCGGAGCCGGGGGTGGCGAGCAGTCCGCCGACCGTGCCGGACTCCACGATCCGGCCGCGCTGCATGAGGGCGGCGGAGTCGCAGATCGTCTTGACGACGTCCATCTCGTGGGTGATCAGCAGGATGGTCAGGCCGAGCTGCTGGTTGAGGTCGCGCAGCAGCTGGAGGATGGAGCGGGTGGTCTCGGGATCGAGGGCGGAGGTCGCCTCGTCCGAGAGCAGCACCTTGGGGTCGCCCGCCAGGGCGCGGGCGATGCCCACGCGCTGCTTCTGGCCGCCGGAGAGCTGACCGGGGTAGGACTTCGCCTTCTCGGCGAGGCCGACCAGGTCGAGGAGTTCCCTGGCCTTGCGGGTGCGCTCCTGGCCGGAGACGCCGAGGATCTCCAGGGGGAGTTCGACGTTGTCCAGGACGGTGCGCGAGCTCAGCAGGTTGAAGTGCTGGAAGACCATGCCGATCCGGGTGCGGGCGGCGCGCAGCTCCCTGCTCGCCCGCCGGCCCCGCCCGGCGAGGGCGGTGAGGTCCTGGCCGGCCACGGTGACCGTGCCGGAGGTGGGGCGCTCCAGCAGGTTGACGCAGCGGATGAGGGAGGACTTTCCGGCGCCGCTCTGGCCGATGACGCCGTATATCTCGCCCTCGCGGACGTGGAGGTCGACTCCGTCGAGTGCGGTGACCTCGCGGTCGCGCGACTGGTAGACCTTCGTGAGGCCCGTCGTGGTGATCACAGGGGGTTTCCGTCACTGTCGAGTGCGCGGCGCGGGTGTCCGCCGGGCACGGGGCAAACGTCTGAAGAGACTGATGCGGGCTGGTCGGCCGGTTTACGTCTCAGCACGGCTGTGTACGGCGGTCGGCCGGGGACAGCGCGTGCTCGGGCGGCTCGTTCCACAGGGGGCGAACGGCACAGGCTCGGTCTCGCTTCGGGGCGCGAGGCTCAGGCTGGGGCCCTCAGAAGGCGCGCATTCGACACATACAACGAGCACCGGGCGTACGGATCGCCTCGGTCGCAAGGGTGCGGCTGCTCGTCGTGGTCATGGACCCAAGTAAAACAGACGCAACTGCCGAGCGATCACGCCTGTCCGCATAGCGGACGGACGTGGACGGCCTGTGTCGGCGCTCCGGTTCGACTCTCCCGCGCCCGAGGGAAACGCCTTGACCTGCGCTTATGAGGTGGATGCGGGTGCCGTGCGAGGCCGTGGGCAGGCGTCGGCGGGGGTGGTGGGGGTGCTCGTTGTGGCAAAGGCCACGGCCACGGCCTCCTCCCCGGGCGATACGGAGAAGGGCGTCGGCGCGGGCCGGGGGCGCACGCGGGCGGGCGGCACGGCCGTAATACCCTCGCTACATGCTTGACGCCCTGACGGTCGCGGTCGC
Organism: Streptomyces sp. NPDC043746; assembly: GCF_056436485.1. Lineage (NCBI taxonomy): Bacteria > Bacillati > Actinomycetota > Actinomycetes > Kitasatosporales > Streptomycetaceae > Streptomyces > Streptomyces sp. NPDC043746. The sequence continues at coordinate 269,008 of NZ_JBWKCM010000001.1, read as the reverse complement.
CGTGACCGCGCTCGCCCTCGCCGCCTGGTGCGGACACGCCGCCTACAAGGACCAGCCGACGAAGGACTGGCACTTCATCGGGATGGCCGTGGTGACCGTGCTGGCCCTGGCCCAGCTGGTGGTGGGCGTCGTGCAGCTGGCGCGCGGGGAGCGGCCGGAGCAGGGGACGGCGGTGTTCATCGCCTATCTGGTCGGCGCGTTCGCGGCCGTACCGGCGGCCGGTGTCCTGTCGTTGTCCGAGCGGACCCGCTGGGGCTCGGTGACGGTGGCCGCGGGCGCACTCGTCCTGGCGGTCCTCGAAGTACGGCTCTACGACATCTGGGGTAACTGACGTGAGTGACACCGAACGGCGCCCGGACCCCGCTTTCGAAGCCGCCACCGCAGACCCCGCCGCCTCCGCGCCCTCCCCGAAGGCGTCCTTCGAGCTGGGTACCGGCCCGGGCCGGGTGCTCGTCTGGTTCTACGGGGTGTTCACCGTCGCGGCGGCCTCGCGCTCGATCGTCGAGGTGGTCCGGGGCTTCGACCGGGCGCCGCTCGCCTACTCGCTCTCGGCCGTCGCCGCCGTCGTCTACGGGTTCATCACGTACTCGCTGGTGCGCGGGGGCGAGAGGGCCCGCAGGGCGGCGCTGGCGTGCTGCGCCGCCGAGCTGCTGGGTGTCCTGGTCGTCGGAGCCTGGACGCTGGCCGAGCCGTCCGCCTTCCCCGACTCCACGGTCTGGTCGGACTTCGGGATGGGCTACCTGTTCATCCCGGTGATCCTGCCGGTCACCGGGATGATCTGGCTGCGGCGCGCGAAGCGGGCCTGAGCACCCGCGGCCCGGACTCTCCGAGGGCCCGGTCACGTTCCGGGCCCTCTTGGGTGTCGGTCAGGCGCTGGCCACGAAGTCCTGGGCCGCGACGTCCTTCTCCAGCAGGATGAGCTGGACACCGTCCGTACCTGTGGCGTTTCCGACCTGGGCGTAGCCCGCCCGCCGGTAGAGCCGGAGGTTGCTCTCGCTGCGGTGTCCGGTGTGGAGCCGGAAGCGGGTGGCCGCGCGCTCGGCCGCGAGGGCCGACTCCGCCGCGTTCAGCAGCCGGGTGCCGAGCCCGTGGCCCTGGAGCCGGGGGTGCACGCAGAGCTTGCCGATCTGACCCGTACCGTCCGGGTCGGTGAATCCGCGTACGGAGCCGACCACTTCGTCTCCGAGGCGGGCCACGAACACCAGGTCGTCGGCGACTTCGCCGCGGACCGCGTCCAGGCTCTGGACGAGCGGGTCGATCCGGTAGTTGTCGTACAGCTCGGCCTCACGCTGGAAGCAGAGGTACTGGAGCCGGAAGATCTGCTCCACGTCCTCGGCCGTCGCCGCCGAGATGATCACGCTCATGCCCATGTGTGCACGCCTCCCGCTCACCTGTCCGCCCGGTTGCCTACCGCCCTCTTCCCCGCAGTTCAGGGACGACAACCTCCGCCGCGAGCATTCTGCGCAGACATCCAAGGCAACGGGAACGGATCGGGCCCAAACTCCCCTGTGACATACCCAACTCCCCTGCGATTTCCCGGTACGTCAGGTCGGTGGGCGACAGCAGCGCCTCCAGCAGCCGGGCGCAGCGTTCGGGCAGCCGGGCCATCGCGGCGCGCAGCGCGCGGCCCTCGGCGGCCCCGAGGGCGGCCCGCTCCGGACCGCCCGTGAGCGGATCGGCGGGTTCCGTCCCGGCGTACGGGCGTTCCCGCCGGACCGTACGACGGCCGCGCCGGGCCTCCGCCCGTACCGTGTCGCGCACCCAGCGGGCCGGGTCACCGGGCGGGACGGCGCCGGCGGGGCGTTCCAGCAGCCGCAGCCACACGGTCTGTTCGAGGTCGGCGGGGTCGAGCCCGGCGGCGGGTGCCTCGGCCCGCGCCTCCGCGCGGACCAGGGGCTGTAAGGCGCGGATGATCCGGGCGGTGGCGGCGGAGGGGTCGGGTTCATGATCGAGAAGTGTCATGCCCCGGCAAACGTGGGGGCGGGGCACCCGGTTGCCCCGCGCGGGCACCACCACCCGACCGGGGCACTCACGGGCCGGGCGGCTGACGCACCGGCACGCGCGTCGGCCGTCAGGCCCGTTGCATGCGAGGGAGCCGCCGGGTCCGCCCGTGCGGGAGGGGGCGGCCCGGGTCCGTTCCGTACGGGAGGGAACCGCCCGGGTCCGCCCGCCCGGGGGCCGTTCCGTACGGGAAAGAGCCGCCCGGGAGCCGTTCCGTACGCCGATCAGTCGCCGGACCCGGCCCGGACCGGAGGCGAGCTCACCGTCCGTCGAAGTCCGCCGCCGCGAGCAGGGCGGTGTCCGGGTGGTCGGTGAAGACGCCGTCGATGCCGGTGGCGAAGTAGGCGGCGTAGGCGCCGAAGACGTCACCGTAGGCGTTGGGGTCGGTGCCGCGCCGGAAGTCGGCGGGCAGGAACCTGTTCTCGTTGCGCAGGGTGTACGGGTGGAGGCGCAGGCCCCGGGCGTGCGCGTCCCTGACCAGCGTGGTCGGCCGGGTGAGCCGGCCCGAGGCGTCCTTAGGGATGATCAGGTCGAGCGTGGGTCCGATGCCCTGGGCGTAGGAGGCGATCCACTTCAGCCCGGCGGGCTTGATCAGGTCGGCCACCGTGCGCGGGTCGCCGGACTCGACGAAGTCCCAGGGGCGGCTGGTCGGCCCGGAGAGCAGCACGATGCGCGGGGTGTCGACCAGGCGGGCGAGGCGCTGGATGGAGCCGGGCTCGAAGGACTGGAGGATGAGCGGGGAGGTGCGGCGGTCCCGGCCGTAGCGGCGCAGCAGCCGGGCGAGGGGCTCCTCCAGGCCCAGGCCCAGGCTCCGGAAGTACGTGGGGTGCTTGGTCTCGGCGTACAGCCAGACGGGCTTGTGGCGCTTGCGGCCCTCCTGGTCGGCCCAGCGCAGGACCTCCTCGAAGGTGGGGACCGTCCAGCGGCCGTCGTAGAGGGTGTTGCCCGGGCGGTTGCCGGGGATGCGCTCCGTGGCCCGCAGGGTCTTCAGCTCGGCGAGGGTGAAGTCCTCGGTGAACCAGCCGGTGGAGGAGACGCCGTCGATGGTCTTGGTGGTCCTGCGGCCGGCGAACTCGGGGTGGTCGGCGACGTCCGTGGTGCCGGTGATGTCGTTCTCGTGGCGGCAGACGAGGTGGCCGTCCTTGGTGGGGACGAGGTCCTGCTCGACGATGTGCGCGCCCAGGTCCAGCGCGAGCTGGTAGGCGCCGATGGTGTGCTCGGGGCGGTAGCCGCTGGCCCCTCGGTGGCCGATCACCGTCGGCACGGGCAGGTCCCGCAGCGAGCCGTGGCCGCTCCCCGAGCCGCCGCGTCCCCGCTCGGCGGCCTGGGCGGCGGTGCCGGTCAGGCCGAGGGCCGCCGTGCCGAGGACGGCGGCGCCCAGAAGGGTCCGCCGCCCGGGGGTGCCGGTCACACGCTCCGTCATGATGCTCCTCGCTGGGTGAAGTCCGGCCTCTGCCGGGCGAGGCCCGATCGTAGGCACCGGGGCGGGCCGACAGGGCGGACGGGAGGCGAACGTGGCGGAAACACACGTCAACACCGCGTATCCGCTCCGTGAACCCGATGTGCGATCAGCCCGTACCCGCGAGTATCGTCCTCACCTGCACAGTCCGACACGTCGCACCACCGGACAACGCTCCGCACCGCCTGGCACCACCCGCGCACCACCCACGCACCACCTCACTCGACATCCCGGCCGGCCCGGCCATGACACCGGAGGAACCCGTTGTCCCGTCTCACGGTCTTCAAGGCAGTGCTCGGACCGATCCTGCGCCTGATGTTCCGCCCCCAGGTGGAGGGCGTGGAGAACATCCCCGGGACCGGACCGGTCATCTTCGCGGGCAACCACCTCACCTTCATCGACTCGATGGTGATGCCGGTCTGCGTCGACCGGCCGGTGTTCTACATCGGCAAGGACGAGTACGTGACCGGCAGGGGCCTCAAGGGCCGGCTGATGGCCTGGTTCTTCACCGGCGCCGGGATGATCCCGGTGGACCGGGACGGCGGCAGGGGCGGGGTCGCGGCGCTGATGACCGGGCGCCGGGTGCTGGAGGAGGGCCAGGCCTTCGCGATCTACCCGGAGGGCACCCGCTCCCCCGACGGCCGGCTCTACCGGGGCCGTACGGGCATCGCCCGGCTGACGCTGATGACGGGCGCCCCGGTGGTCCCGTTCGCCATGATCGGCACCGACAAGCTCCAGCCGGGCGGTGCGGGGCTGCCCCGGCCGGGCAAGGTCACGGTGCGCTTCGGCGAGCCGATGGAGTTCTCCCGCTACGAGGGCATGGACCGCGACCGCTATGTGCTGCGGGCGGTGACCGACTCGGTGATGTCCGAGGTGATGCGGCTCTCCGGCCAGGAGTACGTGGACATGTACGCGACGAAGGCCAAGGCCGCCTGAGCCGGACGACCTGGACGGCGTATACGAGGAGGGCCCGCACCCCGGTCTCACCGGGGCGCGGGCCCTCCTCCGTACACGGGCTTCCTACGGGTGCTCGATCCCGTCCTCCAGCTTCTGGCCCCGCAGCAGGAACCAGGCGGCGACGGCCGCCGCGAGGAGCACCGCCGACCCGACCCCGGCGGCGGACCGCATCCCCTCGACGAAGGCCTCCTGGGCCGCCGAGATCAGCGGGGCCGCCTGGGCGGCGGGCAGGGTGGTGGCCGCCTCCACGGCTCCGCCCAGCGACTCGTGGGCGGCCGACTCCACGTCGGCGGGGATGCCCGCCGGGGTCGGGAAGCCCCGGTAGACGCCGGTGACGATGGAGCCGAGCAGGGCGATACCGAGGGCGGCGCCCAGTTCGTACGCCGTCTCCGACACGGCGGAAGCGGAACCGGCCTGCTCCTTCGGGACGCTGGAGAGGATCACGTCGGCGGTGACGGTGAAGGAGAACCCGGCGCCGACGCCGACCACGAGCAGCATGGAGCCGAGCAGCGGGTACCCGGTGTGCTGGTCGAGCAGGGTCACCGTTCCCAGCGCCAGACCGACCGCGCCGAGCCCGCCCGCCACGACCGAGCGCACCGAGAACCGGCGGGCGGCGAAACCGGCCAGCAGACCGGCGGTCACCGCGCCGATGGCGGCGGGCAGTTCGGCGAGCCCCGCCTCCAGCGGGCCCCGGCCCTGGACCAGTTGGAGGAACTGGGAGAGGAAGAAGACCAGGCCCGAGAGACCGAGGATGGTCAGCAGGTCGGCGAGGACCGCGCCGGAGAAGCCCCGGTGCTGGAAGAGCCTCATGTCCAGCAGGGGTGCGGGGAGCCGGAGCTGGCGGCGGACGAACCAGGTGATCCCGAGCACACCGACCACGGCGGCCGCGGTCGGCCCCCAGCTCAGCCCGTGCGAGGCAGTCTCCTTGATCGCGTACACGACGCCGATCATGCCGACCAGGGACAGGCCGACGCTGAGCATGTCCCACGGGCCCGGGGCCGGGTTCTTCGACTCCGGGATCAGCTTGACGCCGACGACGACGAGCACGGCCATCACCGGCAGGTTGATCAGGAAGACCGAGCCCCACCAGAAGTGTTCGAGCAGGAATCCGCCGACGACCGGGCCGACCGCCGCGCCCGCCGAGGCCATGGCCCCCCAGATGCCGATGGCGAGGCTGCGCTCGCGGGGGTCGTGGAAGAGGTTGCGGATCAGGGCGAGGGTGGACGGCATCAGGGTGGCGCCCGCGACACCGAGCAGCGCCCGCGCCGCGATCATCATCTCGGGCGTGGTGGCGTACGCGTTGAGCACGGAGACCCCGCCGAACGCCACGGCACCGATCAGCAGCAGCTTCTTGCGGCCGATGCGGTCGCCGAGGGAGCCCATCGAGACCAGCAGACCGGCGATGACGAAGGAGTAGACGTCACCGATCCAGAGCAGCTGGTTGCCGGTGGGGGCGAGGTCTTCGCTGAGGAACGGGGTGGCGAGGCCGAGGACGGTGGCGTCGACGGCCACCAGCAGCACGGCGAGGACGAGCACGGCGAGCGCGATCCACCGCCCCGGGCGGCGCACGTCGTCCACGGTCTTCGGGTGCTGGTCGATGCTGGTCACTGCTCCACGCTCCGGCGTGCTCCGCCGAGCAGCAGCTCGACGATCATGTACTGGAAGTCCTGTGCGGCGACCCGCCCCGTCTTGACGGCCCAGGCCCCGGTGCCGACGAGCCCGTAGAGGGCCTCGGTCAGCCAGGCGGGGGTGAGGTCGATACGGAACTCACCGCGCTCCTGGCCTCGGCGGAAGAAGGCGGAGACCCGGGCGTCGGCGCGGTTCCAGCCCTCGTTGACCTGGTCGCCCTCGAAGAGCTGGTTCTCGTTGACGAGGAACGAGAGCAGCCCGGCACTGGGCTCGACGGCCGCCATGAGGCGGCGCAGCCCCTCCTCGGAGGTGCCCTCGTCGAGCCGGGCGGCGTCGAGGACCGCCTCGAACTCCTGGAGGCCCAGGTCTTCCAGCGCCTTCACGAGGGCGTCGCGCCCGGCGAAGTGGCGGTGGAGGGTGGCGCGGCCGATGCCGGCCGCTTTGGCGACCTCGTCCATGGTGGCGGTCGATTTGTGGGACAGCAGGGCGGCGGCGCTGCGCAGCACCTGCTCACGGTCGAGAGTCATGAGACAACCATAACTCGAATGAGACATACATGTCTCATCGAGAAGCGCGGCGAAGGCCCGGCTGCCCAGAGGGCGAGACGAGAGCCGCGAGGAGCCCGGTGTCCTACGAGCGGCGGGATCAGCACCAGAGGCGCGTGAAGGAGGGATCAGCAGGAGGTGAACCCACTCCTTGCCACTCTTAACTTATAGCGGATGGGGGGTCTTGCCGCAAGGCCCCCCAAATGCCGCACAATCGACCGCCGAAGCCGGGATCAGGAGCGCCGGCTGCGGGAATTCGACGTCGACAAGGGCGGAACTGTGATGATCGACGCAATCGTCGTCGGCGGTGGGCCGACGGGCCTGATGCTCGCCTGCGAACTGCGGCTGGCCGGGGTGCGGACCGTGGTGCTGGAGAAGCTGGCCGAGCCGACCCGGGAGAGCCGGGGGCGCGGACTGCACGTGCGCAGCGTCGAGGTGATGGACCAGCGTGGGCTGCTGGACCGGTTCCTCGCGGTGAGCGAGACGTTCCAGGTCGGCGGCTTCTTCGGGGGGATCCAGAAGCCCTGGCCGGAGCTGCTGGACACGGCACACCCGTACGGCCTCTCCACCCTCCAGCCGGTCACCGAGCGGCTGCTCCGGGAGCGGGCCGTCGAGCTGGGGGCGGAGATCCGGCCCGGCTGCGAGGTGGTCGCGGTGGGCCAGGACGAGGAGGCGGTGACCGTCGGGCTGGCCGACGGGACGCGGCTGCGCTCGCGCTATCTCGTCGGATGCGACGGCGGCCGGAGCCTGGTGCGCAAGGAGGCGGGCATCGCCTTCCCCGGTGAGCCCGCCACGGTCGAGACACTGCTGGGAGACATGGAGCTGGCCGAGGACCCCGAGGTGGTGGCCGCCGTGGTGGCGGAGGTGCGCAAGAAGGAGTTGCGGTTCGGCACCATCCCCAACGGGGACGGGACGCACCGCGTCATCGTGCCCGCCGACGGGGTCCTCGAGGAGCGGGCGGGCGCGCCGACCCTGGAGGAGTTCAGGGCGCGGCTGCGGGCGGTCGCGGGCACCGACTTCGGCGTCCGCGCGCCCCGCTGGCTCTCCCGGTTCGGGGACGCCTCCCGGCAGGCCGAGCGGTACCGGGCGGGCCGGGTGCTGCTGGCCGGTGACGCGGCGCACATCCACCCGCCGACCGGCGGGCAGGGGCTCAACCTGGGAGTGCAGGACGCGTTCAACCTCGGCTGGAAACTGGCCGCCGAGGTCAACGGGTGGGCTCCGGAAGGGCTGTTGGACAGCTACCACACCGAACGGCACCCGGTGGGCGCCCGGGTGCTGGAGAACACCCGCGCCCAGATCACGCTGCTGGGGACCGGTCCGGGGGCGCGAGCGCTGCGCGGACTGCTCGCGCGGCTCATGGACTTCGAGGAGGTCAACGCGTACGTCACCGGGATGATCACCGCCGTCGACATCCGCTACGACCTCGGAGAGGGCCACGCACTGCTCGGCCGCCGCCTTCGGGATGTCCGGCTGACGCGGGGCCACCGCCTCTACGAGCTGATGCGTGAGGGCCGCGGCCTGCTGCTCGACGGGAGCGACCGGAGCGGGACCACGGGCGGGCGGCTCTCGGTGGCCGGGTGGGCGGACCGGGTCGACCATGTGGCCGACACGGTGGAACCGGCCGATGAACCCGGCGTGCCCGCTGTCCTGTTGCGGCCCGACGGCCATGTGGCGTGGGCGGGGACGGGCGAGGACCAGGAGGGGCTGGCCGCCGGGCTGACCCGGTGGTTCGGCGCACCGGTGCCGACCGGCTGAGCCGTCCCGTACGTCCAGCAGACCCCTGCCCCCACCCCCGTACCCGGCAGAACGGAAAGCACCACCATGCCCCCCAGCGCCTTCCACCTCCCCGACCGTCTCTCCCCCAAGGCCGCCCCCGCCCTGATCGCCGCCGACGAGGAGCACTTCGCGGCCGTCGCCCGGACCCTGGACGAGCAGATCACCGAGCTGACCGCCCGTCTCGACGCCGAACGCCGGGCGCCCGGCGGCACGGGCCGGCAGGCGATGGACCGGGACGCCGAGATCCACCGGCTCACCGCCCGCCTACGCACCCTGCGCCGCTTCGGTCTCGACCTCTGCCTCGGCCGCATGGTCGCGGAGGACGGCTCCGCACCCGTGTACGTCGGCCGGCTCGGCCTCACCGACAGCGCGGGCCACCGGCTGCTGGTCGACTGGCGCTCCCCCGCCGCCGAGCCGTTCTTCGGCGCCACCCACGCCCACCCGACGGGCCTGGCGAGCCGCCGCCGCTACCGCTGGACGGACGGCCGGGTCAGCGACTACTGGGACGAGGTCTTCGCCCCGGACGCCTTCGCCGGACATGCGGCGCTCGATGACCAGTCGGCGTTCATCGCGAGCCTCGGCGCCAACCGCTCGGAGCGGATGCGGGACGTGCTCGGCACCATCCAGGCCGACCAGGACGCCGTCATCCGGGCGGGTTCCCGGGGCACGCTCGTCGTGGACGGCGGACCGGGCACGGGGAAGACGGTCGTCGCCCTGCACCGCTCCGCATACCTCCTGTACGCCGACCCGCGCCTCGCCCACCGCCGGGGCGGTGTCCTGTTCGTCGGCCCGTCCCGGCCCTATCTCGGGTACGTCGCTGATGTGCTGCCGAGCCTCGGGGAGGAGGGCGTACAGACCTGCGTCCTGCGGGACCTCGTCCCCGAGGGGGCCACGGCGGGCGCCGAGACCGACCCCGAGGTGGCCCGGCTGAAGGCGTCGGCGGAGCTGGTGCGCGCCGTCGAGACCGCCGTGCGGTTCTACGAGGAGCCGCCCACCGAGCCCCTGACCGTCTCGACCCCCTGGTGCGACCTCCGGCTGACCGCCGCCGACTGGGCGGTGGCGTTCGAGGCCGCCGGACCCGGGGCCGTGCACAACGAGGCGCGCGACCAGGTGTGGGAGGAACTGCTCACGCTCCTCGGGGAGAAGTGCGACGGTGAGGAGGCCGCCCCCGAGCTGGTCCGCAAGGCGCTGGGGCAGGACCGGGAGCTGCTCGCCGCCTTCGACCGGGCGTGGCCGCTGCTGGATCCGGCCGATCTCGTCGGTGACCTGTGGTCGGTCCCCGCGTATCTGCGGCTGTGTGCGCCCTGGCTGAGCCGCGACGAGGTCCGGCTGTTGCAGCGCGCGGACGCGCGGGCGTGGACCGTCTCGGACCTGCCGATCCTGGACGCGGCACGGCAGCGGCTCGGTGATCCGGAGGCGCCGCGGCGCAGGCGTCTTCGGCAGGCGGCCGCGGCGGCCGAGCGGGCGGGCATGGAGCAGGCCATCGACGCGCTGCTGGCCGACGAGACCCTGGCCGACGCGGATGCCGACGGCGAGGGCGCGCTGGTCATGCTGCACGGGCAGGACCTCAGGGACGCCCTGGCCGGCCCGGAGGCGTCCACGGACGCCGCGACGGACCGGCTGGCGGGCCCGTTCGCGCACATCGTGGTGGACGAGGCGCAGGAGCTGACCGACGCCGAGTGGCAGATGCTGCTGGTGCGGTGTCCGTCGCGGAGCTTCACCGTCGTCGGGGACCGCGCCCAGGCCCGGCACGGGTTCGCCGAACCCTGGCGGGAGCGGCTGGAGCGGGTGGGGCTCGACCGGGTGGCCCTCGCGTCGCTCACCGTCAACTACCGGACGCCACAGGAGGTCATGGTGGAGGCCGAGCCCGTGATCCGGGCGGTGCTCCCGGACGCCAATGTGCCGGTCTCGATCCGGACGGGCGGCCCGCCCGTCGTGCGGGGCCGGGTGGCGGATCTGGAATCGGTCCTGGACAGCTGGCTGGCCGCGCACGCGGACGGGACGGCCTGTGTGATCGGCGCGCCCCTGTTCCGGGGGCGGCCGCGGGTGCGGTCGCTGACCCCGCAGCTGTCGAAGGGGCTGGAGTTCGACTTGGTGGTATTGGTGGAGCCTGAGGCGTTCGGGGCGGGTGTGGAGGGGGCGGTGGACCGGTATGTGGCGATGACGCGGGCGACCCAGGAGCTCGTCGTCCTGACGGGCTGACGAGCCCCTGAGGCCGGACGGGGTCGGTCAGTGCCAGGGCAGGGCGGCCCGGTGGCGCCAGTACGACTCCGGCTCCTCCACCAGGGCGTCCAGCCGGGCCCGCTGCTCCTCGTCCAGGTCGACGACGGTGGCGTGCAGGTTCCCGGCGAGCTGGGTGGCGGTGGCGGCGCCGGAGAGGACGACGCCCGCCCAGGGCTGGTGCAGGACGAGCGCCAGGGCCACCGCGTCGCCGCCCACCCCCGCGTCGGCGGCGATCTCCTGGAACACGGCGGGCGCCTCGTCCCCGGCGAGCCGCCCGTTGGCCATGCCCTCCTTGACGATCACGGTGAGCCCGGCGTCATGGGCCTCGGCCAGGGCGGGGGCGGCGGAGGTCTCCAGGGCGTTGTAGGTGGCCTGGACGGTACGGAAGAGGGGGTTGCCGTCGACCGTGAGCGCGAGGGCGGCCCGGATGGCGTCGGCCTGGGCGGGGCCGCTGGTGGAGAAGCCGATGGCGACCCCTTCGGCGGCCAGGGCGGCCAGACGTTCGTGGAGTTCCTTGTCGGCGAGGGCCGGGCTGTCGGGGGTGAGGGAGTGGATCTGGTAGAGGTCGAGCCGGTCGCCCAGGAGTTCGCGGGTCTCGGCGCGCTGGCGCTCGAAGGTGGCGAGGCTGTGGTCCTTGACCTCGTGCGTCCCGGCGTCCGTGCGCCAGTCAGCGGTGTAGGTGTATCCCCACTTGGAGCCGACGACGAGGTCGGTGAAGGAGGGGCGGGCGTCCAGCCACTCGCCCAGGAACTCCTCGGCGCGGCCGTAGGAGCGGGCCGTGTCGACGTACCGGACGCCCTGCGCGTACGCCGCGTCCAGCAGCTCGTGCGTACGGGCGCGCAGGGACTCCATGTCCCGGCCTTCGGGGAAGTCCTCGTCGCGATGGAGGTTGATGTATCCGGGCCTCCCGACGGCTGCGAGTCCCAGTCCGATGTGGGCGGTCGGGGTCGTCGCGGTGGCCAGGGCGGTGAAGGGCATCGCGGGCTCCTCGGGATCGGTTGCGGGTACTCCTACCCCGGTCAACGTAGCCCGCGCCCCTCTCCGTACACCTGCGACGACACCGTGCGTACGGGGGGGCCACCCCCGTACGCACGGCACGCGCTCGGTAGTCACGGCGTCCGCTCCGACCTACCGGCGGGCGTCGGCCCACGCCTGCTGGGCCTCCAGGTCCTTCTTCACCTCGGCCAGCTGGACGGCGACGGCGGAGGGGGCCGTGCCGCCCCGGCCGCTGCGGGAGGCGAGGGCACCGCGCACGTTGAGGACGGTGCGGACCTCGGGGGTGAGGTGCTCGGAGATCTTCGCGAACTGCTCGTCGGTGAGCTGGTCCAGCTCGATGCCGTGCTGCTCGCACTCCTTGACGCAGGCGCCCGCGACCTCGTGGGCGACCCGGAAGGGCACGCCCTGCTTGACCAGCCACTCCGCGATGTCGGTGGCGAGTGAGAACCCGGCCGGGGCCAGCTCCTCCATGCGCTCGCGGTTGACGGTGAGGGTGGCCATCATCCCGGTGAAGGCGGGGAGCAGGACTTCGAGCTGGTCGCAGGAGTCGAAGACGGGCTCCTTGTCCTCCTGGAGGTCCCGGTTGTACGCGAGCGGGAGCGCCTTGAGGGTGGCGAGGAGGCCGGTCAGATTGCCGATGAGGCGGCCGGACTTGCCGCGGGCCAGCTCCGCGATGTCCGGGTTCTTCTTCTGCGGCATGATCGAGGAGCCGGTGGAGAAGGCGTCGTGGAGGGTGACGAAGGAGAACTCCTTCGTGTTCCAGATGATGATCTCCTCCGCGATCCGGGAGAGGTTGACGCCGATCATCGCGGTGACGAACGCGAACTCCGCGACGAAGTCCCGCGAGGCGGTGCCGTCGATGGAGTTGCCGGCCGAGCCGTGCTCGAAGCCGAGGTCGGCGGCGACCGCCTCGGGGTCGAGCCCGAGCGAGGAGCCCGCGAGCGCCCCGGATCCGTACGGGGAGACCGCCGTGCGCTCGTCCCACTGGCGCAGCCGCTCGGCGTCCCGGGAGAGGGACTGCACGTGGGCGAGCACATGGTGGGCGAAGAGCACCGGCTGGGCGTGCTGGAGGTGGGTGCGGCCGGGCATCGCCACGTCGGGGTGGGCCTCCGCGAGGCCGACCAGGGCTGCCTGGAGGTCCGCGATCAGGCCGCCGATGATCCGGGCGTGGTCGCGCAGGTACATCCGGAAGAGCGTGGCGATCTGGTCGTTCCGGGACCGCCCGGCGCGCAGCTTGCCGCCCAGGTCGGGGCCGAGCCGTTCCAGGAGCCCGCGCTCCAGGGCGGTGTGGACGTCCTCGTCCGCGATGGTGCCGGTGAAGGAGCCGTCCGCGACATCGGTCTCGAGCTGGTCGAGCCCGGCGAGCATCCGGGTCAGCTCGTCCTCGGTGAGCAGGCCCGCCTTGTTCAGGACGCGGGCGTGGGCGCGGGAGCCCGCGATGTCGTACGGGGCGAGCCGCCAGTCGAAGTGGACGGAGGCGGACAGCCTGGCCAGCGCCTCGGCCGGTCCGTCGGCGAAACGCGCGCCCCAGAGCCGGACGTCACCGTTGTTGCTGCTCACTGCGTGCTCCTCAAAGGCAAGGGCGTGGGGCCGGGGTGCGGATATGCGGCCGCCTCCCTGCCGCGTGACGACGGGGAGGCGGCTGTACAACGAGAAGAGGTCGGGCGAGGTACGCGTCGGGCTATGCCTGCAGATCACGCTTCGCGGCGATCTTCGAGGAGAGGCCGAAGATCTCGATGAAGCCCTGCGCCTTGGACTGGTCGAAGGTGTCGCCCGAGTCGTAGGTGGCGAGGTTGAAGTCGTACAGCGACTCCTCGGACCGCCTGCCGGTGACGACGGCACGGCCCGCGTGCAGGGTCATCCGGATGTCGCCGGTGACGTGCTGGTTGGCTTCGTTGATGAAGCCGTCCAGGGCCCGCTTCAGCGGGGAGAACCAGAGGCCGTCGTAGACCATCTCGCCCCAGCGCTGCTCGACCTGCCGCTTGTAGCGGGCCAGCTCGCGCTCGACGGTGACGTTCTCCAGCTCCTGGTGGGCGATGATCAGTGCGATCGCGCCGGGCGCCTCGTACACCTCACGGGACTTGATGCCCACGAGCCGGTCCTCGACCATGTCGATCCGGCCGACGCCCTGGGCACCGGCCCGCTCGTTGAGCTGCTGGATCGCCTGGAGGACCGTGACGGGGCGGCCGTCGATGGCGACCGGGACACCCTCCTTGAAGGAGATGACGACCTCGTCGGCCTCGCGCGGGGTGGCGGGGTTGGAGGTGTACTCGTAGATGTCCTCGATCGGCGCGTTCCAGATGTCCTCCAGGAAGCCCGTCTCGACGGCCCGTCCGAAGACGTTCTGGTCGATGGAGTACGGGGATTTCTTGGTGGTGGCGATCGGGAGGTTCTTGTCCTCGCAGAAGGCGATGGCCTTGTCCCGGGTCATCGCGTAGTCCCGGACCGGGGCGATGCACTTGAGGTCGGGGCCGAGCGCGGAGATACCGGCCTCGAAGCGGACCTGGTCGTTGCCCTTGCCGGTGCAGCCGTGGGCGACGATCCCGGCGTTGTGCTTCTTGGCGGCGGCGACGAGGTGCTTGACGATGGTCGGCCGGGAGAGGGCCGACACCAGCGGATAGCGGTCCATGTAGAGGGCGTTGGCCTTGATCGCCGGGAGGCAGTACTCCTCGGCGAACTCGTCCTTGGCGTCCGCGACCTCGGCTTCGACGGCACCGCAGGCGAGCGCGCGCTTGCGGATGACGTCCAGGTCCTCGCCGCCCTGGCCGACGTCCACGGCAACGGCGATGACCTCGGCGCCCGTCTCCTCGGCGATCCAGCCGATGGCGACGGAGGTGTCCAGGCCGCCCGAGTAGGCGAGTACGACGCGCTCGGTCACGGGTTTCTCCTTACGGTGCAATCACTGATGGGCATAACTATGCAGTGGTCCGTATGCTTTGTCAAAGCAGCAGGTCAGGGCGGCGCATACGGGTGCATGACCGACGGGTGGGGCACTGGGCCGTACGGAGCAGACGCGGAGGCCCCTCACCCGGGCCCGCCGTACGGTCCGGGCATGCGCCGACCCCTGCTGACCCTCGCCGTCCTCCTCGCCCTGGCCACCGGCTCCCTCGGGGCCGCCCCCGTTGACACCCCGCCTCCGCTCCCGTATCGGCTGGCGGACACCGGCGGCGGCTCGCAGCTGATCACGGCCGAGGCCCCCGACACCGGCTCGACCACCGGCACGGTGTCCTGGTGGGAGCGGCGCGGGGGCCGGTGGGTGGAGAAAGGCTCGGCTCCGGCGCGGTTCGGGGCGAACGGGCTGGCCGAGGGCGGCAGTCGTAAGCAGGGCACCAGCACCACGCCGACCGGGCTGTACGACCTGCCGTACGCGTTCGGCACCGAGGACGCCCCGGCGGGGACGCGGTATCCGTACCGCAAGGTGAACGACGACTCCTGGTGGTGCCAGGACAACGCCTCGCGCGCGTACAACCGCTGGGTGGAGCCCCGGCCGGACCACTGCCGGGCGGACGAGGCCGAGCATCTGGTCACGTACGGGACGCAGTACGCCCGGGCGCTGGTGATCGGGTTCAACTACGACCGTCCGGTACGCGGCCGGGGCGCCGGGATCTTCCTGCATGTGAACGGGCGCGGGGCGACGGCGGGTTGTGTCTCGGTCCCGGCCCAGGCCATGGCGGAGATCCTGGCCTGGGTGCGGCCGGAGCGGCGGCCGCACATCGCGGTCGGGACCTCGTCGGGCCCGACCGCGATCACGCGGTACTAGCTCTCCGGCTCAGCGGTCGTTCTGAGCGAGCCTCAGCAGATGGTCGGCGAGCGCCTGGCCACCGTGGGGGTCGCGGCTGATGAGCATCAGCGTGTCGTCGCCCGCGATGGTGCCGAGGATGTCGTGCAGTTCGGCCTGGTCGATGGCCGAGGCGAGGAACTGGGCGGCGCCCGGCGGCGTACGGAGCACCACCAGGTTGGCCGAGGCCTCGGCCGAGATGAGCAGTTCGGCCGAGAGGCGGCGCATCCGCTCCTCCTTGGCCGAGCCGCCGAGCGGCGCCTGCGGGGTGCGGAAGCCGCCCTCGCTCGGCACCGCGTAGATCAGCTCGCCGCCGGTGTTGCGGATCTTGACCGCGCCCAGCTCGTCGAGGTCGCGGGAGAGCGTCGCCTGGGTGACGCTCAGCCCGTCGTCCGCGAGGAGCTTGGCCAGCTGGCTCTGCGAGCGGACCGGCTGCCGGTTCAGGATGTCCACGATCCGGCGGTGGCGGGCGGTGCGGGTCTGCGGCACGGACGGCCCGCCGTGCTCGGTCTCCTGCGCCTCGGTCATCGTCGTCGCCTCATTCTCCGGAGGGTCATGCTCCGGATCGTCCGTCCCCGTGTGCCGCGTCGAGAGCGCCCGGCAGGATCTCCAGGAACGCGTCCACCTCCGCGTCACCGATGATCAGCGGCGGCATGAGCCGTACGACATCGGGGGCGGGCGCGTTCACCAGGAGGCCGGCTCCCTGGGCCGCCTGCTGCACCTGCGGTGCGAGGGGTCCGGTGAGCACGATACCCAGCAGCAGGCCGCTGCCGCGGACATGGGAGACCAGCGGGTGTCCCAGCGCCTCCACACCGTCGCGGATCCTCTCCCCGAGCCGCTTGACCTGGTCGAGCACGCCGTCGGCCGCGAGGGTGTCCAGGACGGCGAGTCCGGCGGCGCAGGCGACCGGGTTGCCACCGAACGTGGTGCCGTGGTGGCCGGGCTTCAGCAGGTCGGCGGCCGGGCCGAAGGCGACGGTCGCACCGATCGGCAGCCCGCCGCCGAGCCCCTTGGCGAGGGTGACGATGTCCGGCTCGACGCCCTGGTGGGCCTGGTGCTCGAACCACTGGCCGCAGCGGCCGATCCCGGTCTGCACCTCGTCCAGGACGAGGAGGGTGCCGGTGGCGCGCGTGATCTCGCGGGCGGCTTCCAGGTAGCCCTTGGGCGGGACGACGACCCCGTTCTCGCCCTGCGTCGGCTCGACGATGACCAGTGCGGTGTCGGTGGTGACGGCCGCGCGCAGGGCGTCCACGTCCCCGTAGGGGACATGGGTGACGTCACCGGGCAGCGGGAGGAAGGGCTCCTGCTTGCCGGGCTGGCCGGTGAGCGCGAGCGCCCCCATCGTCCGGCCGTGGAAGCCTCCGTCGGTGGCGACCATGTGGGTGCGCCCGGTGAGCCGGCCGATCTTGAACGCGGCCTCGTTGGCCTCCGCGCCGGAGTTGGCGAAGAAGACCCGGCCCTGACGGCCGAAGAGCTGGAGCAGCCGTTCGGCGAGCGCGACGGGCGGCTCGGCGATGAAGAGGTTCGACACATGGCCCAGGGAGCCGATCTGGGTGGAGACGGCCTCGACGACGGCGGGGTGGGCGTGGCCGAGGGCGTTGACCGCGATGCCGCCGACGAAGTCGAGGTAGCGGGTGCCGTCCTCGTCCCAGACGTGCGCGCCCTCGCCGCGGACGAGGGGCAGGCGGGGGGTGCCGTAGTTGTCCATCAGCGCGCCCTGCCACCGCGCGGTGAGTCCGGTCTCGGATCCGGTGCCGGTCGTCATGATTCCCCCAGTTCAGGACCTGTGTGTACGGCGACGGGAGCGTCGGGCACGACCATCGTGCCGATCCCCTCGTCGGTGAAGATCTCCAGCAGGATGGAGTGCTGGACCCGGCCGTCGATGACTCGGGCGGTCTCCACGCCGTTGCGTACGGCGTGGAGGCAGCCCTGCATCTTGGGGACCATGCCGCTGGACAGCTCGGGCAGCAGCTTCTCCAGCTCGCTCGCGGTGAGGCGGCTGATGACGTCGTCGCTGTTGGGCCAGTCCTCGTACAGCCCCTCGACGTCGGTGAGCACCATCAGTGTCTCGGCGTTCAGGGCGGCGGCGAGCGCGGCGGCCGCGGTGTCGGCGTTGACGTTGTAGACGTGGTGGTCGTCGGCGGAGCGGGCGATGGAGGAGACGACGGGGATGCGGCCGTCGTCCAGGAGCGCCTGGATGGCCCCGGTGTCGATGGCGGTGATCTCCCCGACCCGGCCGATGTCGACCAACTCGCCGTCGATGGTGGGCCGGTGCTGGGTGGCGGTGATGGTGTGGGCGTCCTCGCCGGTCATGCCGACGGCGAGGGGGCCGTGCTGGTTGAGGAGGCCGACGAGTTCGCGCTGGACCTGTCCGGCGAGGACCATCCGTACGACGTCCATCGCCTCGGGCGTGGTGACCCGCAGCCCCGCCTTGAACTCGCTGACCAGGCCCTGCTTGTCGAGCTGGGCGCTGATCTGGGGGCCGCCGCCGTGCACGACGACGGGCTTGAGACCGGCATGGCGCAGGAAGACGACGTCCTGGGCGAAGGCGGCCTTCAGCTCCTCGTCGATCATGGCGTTGCCGCCGAACTTGATGACGACCGTCTTGCCGTGGTGCCGGGTCAGCCAGGGCAGCGCCTCGATGAGGGTCTGCGCCTTCGGGAGTGCGGTGTGCTTCCGCGCCGTGCTCATGAGCTGTACGCGCTGTTCTCGTGGACGTAGTCCGCGGTGAGGTCGTTGGCCCAGATGACGGCGGACTCGGTGCCCGCGGCGAGGTCGGCGGTGATCCTGACCTCCCGGTAGCGCATGTCGACGAGGTCGCGGTCCTCGCCCACTCCCCCGTTCTTGCAGACCCAGACGTCGTTGATGGCGACGTTGAGCCGGTCCGGCTCGAAGGCGGCCTGCGTGGTGCCGATGGCGGAGAGGACCCGGCCCCAGTTGGGGTCCTCGCCGTGGATGGCGCACTTGAGCAGGTTGTTGCGGGCGATGGAGCGGCCGACCTCGACGGCGTCGTCCTCGGTGGCCGCGTTGATCACCTCGATCCGGATGTCCTTGGAGGCGCCCTCGGCGTCCCCGATGAGCTGCCGGGCGAGGTCGTCGCAGACGGCCCGTACGGCCTCGGCGAACGCGTCCTGCTCCGGGGTGATGCCGCTGGCGCCGGAGGCGAGCAGCAGCACGGTGTCGTTGGTGGACATGCAGCCGTCGGAGTCGACCCGGTCGAAGGTGGTCCGGGTGGCCTCGCGGAGGACGGCGTCCAGCTGCGGGGCGGGCACGTCGGCGTCGGTGGTGAGGACGACGAGCATGGTGGCGAGGCCCGGTGCGAGCATGCCGGCGCCCTTGGCCATGCCGCCGACGGTCCAGCCCTCGCCGCCCGCGACGGCGGTCTTGTGGACGGTGTCGGTGGTCTTGATGGCGATGGCGGCCTTCTCGCCGCCGTGCTCGCTGAGGGCGGCGGCGGCCTGCTCGATGCCCGGGAGCAGCTTGTCCATGGGGAGCAGGATGCCGATGAGCCCGGTGGAGGCGACGGCGACCTCGCCCGCGCTGTGGCCCTCCAGCACCTCGGCCGCCTTCTCGGCCGTGGCGTGGGTGTCCTGGAACCCCTTGGGTCCCGTACAGGCGTTGGCGCCACCGGAGTTGAGGACGACGGCGGAGACCGCGCCGCCCTTGAGGACCTGCTCCGACCAGAGCACGGGGGCGGCCTTGACCCGGTTGGAGGTGAAGACGCCCGCGGCGGCGCGACGCGGCCCGTGGTTGACCACGAGGGCCAGGTCCGGGTTACCGCTCTCCTTGATCCCCGCGGCGATGCCCGCCGCCGAGAATCCCTGTGCTGCCGTGACGCTCACTGCATCTCCTTGTTCGCTTCTCCGACCGCGCAGCGCGGCGGCGCGGCTTTCGTGGCCCTCGGCAGCCCGGTGGCTGCGCGCTCGACGCTCACGGTGCGACTCCGACCGTCGTGAGTCCGGTGTCCTCGGGCAGCCCGAGGGCGATGTTCATGCTCTGGAGGGCGCCTCCCGCGGTGCCCTTGGCGAGGTTGTCGATGGCCGCGACGACGACGATCCGCCCGGCGGCGGGGTCGTACGCGACCTGGACCTGGACGGCGTTGGAGCCGTACACGGAGGCCGTGGCGGGCCACTGCCCCTCGGGCAGGAGGTCGACGAACGGCTCCCCCGCGAACGCCTTCCCGTACACCGCCCGCAGGCTCTCCGCGCTCACACCCGCCGTCGCCTTGGCACTGCAGGTGGCGAGGATGCCGCGCGCCATGGGGGCGAGAGTGGGCGTGAAGGAGACGGTGACCGGCTGCCCGGCGGCGGCGCTGAGGTTCTGGATCATCTCGGGTGTGTGGCGGTGGCCGCCGCCGACGCCGTACGGGGTCATGTTGCCCATCACCTCGGAGCCGAGCAGATGCGGCTTGGCCGCCTTGCCCGCCCCGGAGGTCCCGGACGCGGCGACGACGACGGCCTCCGGCTCGGCGATACCGGCCTCGTACGCCGGGAAGAGCGCGAGCGAGACGGCGGTCGGATAGCACCCCGGCACGGCGATCCGCTTCACCCCGGCGAGCGCGTCCCGCCCGCCCGGCAGCTCGGGCAGCCCGTAGGGCCAGGTCCCGGCGTGCGGGGGCCCGTAGAACGCCTCCCAGTCCCCCGCGTCCTTCAGCCGGAAGTCGGCCCCCATGTCGACGACGAGGACCTCGTCCCCGAGCTGCTCGGCGACGGCGGCGGACTGCCCGTGCGGGAGCGCCAGGAAGACGACGTCGTGCCCGGCCAGCACCTCGGCGGTGGTGGGCTCCAGCACCCGGTCGGCCAGCGGCCGCAGGTGCGGCTGGAGCGAGCCGAGGGTCTGGCCCGCGTTGGAGTGCCCGGTGAGCGCCCCGATCTCGACTCCGGGGTGCGCCAGCAGGAGTCGGAGCAGCTCACCACCGGCGTATCCACTCGCCCCTGCGACTGCTGCGCGTACCGCCATCGGAACCCTCCTCGTTGATGGCATGACTATACGCAGTGCCGCACTTTTATGCAATCAGGGGTGACCTGTCGACGTGGGAACCTGGTGCGACCGAGATTTTTGCTTGGCGGACGAGCGTAGTAGTTGGCGGATCTTGCTTCGGTAACGCTGCGTTGTTGAGACTTGGCGCTCTCGTTGGCCCTTGAACGTTGCAGCTAGCCTGTGCCTGCCTGTGACTGAGCTCGGTAGGTGGCCCTTGAGCATTCCGGTTGGCCCCTGTGCATGATGGGTGGCCCCGTACGAGCCGCTGGATCACCGCCGAGAGGCTTCCGGTGGGCCGCCGGGCCAGCCATGATCAAGTTCCGGGGATTCGACAGTTGGGGTGTGACGTGGACTGGCGGACCGATCCGACGTTCGAGATGTGTCGGAAAGTGACGGACGGGGCGGACCTGGCCTCGTTCTCGGGGGGTCCGTTCGACGTGCGGGCGGCGGTGGCCAGCATCCTGCCCGAGCCTCGACAGGCCTTGGACTTGGATGCCGTCCCGTGGGGTAACTTCCCCCATGGGTACGACGTCCGGGAGGCGGTTTCCCTCCTGCGCGCTGGCGGCGAACCGGTCGTGGATGCGACGGGTGTGCTGTGGGGCCTGTGCGCCGACGACAGCCGGGCCGCCGCTGCCCTTGCCGTGCCGTTCCTCATTCCCCTCGCCATCAACGCCCACCACCCACACCGCACTGCCGCCCTCGCAGTCCTCTCCGGCCCCGTCCGTGCCAGGCACCACGGCGTCGCCTCTCGCGAGGAATTCCTCCTCCACCGCAACGATCCCCGGCGCCACGCCCCCGATACCCACGACGACTACGGCTACGAGGTGACCGGCTACCCGGCCGGCTGGTCGGTGGCCGCCGCCCGAGCCGCGATCACCACCGCCACCACCGCGCTCCTGCCCCTTCTTGGAGACTCCGACCCCACCGTCCGCGTCGACGCCGCCTACGTCCTGGCGACCGCCGCCGACCCCGCCCACACCATCCGGACTGCCTTGGCCAACGGATTCGCCACCGAAGGCGACGCCACGGTCCGCGCCGCCCTGCTCCTGGCCGCCGCCGAGATCACCCGGGCCCACCCGTACCCGCCGACTGTCAGGTGGCTGCGCGAACGGTGGCACGACCGAGCGGAGGCCCCCGAAGTCCGTCTGTCGGCGGCGGTCGGCTGGCTCTGCCTCACCGACCAATCCGCACCGGAGGAACTCCGCCGGGCCGTCGACACCCTCGCCGACAACGAGCGCGCACACGCCATGGAGGCCCTGCCGTGGATGAGCGCCGCCTCGGGCGCTAACGAACCAGGACTCCTGCGCTGCAGACGCTGCATGCTCCACCCAGAAGAACCTGACCCGGAAGAGGTCCTCTGGGACTCCTTGTTCTGAGCAACCGGTCGGCCAACTACCGTGCTCGGCCCGACTACCCGACTCGGGCACCCACCGCCCCGGCTCTTGAGGTTCCTGAGCTGGGCGTTAGCCTCAGCGGATGATTCCTGAGCCGCCACCGAAGGTCATCACGCGTCTCCGCGACGGCGGATGATTCCTGAGCCGCCACCGAAGGTCATCACGCGTCTCCGCGACGGGCGGATCCACGCCTACGTTGTGGGCTCCGGCGTCTACGGGACGCTGGAGCCCACAGCGGTTTTCCAACCGCGGGATGGCGAGGAGGTCGTAGCGTCGGTGGTCCGGCAGGATTTGGAGCGGGTCGTGTACACGACGCTGAACGAGGTCGTCTGCCTTACGCGCGCCGGCGACCTCATGTGGGCCTCGGACTTCGAACCGCGCTCTGACGTACGCCATGGCCACCGGCCTAACTGTGTGCTGTCGCGGGACGGTCGGACGGTGTGGGTCTACCGGCCGGACGCGATGGCGGGCCGCGGGGGCGGGGACCAGTGGGTCGTGCACGATGCCGACAACGGTGCGGTTCTCGCCCGCTGCGAGCTGGAGACGGTCGGGCACGGCGCCTCCCACCACGTGCATCCCGTGGACGGCAGCACCTACCTCGACATCGGTGAGGGCCAGGACGGCTCTGTCATTCTCCGGGGCACGGTTGGGGTGGACAGCGAGCCGGAGTTCGTGACGTACCCGTGGCAGGACCGCTGCCTGATCGACCTGGCTCCGTCCGGGCGTCAGTTCATGACCGTGGACCACGGGCAGGCGGACGTCGCCTTCCATGACCACCCCAACGGGGACGTGCTCTTCACCTTCCCTGTCGAAGCCTTCGGGTACGACCCGGAGGAGTCCTTCGTGGAATGGAGCGGCGGCTACCTGAGCGAGGACACGGCCATCGTCACCCTCGGCGGTGAGAGTCAGGACGAGGAGGAGTGGTTCCGTCACCACCTGGTCGACGTACGCACGGGCACCCTCAGCGGCGAGTTCACCGTTGAGGCGAGCAACCCGTACGAGCTGGTGCCTCTGGGCGACGGTTCCTGGCTCACCGGCGGCCCCGGCGGCGCCCCTGTCCGTTGGTCCAGCGCTCAGCAGCCGTCGGCACCGCCGCACCCGGCCGCACCGACCTCTCCATGCGGGGGGCAGCAACCGTGACGGCGGACCCCCGAGTGCCGGTGATTCCTCAGGCGCCTGAGGGCTTGAGCCGGCGAGCTCGTTACTTCGTTGAGGGACACGGGCTGCGTGTTCCACACCGCGACCTCAAGCTCTTCCGGGAGGCATGGCTCAAGCAAGGGATTCCGGATGCCGAGATCGACCGGGCTGTCGCCTTCCAAGAGCGCTGGGGCGGTCTCGCCCTGCCCCCGGCCCCCGAATACGAGGGCGGCCCGCGCGTTCTGGAAGCCGATGCCCCGGAGGGCTCAGCCGCGAACGGATGGCGGTTCCCGGCTGGCGACTGTCGTGTCTCCATGGCCCACGGGTTCATGATCGGGCCAGGAGGTGAGTTCGGGATCGACGCTGACCACTGGACGCCGCTGCACGCCAGCACAGAGGGATGGGTGGAAGCCCTGGCACTGGCCAGCCACGCGGGCTACTGGGCCAAGACCATCACGAAGATCAAAGGCAGCGCCGTCGAGGACCTGAACCTCGACGGATTCGAGCCGGTACCCGAAGTCCAGGGACTCGCTGACACCTGGTGGCGGGGCAAGGACTCGCTTATCGCCATCTACCGCGGCGAAGCCTCAGGCTTCAGCGCCCCCCACTGCCTGAGGGCGCATATCTACGGCGGGCTCGATGCATGGGGCCTGGCCGGCAACTGATCCCCGAACGCCGAGCCCTCGGTCCCGCCGCTGAGCGTTCGGGTTGCCACAGGGGCCAAATTGCAGCGCTAAGTCACAGTTGTGATCAGTTCCGAAGATCGGGCCCTGTCGCCATGCTGGTGGTGATGCTCTGGGTGAGTGAGCGAGGTAGCCAGGCCAAGGATCCGGTCGGACTCGAGTCGCCTCGATGAGCTTGTCGCGGGGTACAGCGGGGATGCCGCATTTCGGGATCAACTCGATCTCGCGGATGGCTGGATCTGTCGGTGGAGTTCGACGTGGCGGGTGGGTGCCGGTGAAGTCTGCTGGCCGGTCCGCGACGTGGCTCATGTTCCGGTGCTGTCGTCGCGGCCGATGCGGGGGTTCACATGGCGGGCGAAGCAGCGGCATCGTCCCGGCCTGGAGGTGATGGCGTCCACGGGCAGGGGGCACGGCTTCGAGTCGCTGGAGGAGATGCGGCTGCTGGTCGCGCTGGACTTCCTGGGGGCCTCGGAGGTGCTGTCGCAGCCCTTCCGGCTGGACTTCGCGCACAAGAGCGGATCGTCCTGGCACATCCCGGACTACTTGGCCGTGAGCGGCGGCGGGATCTGGCTGATGGACGTACGCCCGATGGGACTGATCAAGGACGAGGACGCGCTGAAGTTCGCGGCGGCCAGGGAGATGGCGGCGGCTTGCGGCTGGCAATACTCGGTGATCGCGGGCTGGCGCCCGCACGTCTGGAGCGTCCTTGACCACTTGTCATCGCGTCGTCGGCCGGTGAGGGATCTGCTGGGCATGCGGGACCAGCTGCTCACGATCATCGGTGGCCAGGAGGGGCGCGTGATGACGTTCTCCGCGCTGGCGGACGCGACCAGCGTGCCTTCCGTCGGCCGGGCCAACATCGTCCGGCTGCTCTGGCAGCGCGAGCTCGGCGTCGATCTGGGCAGTCCCTTGCGCGACAGCTCGCTGATCTGGGGGGTGTGATGGCGGCGAGGGGATTTTTGCAGGTCGCGCCGGGCAGGCGGGTCGCGCTCAACGGTGTCGAGTGGACGGTTGAGGATGTCCACGGCCAGTACGGTCGGCTCGTGCTCGTGGATGGCGGCGGTCACGCTGAGACCCGCTCGTTCCGCTGGCTCATCAACCATGCCGACCTGCGGCTCCTTCCGGCGGCCGAAGGGCCGGGGCGGCCGGCGCCGGTCTCCCGGCAGCCGAGGACACTGGCCGACCTGACCGAGGACCAGCTGGAACGGGCCCGGCTGCGGGCCGCGCATGTGCTGGAAGCCGAGACGGGGTTCCGGGAGGGGCACCCGGCTCGGGCCCTGCCCGGAGAGCCTCGCCCGGCTTACGACCCGGACCGCACGACGCTGACCCAGCGGCGGCACGCGAAGGCGGCGGAGATGAAGGCGATGCCCCGGCCGGAGGCGGTCCGGCTCGGTCTGCAGCACCTCAGTTTCCGGACGCTGGAGCGTCTGTCGGGACTCGCGGGTGGCAGTCTCCTGCTGGCCTGCGCGGACGGACGCTGGACCCGGCGACGCAGTGGCCACCGCAGCGTCACCGAGGAGGTCCGTGAGGCGATCTTCGCGGTCAAGGCCGAGTGCGGGGAACGCGCCCGCCTGAGTCTGGCCGCCCGGCACCGGTTGATGCACCAGTACATGCGCGAGCGGTTTCCGGCGTTTCCGGCCGAGAAGATCCCTTCCCGTTGGACGTTCGCGGACGTCTGGGAGGAATGGTTCGGGCCTGGGGGCGCCCGGCCGCGCTACGGGCGGACAGCGCAGGCCGCCGCGGAAGTCGGCGTTTCGGGCCGGATGGTGGTCCACCGCCCGGGCCAGGTCCTGGTGCGGACTCGACGCCGATGCCGGTGAAGCTGCGCGAGACCGTGTTCGGCGACGCGGTCACCGCGACGCTGACCCTCGCGCTCGATCTCTACACGCACGGGCTGCCGGCCTTCCGGCTCACGCTGCAGTCCGACACCTCGGTCGACATCGCGATGCTGCTGCGGGACGTGATGCTGCCCCTTCCGATGCGGGAGGGCTGGGGCGAGGACATGGAATGGCCCTACGCCGGGGTCCCGGCCGACGTGATCGCCGAGTTCACCGGGCACAAGGTCGCCGCTCTGCCGTTCTTCGCCCCGGAGACGGTCACCACCGACCACGGCGGCCCCTACAAGAACCACGACCTGGTGGAGGCCGAGCGGGAGATCGGCTGCCGGATCCTGCCTGCCCGTGTCCTGCGGCAGACCGACAAGTTCGCGGTCGAGCGCCAGTTCCTCACCGTCCAGACCATGCTCTTCGAGCACCTGCTGGGCTTTACCGGCGGTGACGTCGCCGACCGCGGGGCCGACCCGGAACGCGATGCGAGCCTCACGCTCGCGCAGGCCGAGCACCTCATCGCGACTTGGATCGTCCAGATCTGGCAGAACCGCAAACTAGGCGAATATGCACCGAGTTGGGCGCCGGGTGAGGATCACAGTCCCAGCACCCTGTTCGCTGCGGCGATGGAACAGGGTGGCTTCGACCTGGACTTCCCCGAACCGAGCTTCTTCTACAAGGTCCTGCGCAAGCATCACGTGAAGATCCATCCGCGTCGCGGGGTGAAGATCGTCGGGCTTTGGTATCACCACCCGGTCCTCGACGAGCCGCGCTTCCTGCAGCCCTCCGCCCGGGGCGGCAAGCACGCGGGCCAGTGGGTGGTCCGCAGTGACCGAAGGGACCGCCGGCAGGTGTTCTTCCAGGACCCTGCCGACCACGAAACCTGGCACATCCTGCGCTGGCGAGGGCTGCCGCCCGAAGGTGAGATCCCCGCTTTCTCGGACAAGACTGCCGACGCCCTCCTGACGCACGTGAGGGCGAACAACATCAGGATCCACTCCGAGAGCGAGCTCCTGGAGCATCTGCTCGGGATCCTCGGCTCGGTCACCCCCGTTGACCAGTGGCCCAGCCAGGCCAAAAAGAAGGCTGGGAAGAAGCGGCGCGTCGCCCAGGCGCGCGAGATCACCCGAGCGCAGGCCGCAGCGGCCGACCGCCCCGCCGCCCCGGCCGCCGAAGTCGAGCAGGCTCCGGCCGAGATGCCCGCGGTCTGGGCCGAGCACGCTCGCACGATCGACCACGCGGTCGACGCCGACCGGCGCCGACGACGCGAGGAAGCACTCGCCGACACCAGGCCCGTCGCTCCAGCAACACTGCACGCGGCCCTGAACCGACGCCGCATGTTCCGGCTTCCGCCTCCCGACGGCCCGGAAGCCGACTCAACCGTCAGGGAGGACGAAACGTGACCCAGGCTCTCTCTCACGACGATTCGGTGGAGGGCCTGCCTTCACGGGCCAGGATCGCCGAGTTGATCCTGAGCAGCCGCCCGTCCCTCGACACCTACGCCGGCTGGCAGCACTACCGCACCCACTGCGATCTACTCGTACCTGCCTCCGTGATCTCGCCGAAGCAGTGGTCAATGCTTCCCGCGAGCCGCCAGTACGACTACGACCTCTACCGAGAGCTGACGAACGCGAACCTCCCGCTGCAGGACACCCCCATGCACGACAAGGTCGGCAGGCTGATCCGACGCCGGTTGAGCGGCAACACCAGAAAGAAGAACGACCCGACCCGCGCCGGCGTCATGATCAGCGGCTGGGGCAATTACGGCAAGACCGCGTCTGTCTGCTCGGCCGGGGCCGTCTTCGAAGCCCAGTGGCTGGAGCTGCACAGCTCTCTCAACCCCGCGGCTGTTCCGGGCACTCGGGACCTCCATGCACCGGTCGTCTATGTCTCGACCCCGGTAACCGCGACCCCGAAGAGCCTTTGCGCATCCATCCTGGGCTTCTTCCGGGCCCAGACCCGCAAGTCGGCCACGCTGCCGGAACTGGTACGGCAGGTCTCTGACTCCCTGCACGACCACGGCGTCAAGGCGCTGATCCTGGAAGACATCAGCCGACTACGGATGCACAGAGCCGACGACCAGGACGTCCTCGACCTGATGCGGGCCTTCATGAGCCTGGACGTCACCTTGATCCTGACCGGCGTCAACATCCCCGGCACCGGGCTGCTTCGCGAGGCCAGGTGGAACAAGAAGACCCAGCAGTGGGAAATGCCGCCGCTGGAATCGACCCGCATCCACGATCTGGAGATCACCCAGACCGAGCACCGCTTCGAGCTCATCGAGATCGACCGCTTCCGCTACACCACGGCGAAGCAGATCCGGGCCTTCGTCGATCATCTGGAGGGAATCGAACAGCACCTGCGGCTCCTCAACGCGAAGGCGGGCATGCTCACCGGCGGCACCATGCCTGAGTACTTGATGCGTCGCACCGGTGGGGTCGTCGGTCTGCTGGGGCGCCTGCTCGAGGACGGTGCCCAGGAGGCCATGGAGTCCGGGAAGGAACTGATCGACGAGAGTGTGCTGGACGAGATCGTGCTCAGGCGGGACGCGCCCGAGCAAGCGCCGGACGAGCCCGTGATCCCAGCCGCCCCGCCGACCGCTGACAAGAAGACCAGGCCGGCGAAGCGCCCGCGGAACACCGTTTTCGATGATTCTGGCCCGGTTGCCCGGGCGGGCGCCTGACGGGTGATGCCACGATGCATCCACTGCCCCGGAGCCTCGACACTCTGTCTGGAGAGTCCCTGGTCAGCTATCTGCTGCGGCTCGGGCATCGTCTCGACCTCTCGCCTCTCCACCTGATTCGCGCGGCGGACTGGATCAAGCAGGGCAACCCCAATCACTTCCCCGGCAGTCTGCTGCTGGACCTTTCCAAGCCCCGAGCCGAAGCCTTCGCCCGGCTCACGGGACAGACGGCTAGGGAGGTCTCCGCTCTGACGCTGGCGCAGTGGCGGGACCGCTACCCGCCGATCGCCCGGTCCCTGCCCGGCCCGGGGCGCTTGATGAGGCCGGACGCATGGCTCTACGTCGGCTCGCCCCGCTTCTGCCCGTCCTGCCTGGCGGGCGATGGCAGCACGGTCCAGCAACTGCACGGCGGGCCCTGGCTCAAGCTCTGGCACCTGCCCATCGTCTTCGCCTGCACCGAGCATCGGATCTACTTGCAGACCGCATGCCCGCACTGCGGTCAGCCGCACGAGGCAGGAGGAGCTCTGATTCAACGAGCCAACGACCACACGCTGCATCCAGCGCAATGCCGGTGGACGGTCGACGCGCAGACGCCGAGGAGGAAGTCCTTCGCCTGCGCCGGCAGACTCGATCTCACCGTCTCGGGACGTGACCGGCCCCGACCGACTGCGGATATCCTCCGCTTCCAGAAGTCCCTCCGGGGCCGCCTGATATCGCCCACTCGAACCACGGACGCATCCGAGTACTTCACCGATCTCCGGCTGGCGACCGCACTGATCATCGCGACATGGCCTCACAGCCGGAGCCTCCTCGACGCCAACACCGCTGAGCGAATCGACTCCCACTTGCAGGACCCGCGTGTCGTTCCTGGCGGGAGGCGCAACCTGCAAATCCACGACACGCCACCGCGCGACCCCGTCACCTGCGGAGCTCTGCTCATGGCCGCAGATCGCCTGCTCTCGAGAGACGACCTGCCTGACCTCATCTCGGATCTCACGCGCGCGGCCTTCGGCAGCCCGTCGAGCCGAACACCATGGGCCGTTCTCTACGACAAGCACAAGAACGACTGCTCTGAGCGACTCCGCCAGGTCGCTGAACCCGTGACTCGGACGTTTCCCCGGGTCAACGGCCGCAGAGGCACACGAGGACCACTCCGAAGCGGCTACTACCAACCCGAGCACATCCCGGCGTTTCTGGAGCCCGACTGGTATCAGCGCTTCCTGGCCACCTGCGCGGGCTCAGAAGTCAAGTCCGTGCGCAGGGCCGCCGCCGTCCGGCTGGTCCAGTGGACCATGGGCGGAACCTATGACGACGCCGCGCGATTCCTCGGGATCGCCCCCGTCCAGACCCACCTACTCTCGGCACGCGAGACCCGGCGCTCAGGGCGAACAGGCTGCAACCCTCTTGAATTCGACAGGGCTCTCCGCGCTCTTGCCTCCGAACTGCAATCAGCACGTCAACCACTCGTTGACTACCGGCGCAGGCGCGAAGCGCTCCAGGAGTGGGTACTCGGCATCGACGCATGGAATGCGCTGGTCAGCGAACTTCCGCCCACGCTCGTCCAGTTCCGCCCCCGGACTGATGACCGCAAGCGCCAGAACGCCTCGGTATTCGTCTGGACGCTGGTCACGCGAGGCGAGCACCTCTTCGCTCCCCGCCCGCTCGAAGCCGCACAACCCACCGAGATCCAGCAACAGTGGGCCGCGCGGCGGAACACCACATGGTTCCAGTTCTCGCGCTCCGACCCACTGCCTCATTACGCGGACCTCCGCCGAGTCCTCGCCACCTACGCGCGGCGACTTGCCCGGGACATCGACTCGGGAGCTGGGCAGATCGGCATCAACTGAGCCCGGTCCAGTCTCAGGCCGGGCCTACCGCCTTGCCTGACCTGCGGATCGGCAAGCCAAGAACCTTGTCGACCTCCGTGGCCGCGACGTCGAGAAGTTCCTCACCGAACAGGCAGAGAGACTCTTCCCAAGGGTGTCCGAAGCTGCCTATGCGGAAGTCCTCTGTAAGGAAGATGTAGTAGTCACCGTCGGGATACGGGCTCAACGGCCAGGCCGGTTGACCAGGACCGCCCACCTCTTGCGGTGCGAAGCGGTACGACGGGTGCTGCCAGTCGAGGGCGAACAGAGTGCCTGACGGGCCCACGCAGGAGGACAGTCCCTGCTCGACGACGGCGACCAGGCGGTCCAGACGCTCGTAGTCAGGTTCGTCGGGAAGCGTCGCCAGACTCCATGTAACTGACGCACCGGGCTCTTTGATGGCTGGCCATTTGGACGGACGCGTGCTCGGCTGGAAGCTGAACTTCTCGTAGAAGCACTCCCAGACGCGGCGGTCCTCACCGTCTGACAGCTCCATCACAGGTTCGTCCATCACCCGTCGATCGTACCGACCGGCCAGCAGAGAGGGTGCTGAGAAATCGTTCACGAAAGTGCGGACAGCACCTTGATTTTCCCCACCCGGTGCTCAGGGGTTCTCCAGACCTGCTCACATTTCACCCTGCCCGCAGCGCGCTAACCCGCGGACGGGTGCCACCCGGGGAGTGCCATCCGATAGCCAGCCCAGCCAGAGCCGGAATGGCCGATGCTACGGCTGCTCGGTTGCCGACGGCAGGTTGTGCCACGCATGTCCGCAGGCGCCTTTGCAGTACGTCTCGCGGCGGCGATTGTCAGCAACGGCGAACACCGAAACGAGGACGCGGAACGCGTTGACGTGTTCGGCGGAGGGCAGGTCCGCGAACCCGTAGCGGGGCGGGTCCATGCAGATCATCACCGAGGGGTTAGCGGTGGGCTTCACACCGGATCGCGCCACCCCCACACGGCCGTCCACAGCTGTTATGTGCGTCTGCATCGCATAGCCAGCGACTTCCCGCAGAACCATCTGCTGGCGTGTCGGGGCGAGGCGGGAGAACCAGCTCACACCAGCGTCCAACGGGCGCAGCCCCTGTGCGATCTCGTTGACGACCAGCTCGGTCTCGCGCCGGAAGGTGCGGCTGTCGTCGCTGCTCGGTTCGGTCATCGCCTGATGATTTCATGACGCCGATTCCGAGCGAAGGCCGATACGCGCACCCGGGACAGCTCAGGCATCGTTCACGAGGTCGGCCGCCACACGACTCCCGAGGAACCGGACACAGCACGGGCGGCCCCGGCCATCGTTGCCGGCAGCAACCGGCTGGGGAACGAAGAGCAGCACTGGCCGACTTCACAGATCCTCATCACCAGCACCGTCGGCAATTACGCACAGTGATCATCGGCGCCCTTGAGTGCCAACTATCCCGCTCGGGTTGTGCCAACAAGAATTCTCCGAGCGAGCCTGACCTGCACGGCTCAGGCCGAGATGTGCCAACTAGAAGTCTCGGTCACACCTGGCTCCTCAGCCCTTGGGGGTCGCCCCCGACGCGGCGTTGGACCTGGTCGACGCGGCGGTCGACGGACGGTTCCACAGCTGGACCGACCACACGCTGCTCGGCAGCCGGCCGTCGCACGTTCCGACGTGTCGGCCGGCCCGGGGCAGCAGGCGCAACCGCCCAGCAGCGCGGGCCCGCCGTTGAACTCCGCGGAGTGCCGGCCGGGTGCGCGTCTCCGGGGTCCTGACGACGAGGATTCCGGATGGCAGGGCGCCATCGACCTCTTCCTCCTCAACAACGGCAACGCCTACACCGCGCTCGCCCGCCTGTTCGGCGTCCGGAACTCGTTCGGCTTCCGCCCACTGGCCGAGGGCCGCGGATTCCCGGGCGACGCATCCGAGGCGCTGCGGGTCGACTACGCCGCGTACGGCGAATCCCCCGACACCCACGGCACGACCTGGATCACCCGGGCCGAACTCGCCTCCGCCGAATGGCGGGAGACGGACGACTCCGGGGCCCGGAGCCGGGGGTCGGTCGCCGGGGACGGGAGCGGCCGGGGTCCGGTATCGGCGGTGATGCGGACGCTCGGGGAACTCCATGGGGCGGAGCATGTGCGGCTCGTCGTGTGGTTCTTCTGATCCCGGCTCGGCGTCGGATGCGCTCCAGGCCCTAGCCTGAGGCGCATGATCGTATGGCTGAACGGCACCCATGGCGCGGGCAAGACGACGACCAGCGCGCTCGTGCAGCAACTGCTGCCGGATTCACGCGTGTTCGACGCCGAGAAGGTCGGGGAAGCACTCATGGACATCAAGCCCGGGCTGCCCGCCCTGGGCAACTTCCAGCACTGGCCGCCGTGGCGGACGCTCGTGGTCGAGACCGCCCGTCGCGTACTCGACTACACCGGCGGCACCCTGGTGATGCCGATGACGGTCCTGGTCGAGGAGTACTGGCGGGAGATCAGCGCGGGCCTCCATCAACACGCCATCCCTGTACGGCACTTCGTGCTCCACGCCGACCAGGCCACGTTGCGGGGCCGGATCGAGGGCGATCCGGACATGGGCCCTTCCGCGTTCCGCCTCGAACACCTGGAGCCGTACGCCGAAGCGGCTCGCACCTGGCTGCACGCCGACGCCGAGGTGATCGACACCACGCGCCTGACGCCTACTCAGGTGGCCCAGCGGATCGTCGAGGCCGTGAAGAACTGACGCTGCGTCAGGGCACGTCGTAGCGCACCAGGGCCCTGGCGACCGGTTCGCCGCTGCGCCCGGCGTACGTCATCCGTTCGCGGACCTCCCGCAGCGTGCGAGGGCGGTAACCGGGGCCGCCACAGCAGCTCTTGTGGAAGCCGACACCGGCGTTCAGCAGCACACTGAGGGTCCGCCAGGCCGCCGTGTCCCGTCGACGGGGCGGGGCGAACGCCGAGCCCGCGTGGATCAGCGGCTCGGCGCAGCGCGGGCAACTCCGCTGCCTCGTGGGGTCGTAGCACTGCTTGTACGACGCCCGGCAGGCGAGGCAGACGTACGAGGTTCTCGCGGTGGCCATGGGGGCAGCCTAGGGATCCCGCCACCGGGGGGCCAGCGAGTTCCGGGCGCGCGTCACAGGCGGTCGCGGCCGGTGGCGCAGAGCAGGAGGGAGACCGTCGCCGCTGCGGTGACCGTGAAACCGGTCACCGCCAGGACCGTGAGGCGTCGACGACGGCCTCCTCCGACCGGCTCCTTCGGGAACCTCTTGACGCGCTTGGCCACCCGGCGGAACCCCGTGGCGGCCCGTTGTCGGCCACCCCGCTACCGGCCGCGCGGCTTTCCGCGTTTGCCCGCCGTCCTGCCGCCCTTGGGGGCGCCCGCGCGGCGGCCGGAGCCGGGCTGCCTGCCGCTCTGCTTGCCCTGCTGCTTTCCGCCGGACGTCGGCTTGGCGGAGCGCTTCGGCCGGGGCTCGGTCCTCGCCGCCTGCTGCTGGGCCGCCCGGCCCCGGGTGCTGTTGACCGTGCGGCCCCGGACGATGCCGATGAACTCCTCCACCAGGTCCGGGGTCGGCTCCTCCTGCGGCCACGACAGGGCGACGCGGGACTCGGGGGCCTCCGGGACCGGGCGGTAGGTGAGGTCCTTGCGGTGGTGCAGGCGGGCCAGGGACTGCGGGACCAGGAGGACGCCCACGCCCGCCGCCACCAGTTCGATCGCGTCCGCCGTGGTGGCCGGGCGTTCGATGGCGGGGCGTCCGGGGAGGGTGTCCCAGTCCAGGACGTCGTCGAGCGGGTGCAGGACGATCTCGTCGGCCAGATCGGGGAGCGTGACCTCCTCCGCGGCCGTGGCGGCGTGGTCCTTGGGAACCACGACGACCGTCGTCTCGGTGTAGAGGGGGATCGCGCTGAGGACGTCCCGGTCGACCGGGAGCCGTACGAGTCCGGCCTCCGCGCCGCCGTCCGCCAGCAGGCGGCCCGCGTCGGCCGGGGGGACCTGGACCAGCTCCAGCGGGGTGCCGGGCAGCCGCTCGTGCCAGACCCTCACCCACTTGGTGGGCGTCACGCCGGGTACGTACGCGAGCCTGAAGGATGAGGGTGTGTCCGAGCCTGTCACGGGTTCAGGCTACCGGTCCGTGGTCGGAGGTATGTCCTGTGGTCGATACCCTGGACCCATGACGTCGCACAAGACCGCCCAGACCATGAAGCCCGCCACCGCGGCGAAGAAGCTGGGTGTGTACCTCCAGGCCACCCCCGCCGAGTTCCAGGAGGGTGCCGTCTCGCGCACCGAGCTCAACGCCCTCCAGACCGACCCGCCCGCCTGGCTGGTCGAGCTGCGCCAGAGGGGGCCGCACCCGCGTCCCGTCGTCGCGGCGAAGCTCGGCGTCTCCATCGCGGGGCTGGCCCGCGGCGGGGTGACCGACGCCCTCACCACCGAGCAGATCGACGCCCTCAAGGCCGAGATGCCCGAGTGGCTCCAGAAGGAGCGGGCGACCCAGGCGGAGGTCCGCAAGGAGGCCGCCCGGATCAAGGAGCGCAACGCGGAGCGGGCCGCCCGGTCGGACTGACCGCGGCCCACCAGGAGAGCCGCGGAGAAACGGGAAGCCCGGCCGACGCCGTCGCGTCGGCCGGGCTCCCGTGTGTACGGGCCCGGAGGCTCGCTGTGCACGGGCCCGAAGGCTCGCGCTTCGGTCAGAGAACGCCGGACTCGGCGATGGTGACCTTGCCCCGGGTGCGACCGCTGGGGGAGCCGAGCGCCTCGATCTTGCGGACCAGGGCCATGCTGTCGTCGTCGGCGACCTCGCCGAAGACCACGTGCTTGCCGTCCAGCCACGGGGTCAGCACCGTGGTGATGAAGAACTGCGAGCCGTTGGTGTTCGGCCCGGCGTTGGCCATCGAGAGCAGGCCCACGCGGTCGTGCTTGAGCGTGAAGTTCTCGTCGGCGAACTTCTCGCCGTAGATGCTCTTGCCGCCGGTGCCGTCGCCGCGGGTGAAGTCCCCGCCCTGGAGCATGAAGTCCGTGATGACGCGGTGGAAGGACGAGCCGGCGTAGCCGAAGCCCTTCTCACCGGTGGCGAGCGCGCGGAAGTTCTCCGTCGTCTTGGGGACGACGTCGTCGAACAGGTTGAACGTGATCCGCCCAGCGGGCGCGTCGTCGATGGTGATGTCGAAGTAGACCTTGGTTGTCATGGTGACATCCTCACATTCCTGGCAACCGCAGGTGAAACCCGGGTTGGGTCAGCGGTGTGGAACGTCGCGCTCCGGTCATCCGCGGGCGGCGTCCCCGAGGGAGGCGTACACCGCGTCCACCAGGGCCCTCTTCCGCGGGTCGTCGGCCACGCCCGAACCCATCCGGTTCATGACGCACCCCAGGGCGATTCCGGCTTCCGGGTCGGCCAGTCCGCAGGAGCCGCCCGCGCCGTCGTGGCCCATCGCCCGCGGGTTGGGCCCGTAGGAGCGGTTGCGGCCGCTCAGCCAGAGGCCGAGCGCGATCTCCGTCTCGTGGGTGAAGGCGTCACCGAGGACCAGGTCGCGGCAGGCGCCCTGGCTCTCGCGGACGCGTTCGACGGCCTGCTCGGAGAGGATCCGGCGGCCGTCGAGGGTGCCGCGTCCGGCGAGGACGCCGTAGAGCGCGGCGACCGCGCGGGCGGTGCCGTGTCCGTTGGCGGCGGGGATCTCGGCGGCGCGCCACTCGGGTGTGTTGGCGACGGCCCGGCCGGTGGGCGGGTTGAGCAGGGAGGCGACGGCGACCGGTTCCATCCGGGCCAGCAGCGCGGCCTGGGCGGCACGGTCGGCGCGCTCCTGGACGAGTTCGGCCAGCCGGTGGGTCTCCTTGTCCGGGAGGCCGAAGGTGAAGTCGATCCCGAGCGGTCCGGTGATCTCCTGCCGCAGGTACTCCCCCGGCAGCATCCCGCCGACCCGGCGGACCACCTCGCCGACGAGGAACCCGTACGAGATCGCGTGGTAGCCGGACCGGGTCCCCGGCTCCCACCAGGGGGTGGTGGCGGCGAGCCGGGCGCAGGTCAGCTCCCAGTCGTACAGGTCGTCCAGCGTGTGCGGTACGTCGATCCCGGCGACCCCGGAGCGGTGCGAGAGGAGATGGCGTACGAGGACGGATTCCTTGCCGCCCGCCGCGAACTCCGGCCAGTACGCGGCCACGGGGGCGTCCAGGTCGAGCAGGCCGCGGTCCGCGAGGAGGTGGGCGCAGAGGGCGGTGGGGCCCTTGCTGGTGGACCAGACGTTGACCAGGGTGTCCCGCTCCCAGGGGCGGGTGCGGGCCTCGTCGGCCCAGCCGCCCCAGAGGTCCGCCACGGGCCGGCCGTCGAGGAGGACGGTGACGGCGGCGCCGAGTTCGCCGCGGGCCGCGAAGTTCTCCTCGAAGGCTTCCCGGACCCGGGCGAAGCGGTCGTCGCAGTGGCCGTGGATCTGCGGCACGTGGCCCCCTCCGGTGCGTTGCGGGATCGATGCCCCTGCAACGTACCGACTGGTCGGACCGGAGGGAAGAGCCCGGATGCCGCCCGGGGCGGACTTCAGGGAGGGATGCCGGTGAGGGACCGCCGTGATCGGGTCAGCGGACGCCGGACTCCAGGCTCAGGCTCCAGCGGCCGGGCGAGCCGGCGAGCGTGATCGTGGAGAGCGGGCGGACGTCCACGTTCCAGTACGCGGTCGGCGGCGCGTTCAGCGCGTAGACGAGGGCGGCCCTGATCACGGCGGGTTCCGCGACCGCGACGATGAAGCCGTCGCAGACCGGGCGGGTGTCCAGCCAGCCCCCGATCCGCCCGATGAAGGCGAGGAGCGGTTCCCCGCCGTGCGGGGCGCCGCCCGGGTCCGCGAACCAGGCGTCGACGGCGGCCGGTTCCCGGGCGGCGACCTCGGCCAGGGTCGCCCCGCGCCAGCGGCCCATGTCGCAGTCGCGCAGGGCGGGCTGGGCCATCGGGGCGTAGCCGAGCGCGTCGGCGGTGGCGCGGCTGCGCGGGCTCGGTGAGCAGTACCGCAGTTCGGCCGCCCCGAGCGGGACCAGGGTGTGGGCGACGCGCTGCACCTCGTACCAGCCGGCGTGGTCGAGCGGCCGGTCGTCGTCGAAGCGCTCGGCCAGGCGCGGCGAGGTGCGCGCCGCCGCGACCAGGGTGACCCGCTGCGTCATGGCCGGATGCGTCATGGCCGGATCGTGGTGCCGAACGCCTGTCCGGTCAAGAGGGCACCGGTCGGAACCTGGCTTGCCACAGCCGTTCACCGGAGTGTGCGGGTGGTTCACCCGGGTGTGTGCGGGCCGTTCGGTGCGCGCTGGGACCGTTCGACGGGTGCGCGCACCGCTTGCCGGACGCGCCCCGACCGTGGCGGGCGGGTGCGGACCGTGGCGGGCGCGCCCCGACCGTGGCGGGCGTGTGCGGACCCGTTCGACCGGACGCGCGGCGGACCGGCTGCCGGGCCCACCGGGTCCCGTTCCCGGGCGGCCGCGATCAGCCGCCGGTCGTCTCCCCCGGCCCCCGCAGTCCCTCATACGCCGTACGGAGCCGACGTACGCCCTCCGCGATCTCGGCCGCTCCGGAGACCGCGGCGAAACTCAGCCGTACGTGTCCGGCCGGGGGTTCGGCGCAGAAGTACGGGGTGCCGGGGGCGATGGCGACCGAGGCGCGCAGGGCGGCGGAGGCGATGGCCGCCTCGTCGGGTCCCGTGCCCGCGCCGGTCGCCGGGATCCGGAGCCAGAGGCTGCCGCCGCCCGCCGGGACCTGGGGCAGGGCGAGGGCGGGCAGTTCGGAGCGGAGGGCGGTGGCCATCACCGTACGGCGGCTGCGCAGTTCCGACGCGACCGCGGCCAGGTGGCGGCTCCACGACGGGGAGCCCACGAGTTCGAGCGCGGCTTCCTGGAGCGGTCTGGGGACGAAGAAGCTGTCGACGACCTGGATGGCGCGCAGGCGTTCGAGGACCGGGCCCCGGGCGGCCAGGGCGCCGACCCTGAGGCTGGGTGAGGTGACCTTGGTGAGTGAGCAGACATGGACGACCACCCCGTCGGGGTCGTCGGCGGCCAGGGGCGGCGGGAGCGGTCCGGCGTCCTCGTGGACCAGCCGGCGGGCGAAGTCGTCCTCGATGACGAACGCCCCGGCCGCCCGGGCGATCGCCAGGACCTCGGGGCGGCGGGCGGGGGCGAGGGTGGCCCCGGTGGGGTTCTGGAAGAGCGGCTGGGTGACGAAGACCCGGGCCCCGGTGGCGCGGAAGGCGTCGGCGAGCAGCTCGGGCCGGACCCCGTCCGCGTCCATCGGGACCGGGACCGGGCGCAGCCCCGCGGCGCGGGCGACCGCGAGCATCCCGGGGTAGGTGGGGGACTCCACGAGGACCGGGGCGCCGGGCGGGGCGAGGGCCCGCAGGGCGGTGGCCAGGGCGCTCTGGCCACCCGCGGTGATCAGGACGTCCGCGCCGAGGACGGCGGGGCCGATCTCGCGGGCGAACCAGGAGCGCAGTTCGGGCAGTCCATCCGTGGGCGGTCGGCCCCAGGCCCCCGGGCGGCGGCCGGCCCGGGCCAGAGCGGCGGAGAGGGCCCGCTCGGGCTGGAGGCCGGCGTGCAGATAGCCGCCGTTGAACTCGATGGTCCCGGGCGGTGGCGCGGTGAGGGTGGCCAGGACTCCGGAGGCGTCGACCGTACGGGGCACGACCTCGGGTCCGCCGTCCCCGCTCAACGACACCTCCTGCCAGGACGTGTCCCCGGGGGCGGGCACCTCGGCACGGGGCTCCGCCCGGAAGGCCCCCGAGCCGGGGCGGGTGGTGACGAGCCCTTCGGCGGCGAGCTGGGCGATGGCGCGGGAGACGGTGACGGGGCTGACCCGGAAGCGTTCGACGAGCGCGCGACTGGAGGGAAGCTTTCCACCGGGTGAGTAGCGGTTGAGTTCGGCACGGAGGGAAGCGACCAGTTCGGCCACGCTGCTACGCTCTTGCATGAGAGCACAGGATAGCGCTACCGATTCCGGAACGATAGCGGTCGGTGGTGGTACGGAGACCGCCTCGGCACCGGCCGCAGCCCCGGCTCCCGACGCACCGCGGCCCACCCTCAGGGCCCCCGCCCGCCGTGGCACGCTTCTCGCCTCGCTCGGCGTCGTGGCGTTCTCGCTCACCTTCCCCTCCACCGCCTGGGGCCTGGAGAGCTTCGGCCCCTGGTCCCTCGTCGCCCTGCGCTCCACGCTCGCCGCCCTCATCGCGGGCTGCTTCCTCCTGGCCGTCCGGGCGCCGGTGCCCGAGCGCCGCCACTGGGGCGGGCTCGCGGTGGTGGCGGGCGGTGTGGTGGTGGGGTTCCCTCTGCTGACGACCCTGGCGCTGCAGACCTCCACCACCTCGCACGCCGCCGTGGTCGTGGGGCTGCTGCCGCTGACGACCGCCGTGCTGGGGTCCCTCCGCACCGGGGAGCGCCCCTCCCGTACGTTCTGGGTCGCGGCCCTCGCCGGGGCCGCCGTCGTCATCGGCTTCACCGTGCAGCAGAGCGGCGGGGCCCTGACCTCGGGCGATCTGTATCTCTTCGGGGCGCTGCTGGTGTGCGCGGCCGGGTACGCCGAGGGGGGCCGGCTGGCCCGGGTGATGCCGGGGTGGCAGGTGATCGGCTGGGCGCTGATGCTCTGCCTGCCGTTCGCGGTGGCCGGCAGCGCCGTGGCCCTGCCGCTGGAGCCGGTCCACCTGACCGCCCACGGCGTCCTCGGCCTGGCCTGGGTGGCCGCCGGGTCGACCTTCTTCGGGCTGTACGTCTGGTACAAGGGCATGGCCGGGATCGGGGTCCCCCGGGCCAGCCAGCTCCAGCTCGCCCAGCCGCTGCTGACGCTGGCCTGGTCCGTCCTGCTCCTCGGCGAGCAGGTGTCGGCGGCGGCTCCGCTCGCGGCGGTCGCGGTGCTGGTGTGCATCGCCGCCACCCAGCGGACCGGGCGGCGCATCCACCAGCGGCCCCGGTCGGCGAAAGACCCTAGACTTGACCGTACGGACAGGCGGACCGCCACCCCGTGAGGAGGTCACCCCCATGGAGGCACACGCGGGCGACCGGCTGCTGATGCACGGCAGGACCGTGGGACAGCACGACCGGATCGCAGAGATCATCGAGGTTCTCGGGGACGGGGGCGCTCCTCCGTACCGGCTCCGGTTCCCCGACGGCCACGAACACCTGATGTCCCCCGGCCCCGACAGCGTCGTCCAGCACATCGAGGCGCCCCAGGGCCGACAGCCGCAGTAGCGGGCTCAGGTCGCGGGCGGGCGCATCAGGACCGGGGCCGGGGTCCGAGCGGCCCCGGCCCCTTCCTGTCCGCGCTTCGCTGCTCAGCGCGGTGCGCGCACCCGCTCCTGGTAGTGGTCGGCCACCACGCGGGCCATCGCGCCGATCCGATCCGCCGCCGCGTGCTTGGCGGAGAAGAAGATGTGCCCGGCCGCCTCCGCGTGGTCGCGGGCGAGGGTGAGGTGGCGGGAGAGTTCCGCGGGGTCCTGCCAGGGCGCGGCCTGGGCCGGGTCCCCCGCCTTGTACAGCGCCTCCCCCACGTACAGGTCCACGCCGGTGCCCCGGACGGTCGCGTTCCACCAGGCGAGGACCTTGGCGTAGTCGGCGGCCGTCTGGCCGATGTGCCAGTAGATCTGCGGGCAGATGTAGTCGATCCACCCCTGCTTGACCCACTTACGGGTGTCGGCGTGCAGGTCGTCGTAGGTCTCGACGCCCGCCCGGGTGTCGGAGCCGCGCGGGTCGGTCGCCGCGTTGCGCCAGACGGCGAAGGGGCTGATGCCGAACCGGACGCCCTGCCGGGTCTCCCGGATCCGCTCGCCCATCTCGCGCACCAGCCGGTCCACGTTGTCCCGGCGCCAGGCGGCCCGGTTCGGGAAGCCGGAGCCGTACCGGGCGTAGGCGGCACCGTCCTTGAACTCCTGGCCCGCCACCGGATACGGGTAGAAGTAGTCGTCCCAGTGCACCGCGTCGACCGCGTAGCGGCGGACCGCGTCCAGCATGGCGTCCTGGACGAAGCGGCGGACCTCCGGGAGTCCGGGGTTGTAGTAGAGCTTCCCGCCGTACGGCAGGACCCACTCCGGATGGAGCCGGGCCGGGTGGGAGGCGGTGAGACGGGCGGGGTCCGTGTGGTTGGCCACCCGGTACGGGTTGAACCAGGCGTGCAGCTCCAGGCCCCGGGCGTGCGCCTCGCGGACGGCGGTGGCGAGCGGGTCCCACCCCGGGTCCTTGCCCTGGACGCCGGTCAGGCAGTCGGCCCACGGTTCGTGCGGGGAGGGCCAGAGGGCGTCGGCGGTGGGGCGGACCTGGAGCACCACCGCGTTGAGCCGCAGCCGGACGGCCCGGTCGAGGTGGGCGGTCAGCTCGGCCCGCTGGGCCGCCGCCGTCAGGCCGGGCCTGGAGGGCCAGTCCAGGTTGGCGACCGTGGCGATCCAGACGCCGCGCATCTCGGCCCGCGCGAACCGGTCCTCGCCGCCGCCCCCTCCTCGTACGGAAGGAGACACCGAGAGAGCCGCCGCGTCACCGCCCGTCGTCATCGCCGCCACCAGTCCCGCCGCGCCCGCCACCAGCGACCGCCGGGTCATTCCTCCACGTCCACCGCGTCCACGTCGCATACGCCACTCGTCCCTTCACGTCGACCGTCACCCCCATCGCTGTACGTAACCGGATGATGCCCTTTCGTAGCCGTCCGACCCGCGGGTCACCGGGGTCGGATCGCGGAGTAACGTCGTGGGGTCGAGGCGGGCACCGGAATCACACGGGACCCTGCACTGCGGAGAAGAGCGAAAGGCACGAGGTGACGGACTCTATGGCCGACATTGCACGCGTCGGGGTGGTGGGCTGTGGCCAGATGGGCGCAGGGATCGCGGAGGTGTGCGCCCGCAGCGGCCTTGAGGTCAAGGTCGCCGAGACCACCGGTGAGGCGCTGGAGATCGGCCGCACCCGGCTGCACAACTCCCTCTCGAAGGCCGCCGAACGCGGCAAGATCACCGAGCAGGAGCGGGACGAGACCCTGGGCCGCCTCAGCTTCACCACCGACCTCGGGGAGTTCGCGGACCGCGACCTCGTCATCGAGGCCGTCGTGGAGAACGAGCAGGTCAAGACGGAGATCTTCCAGGTCCTGGACCAGGTGGTGGTCCGGCAGGACGCGATCCTCGCCTCCAACACCTCCTCCATCCCGCTGGTGAAGCTGGCCGTCGCGACCTCGCGTCCGGACCGGGTCATCGGCATCCACTTCTTCAACCCGGCGCCCGTCCAGAAGCTGGTCGAGCTGATCCCGGCGCTGACCACGTCGGACGAGACCATCAAGCGCGCCGAGGCCGTGGTCCACGACGTGCTGGGCAAGCACGCGATCCGCGCCCAGGACCGGTCCGGCTTCGTCGTGAACGCGCTGCTGATCCCGTATCTGCTCTCCGCGATCCGGATGTTCGAGTCGGGCATCGCGAGCCGCGAGGACATCGACAACGGCATGGAGATGGGCTGCGCCCACCCGATGGGGCCGCTGAAGCTCGCGGACCTGATCGGCCTGGACACCGTGGCCTCGGTCGCGGACTCGATGTACGCGGAATACAAGGAGCCGCTGTACGCCGCTCCCCCGCTGCTCCAGCGCATGGTGGACGCGGGCCGCCTCGGCCGCAAGACGGGGTCTGGCTTCTACCCGTACGCCTGAGCCTCCCCCTCACTTCGTGGAGCCGGTCCCGGACGATCCGGGGGCCGGCTCCTCGTGTGTCAGGAAGCGGGGTCCGCGCCCCCTCGCTCCCGTACGGGAGGCGGCTTGCGCTCCCCTCGCGTACGGGAGCGAGGCCCGTGCCCTCCTCAGCCCAGCCGCAGGTGGTGCAGCATCAGCAGCGCCGCCGCCATGTTGGCCGCGGGCACCTCGCCCCGGGCGACCATGTCCGGGATCAGCTTCAGCGGTATCCACTCACGGCGTGAGGACTCGAAGGCGTCCTTCGGGGGGCCCGTGTAGCGCCCCTCCTCCGCCCAGAAGACGTGGTGGCGGGCGTCGGTGAGGCCGTTGGCGGGCTCCACGGTGAGCAGCGGGCGCAGCGGACCGGGGCGCCAGCCGGTCTCCTCCTCCATCTCACGGGCCGCCGCCGCCGCGATGCCCTCACCCTCGTCCACGACCCCGGCGGCCAGCTCCCACCCCCAGCTGTCGGTGATGAAGCGGTGGCGCCACAGGAGCAGCACCTCGTCCGCCTCGTTGACGACGGTGGCCGCCGCGACCGGCCGGAGCCGGATGACGAAGTGGTCCAGGTGACTGCCGTCGGGCAGCTCGACATCCGCCAGGTTCACCCGGAACCAACGGTTCTCGTAAACATTCTGTTCGCTCAGGTTCGTCCACTGCACGTTTCTGACACCTTTCGACATGTTGGGGGCAACATGCCAGCAGGGTCGGACGCGAAGCGGAACGGACGACGGGATGCGCGGCGCAGCTCACAGGGGCACGCGGAGCGCCCCGCCGATGAGATCGGCCGTCTGTACGGCGTCGGGGCAGCCGCTCTGCGCCAGCTCCCGCCCCACCTGGCGCAGCCGGTCGCGCAACCGCTGGGACTCCATCCCCCGGGCCCGCTCGGCCATTTCGGCCGCCGTACCGGCTGCTCGGTCCGGTTCGCCCTGGAGCAGCTCGATATGGCTGAGCATGGCGAGCCGGTGTACGCGCCCC
Source organism: Streptomyces sp. NPDC043746 (assembly GCF_056436485.1). NCBI lineage: Bacteria > Bacillati > Actinomycetota > Actinomycetes > Kitasatosporales > Streptomycetaceae > Streptomyces > Streptomyces sp. NPDC043746. Next base: position 225,514 of record NZ_JBWKCM010000001.1, on the reverse strand, counting down.
CGGTCGTGCGCCGGGGCGCGCACGGCGGAGGCCGCGTGCTCCCGTGCCGCGTCCAGATCCCCGAGGCTGAGCAGCGCCTCCGCCACTTGGACGTCGACCAGGCCCGGCTGGACGTACCCGGTCTCGTCCGGCTCCCGCCCCGTGTGGATCCGGCCCGCCTGCGCCTGCGCCCGCGCGATGCAGGCGCGGGCGCCCACCGCGTCGCCGAGCTGCGCGTACGCCTTGGCCTGCATGGCGTGGAGGTCGGCGGCGAGTGCCGGGCTGATGTGGCCCCCGGCGGCCCGCAGCGCGGCCTCGGCGAAGGCGATGGAGCGGCGGTGTTCGCCGAGGAAGAGGGACTGGGTGGTCAGCAGGGCGATCACATAGCCGCCGAGCGCCCGGTCGCCGCTGGACTTGGCGAGCCGTAGCGCCTGGTGGAAGTAGCGCTGGGCGAGACCGTGGGCGTCGGAGTCGTACGCGCAGATGCCGGCCACCGCCACCAGGGCCGCCGTGGCCCGGTGCAGCCGACGCCCGAGCGCGTCGCTGTGGCCGCCGCGCAGCAGGGGTGCGGCCTCGGCGTTGAGGAAGCGGACGACCCGGGGTCTCGTCGCGATGCCGCCCGCCTTGCGGTACAGCTGCTCGTAGTGGTCGCGGGCGGAGCGGAGGGTCTCTATGGCGGCCGGGCTGACCCGCCCGGGACCGGGGCGGGAGACGTCGGTGTCCTCCGGCGGGTTCTCCCACTCCCAGACCGGCATCACCGCCGGGGTGCCGGTCACGGCGGGCACAGCGGCCAGTTCGGGGCGCTGCTGCTCGTCGGAGCGCCAGAGCGCGGTGGCCCGGTCGACGAAGCCGGAGAGAGAGACGGGGCGGGAGGCCGTCCCCGTGCCGTAGCCACCGGAGGCTCCCATGCCGATGTCGTCGAGCGCCACCGGGCGGGTCAGCCGGGCGGCCAGCACCTCGCAGATCAGGTCGGGCACCTGGCCGCGCGGCCGCTGTCCCTTGAGCCAGCGGGAGACCGCCGTATGTTCGTACCGCAGGCTCAGGCCTCTGGCCCGGCCCGCCCGGTTGATGTGACCGGCGAGCCCCGCCCGGGACATCCCGGCCTCGTCGATCAGGGATTCGAGCAGGACATTCGGCTCCATCGTCCCCCCAGGTGCGTGTCGCGACGAGCCTAGTGGAGCACGATTCACACGGGGTGTGAACGGAATGCCCGAACCCTCCCGCTGTGCACTCTGCCGCACGGGGACCGGGCTCGGTTGAATGGGCTCCTCGCAACAGGCGGCCGGGTCGTCGGCACCCCCTCGTTAGGCCTACGACCCGCACCACGCCGTCCGCACCGCCGGCCTGCCCGATACTCCGTGGCCGTGCGGACGGCGCCGGATCGCGCGCCCCACTGCCCGACGACGAAGGAGGGTGGCCGCGGCCCGGGGCCCGGAACCGCGCTTCCTCCCGGTTCCGTGTCCGGTCCGCACGCGGTCCCCCGCCGCCCGCGCGAGAAGGGGAAGGGGCGTATCCGGTTGCCGGATACGCCCCTTCCTGACGCCCAGGGGGTGCTATGCCCCGCGCAGCACGGCGCCCGTGCGCTCGGCGGCCAGGGCCACCGCGCTGTCGCGGGCGGCCGAGGCCTCCTCGACGGTCAGGGTGCGGTCGGCGGCGCGGAAGCGGAGCGCGTACGCCAGCGACTTGTTGCCCTCGCCGATCTGCTCGCCCGTGAAGACGTCGAACAGCCGCAGCGATTCGAGGAGCTCACCCGCGCCCTCGCGCAGCGCCCGCTCCACGTCGGCGGCCGGGACGTCCCCGGCGACGACGAGCGCGACGTCCTGGGTCGCCACCGGGAAGGTGGAGATCCGAGGTGCCTGGAGCGCTCCGTCGACGGCCTGCTCCAGGACGTCCAGCTCGACCTCGGCGGCGCAGGTCCGCTCGGGCAGGTGGAGCGCCTTGATGACGCGCGGGTGGAGTTCGCCCGCGTGTCCGAAGAGGGTCTCCTCGCCGTTCACGGTGACATACAGCGCGGCGCAGCGGCCCGGGTGCCAGGGGGCGTGCTGGTCGGCGCGGACGGTGACCTCCACGCCTGCCTCGGCGGCGATCGAGCGGGCCGCCTCGACGGCGTCCGCCCAGGTGGCCGGGGTGCCCTTGCCCCACCAGCCGGCCTGCTCACGGGCGCCCGCGAGGACGACGGCGGCGCGGCGCGGCTGGCGCGGCAGGGCCGCGTTCAGCCCGGCGATCTCCTCGTCGGTGGGGCGGCGGTCGACGGGCAGCCGGACGGCGGGCGTCTCCTCACCCGTGGGCCGGAAGACCAGGCCCGTCTCGAAGAGCGCCAGGTCGTGGCTGCCGCGGCCGTCGTTGCGCCGCAGTGCGCCGAGGAGGCCCGGCAGCAGCGTGGTGCGCAGCGAGGGCTCCTCGTCGGAGAGCGGGTTGACGAGCCTGACCGTACGGCGGCGGGCGTCGTCCTTCTCCAGACCGAGCTGGTCCAGGACGGCGTCCCCGATGAACGGGTAGCTCAGCGCCTCGACGAAACCGGCTCCGGCCAGCACCCGGCCGATGCGGCGGTGCAGCCGCTGGCGGTCGGTGAGACCGCGGCCGGAGGGGGGCGTCGGCAGGGTGGAGGGCAGGTTCTCGTAGCCCTCCAGGCGGATGACCTCTTCGGCCAGGTCGTTCGGCTCGCCCAGGTCGGGCCGCCAGGACGGGACGGTGACGATCAGCTCGTCCTGCCCGTAGACATCGCAGCCGACCTCCTGGAGGCGGCGGACGACGGTCTCGCGCCCGTACGCCACACCCGCGACCCTGTCCGGGTGGTCGGCGGGCATGGCGATGGTGCGCGGGGCGGAGGGGGCGGTGATCTCGGTGACCCCGGCCTCGGCGGTGCCGCCCGCGAGGAGGACCAGCAGGTCCACCGTGCGCTGCGCGGCAGCGGCGGCGGCCTGCGGGTCGACGCCGCGCTCGAAGCGCTTGGAGGCCTCGGAGGACAGCTTGTGGCGGCGCGCGGTGCGGGCGATGGAGATCGCGTCGAAGTGCGCGGCCTCGATGACGACCTCGGTGGTGAGGGCGTGCTCGCCGTCCGCGTCCGCGATCTCGGTGTTGGCGCCGCCCATGACGCCCGCGAGGCCGATCGGACCGCGGTTGTCGGTGATGACCAGGTCCTCGGCGTCCAGCACGCGGACGGTGCCGTCCAGGGTGGTGAGCTTCTCGCCCTGGGTGGCGCGGCGCACGCCGATCGGCCCGTCGACCCGGTTGCGGTCGTAGACGTGCAGCGGCTGGCCCAGCTCCAGCATCACGTAGTTGGTGATGTCGACGGCCAGCGAGATCGGGCGCATCCCGGCCTTCTGCAGGCGGCGCTGCATCCAGATCGGGGAGCGGGCCTCGGGCTGGAGACCGGTCACGGTGCGGGCGGTGAAGCGGTCGCAGCGAAGCGGGTCGGAGATCTGTACCGGGTAGCCGTACGCGTTGGGCGCGGGCACGTCCAGCAGCGCCGGGTCGCGCAGCGGCAGCCCGTAGGCGGTCGCGGTCTCGCGGGCGACCCCGCGCATGGACAGGCAGTAGCCCCGGTCCGGGGTGACGGCGATGTCCAGGACCTCGTCGACGAGCTGGAGCAGCTCGATCGCGTCGGTGCCGACCTCGTGCTCCGGCGGCAGCACGATGATGCCGTGCGTGCCGTCGTCGCCCATGCCCAGCTCGTCGGTGGAGCAGATCATGCCGTGCGAGGTCTTGCCGTACGTCTTGCGGGCGGCGATCGCGAAGTCGCCGGGCAGGACCGCGCCCGGGAGGACCACGACGACCTTGTCGCCGACCGAGAAGTTGCGGGCGCCGCAGACGATCTCCTGCGGCTCGCCGGTGCCGTTGGCGGTGCCGACGTCGACGGTGCAGAAGCGGATGGGCTTCTTGAACCCCTCCAGCTCCTCGATGGTCAGGACCTGCCCGACGACCAGGGGGCCCTTGAGGCCCGCGCCGATCTGCTCGACGGTCTCGACCTCGAGTCCGACGGAGACGAGCTTGGCCTGTACGTCACGGCCGGTCTCCGTCTCCGGCAGGTCGACGTACTCCCGCAGCCAGGAAAGCGGGACGCGCATCAGATCTCCATCCCGAACGGCCGGGTGAACCGGACGTCACCCTCGACCATGTCTCGCATGTCTTCGACGTTGTGGCGGAACATCAGCATCCGTTCGATGCCGAACCCGAAGGCGAATCCGCTGTACTTCGTGGGGTCCACACCGCAGGCGGTGAGCACCTTGGGGTTGACCATGCCGCAGCCGCCCAGCTCGATCCAGCCTTCGCTGCCGCAGGTGCGGCAGGGGCGGTCGGGGTTGCCGACGGACTCGCCGCGGCAGACGTAGCAGACCATGTCCATCTCGGCGGACGGCTCGGTGAACGGGAAGAAGTTCGGCCGCAGCCGGGTCTTCATGTCCGGGCCGAAGAGCGCCTGGACCATGTGGTCGAGGGTGCCCTTGAGGTCGGCCATGGTGAGGCCCTCGTCGACGGCGAGCAGCTCGATCTGGTGGAAGACCGGGGTGTGCGTGGCGTCCAGCTCGTCGGTGCGGTAGACCCGGCCGGGGCAGACCACGTAGACGGGGGGCTTGCGCTCCAGGAGGGAGCGGGCCTGGACGGGCGAGGTGTGCGTACGCAGCACGACGCCGGACTCGTCGCCCTCGGTCGCCTTGCCGTCGGCCGTAGTGCCCTGGACGAAGAAGGTGTCCTGCATCTGGCGGGCCGGGTGGTCGGGCACGAAGTTCAGGGCGTCGAAGTTGAACCACTCCGCCTCGACCTCGGGGCCCTCGGCGATCTCGTAGCCCATGGCCACGAAGACGTCCGCGACGCGCTCCATGATGGTCGTCAGCGGGTGGCGGGCGCCGGCCGGGGTGCGGTCGTAGGGCAGTGTGACGTCCACGGCCTCCTCGACGAGCACCCGGGCGTCGCGCTCGGCCTCCAGCTCGGCCTGGCGGGCGGCCAGCGCCTTGGAGACGGCGCCACGGGCCTGGCCCACGCGCTTGCCCGCCTCGGCCTTGGCCTGCGGGGGCAGGGCGCCGATCTCGCGGTTGGCGAGCGACAGGGGCGAGGTACCTCCGGTGTGCGCGGTCTTCGCCTGGGCGAGCGCGTCGAGGTCGCCGGCGGCGGCGAAGGCGGCGAACGCCTCGTCCCGCATGCGCTCGATCTCTTCCGGTTTCAGTGCCTCGACCTCGACTGGGTCGTACGACTTGTTCGGTGCCGACATCTCTTCCCGTGCTTCCGATTGGCTGGTGGCGCGACCCGGCTGGAGAGCGCTGGACGCAAAGGTGCCAAAGGTCGAGTCTAAGGGCCGCAGGGCGGTCGGGGAGCCCGTGGGCGCCTCAGGCCCTTCCGTCCCCCCACTCCGCCCTGGCTGATTGGTTCGCAGACCCCTCTAGTTCAGATAGGCGGGCGCGCTCACGGGCAGGGTAAATCGGAACTCGGCCCCGCCGCCGGTCCCCCGGTCGACGGTGATCGTCCCGCCGTGCGCCTCGACGATGCCCTTGACGATGTAGAGGCCCAGCCCGGTGCCGCCGCGCTTGCTCCCCCGCCAGAAGCGGGTGAAGACGCGGCCCATCGACTCCTCGGGGATGCCGGGTCCTTCGTCGCTCACGGTGACAGCCGTTCCCATCTCGTCGCAGCCGCCCGGCGCGGGTGCGGGGGCGATATCGATGGTGACGGTTCCCTCGCCGTGGCGCACCGCATTTTCCAGGAGGTTCCCGAGGACCTGGTCGATCTTGTCGGGGTCGGCCCAGAGATCGGGCAGCGGCCCGCGGGCACGGACCCGGAAGCGGTCGGGTGCCTGGCCGCCCGCGATGAGCGCCTGGATGTGGCGGGCGACGGCGGCGGCGATGTCGACGGGCTGGCGGCGCAGCTCCAGGCGGCCGGAGTCGATGCGGGAGATGTCGAGCAGTTCGGCGATGAGCCGGGTGACCCGTCCGGCGTCCGCGTCGACGGTCTCCAGCATCAGCCGCTTCTGGTCGTCGGTGAACCGCTCCCACTTGGCGAGCAGGGTGGCGGTGAACCCTTTCACCGAGGTGAGCGGGGAGCGCAGCTCGTGCGCGACGGTGGCGATCAGCTCGGCGTGGCTGCGTTCGGTACGCCGACGGGCCTCGGTGCCGCGCAGCGAGACGACCACCCGGCGTACGGGGCCGGTCGGGTGCTCGCGTACGTAACGGGCGGAGACCAGCACCTCACGGCCGCCGGGCAGCAGGAGGTTCCGCTCGGGCTGGCCGCCCCGGGTGGCGAGGCCTCCGTACGGGTCGGTCAGCGCCCACCAGCGCTTGCCCTTGAGGTCCTCCAGCGGGAGCGCGGCCTCCAGCGGGCGGCCGAGGGCCTGGGAGCGGGGGGTGGCGGTGATGCGGGTGGCGGCGGCGTTGAAGCAGATGACGCGGCCGCTCTCATCGGCGACGACGAGCCCGTCGGGCAGGTCGTCGGGGTCGATGCCGGTGCCGTCCACGCGCGCGGCGGCGGTGCGCGCCGGTCGCGGCGAACTCATGCCGACAGCAGCCATACTCCCGTATCCCCACCTCTCGAACCGGTGCAGTGGGCCCCCGAGTTCGTCACCCTACTAGCCGTCGGGGAACCGGCGACACCCTGTGGGGGCGCGCGGAGGGAGTGCGCCGGTGGACGACGTACGGCAATGGCCGGGACCGTTCGGTGACGGAGCGTCGGACGGGCCCCGGTGACGTGCCCGGGGCGGGGCCGTACGCGCGGGGAAGCCGGGTTGCGCGTCCGGAGCGGGGCCGGCCGTACGTGTCGGGGAGCGGGGTCACGCCTCCGGTGCGCGGCGCGGGCGCTGGGCGCGGGCGGAGGCGTAGAGGCAGACGGCGGCGGCGGTGGCCAGGTTGAGGCTCTCCGCCCTGCCGTGGATCGGGACGCGGACGACGGCGTCGGCCAGCGCCCGGGTCTCCTCGGGCAGCCCCCAGGCCTCGTTGCCGAAGACCCAGGCGGTCGGGGTCCCCATGGTGCCCGCGTCCAGTTCGTCGTCCAGGTCGTCGTCCCCGGCCCCGTCGGCGGCGAGGATGCGCACCCCGGCGTCCCGGAGCCCCCGCACCGCCTGCTCGACGGGGACGCCGACGGAAACGGGCAGATGGAAGAGCGAACCGACCGACGCCCGCACGGACTTGGGGTTGTAGAGGTCCACGGAGGCGTCGGTGAGCACGACCGCGTCGGCGCCCGCCGCGTCGGCGCAGCGCAGCACCGTGCCGGCGTTCCCGGGGTCGCGGACGTTGGCCAGGACGGCCACCAGGGTGGGCCGGGCGTCCAGGATCTCCTGGAACGGGGAGTCCAGGAAGCGGCAGACGCCGATGAGGCCCTGCGGGGTGACGGTCTGCGAGACGTCGGCGAGGACGTCGTCACCGGCCAGGTGGACCCGGGCACCCGCCGAGTGGGCGGCGGCGACGATGTCGGCGTACCGCTCGGCGGCCTCGGGGGTGGCGAACAGTTCGATGAGGGTGGGCTGCCCGTCGCCGCCCCGGTGGGCGGCGGCCTCGCGCACGGCCTGGGGCCCCTCGGCGATGAACCTGCGCTCCTTGCCGCGGAAGTTGCGGCGGGCCAGCCGACGGGCGGCGGCGACGCGCGGGGAGCGCGGGGAGATCAGTTCGGGGGTGCCCATGGTCGGCGGCGGGCCTCTCTGCTCTGCGTGCGGCGGTGGGGTCGGCGTACGGGGGCGTACGGCGATGGGGTCTGCGCGTGAAGGGGCGTACGGCGGGCGTACGACCGTGGGGCGCGGCGGCGGCAACGCACCGGACCCGCAGGCGGCGGGCGCCTGCGGGTCCGGTTCACGTACGACCTGGAAGGTGGGGCCTGGATCAGGCGGCCTTCGGGGCGTTGACGTCGCTCGGGAGGGCCTTCTGGGCGACCTCGACGAGGGCGGCGAACGCGTTGGCGTCGTTGACCGCGAGCTCGGCCAGGATCTTGCGGTCCACCTCGATGTTGGCGGCCTTCAGACCCTGGATGAGGCGGTTGTACGTCATGCCGTTCTGGCGGGCAGCGGCGTTGATGCGCTGGATCCACAGCTGACGGAAGTCGCCCTTGCGCTTCTTGCGGTCGTTGTAGTTGTAGACCAGGGAGTGGGTGACCTGCTCCTTGGCCTTGCGGTACAGGCGCGAACGCTGACCGCGGTAACCGCTGGCCTGCTCGAGGATCGCCCGGCGCTTCTTGTGGGCGTTGACTGCCCGCTTGACGCGTGCCACTTGTTAACTCCTTGTAGCGGGGCCGTGGGTGTCTTCACACGGCCCGGAAACGAATCGGTCCCGGTGTGATCGAGGTCGTGCCCCCGGAACGGTCCGGGGGCCGGGCCTCACTTGCCGAGAAGCTTCTTGATCTTCTTGGCGTCGGCCGGAGCCACGACGACCGTGCCGGTCAGCGAGCGGGTCTTCTTGGACGACTTGTGCTCGAGCAGGTGGCGCTTGCCGGCCCTCTCGCGGAGCACCTTGCCGGAGCCGGTGACCTTGAAGCGCTTGCTGGCACCGCTGTGCGTCTTGTTCTTCGGCATCGCGCCGTTCTCTCCTCGTCAGTGGCGCCCCTCACGGTGCGGGCACCGGACTGCAGGGGCGTCAGTCTCTATGGGGTTCCGGGGGGACCCGGGGGGCGCCTGGGTGGCGGCCCCCGGAGGTCACGCCTCGGAAGGTGTGTCGGCCGAAGCCTCGGCGCTGTCGCCCTCGGACGCGGCGTCGGTGGAACCCTGACGCTCCGCCTTGCGGGCGGCCTGGGCCTCGCGGGCCTCGGCCATGGCTTCGGTCTTCTTCTTGTGCGGGCCCAGAACCATGATCATGTTCCGGCCGTCCTGCTTCGGGTTGGACTCGATGAAGCCCAGGTCCTCCACGTCCGAAGCGAGACGCTGGAGCAGTCGGAAGCCCAGCTCAGGGCGGGACTGCTCACGACCACGGAACATGATCGTGATCTTGACCTTGTCGCCCTGCTTGAGGAACCGGACGACGTGACCCTTTTTGGTGTCGTAGTCGTGCGGGTCGATCTTCGGCCGGAGCTTCATCTCCTTGATGACCGTGTGCGCCTGGTTCTTGCGCGCCTCACGGGCCTTCATGGCCGACTCGTACTTGAACTTCCCGTAGTCCATGAGCTTGCACACGGGCGGACGGGCTGTCGCCGCCACCTCGACCAGGTCGAGGTCGTACTCCTGTGCGAGTTCCAGGGCCTTGGCAAGCGGGACAATGCCGACCTGCTCGCCGCTGGGACCGACAAGTCGGACCTCGGGAACGCGAATCCGGTCGTTGATGCGGGGCTCGGCGCTGATGGATCCTCCTCGGTAGCACCACGCGACCGCCTGGCGGACAGCCGCGTAACGTCTGTAACGTCAAGACCAACCGAGCCGGAAGCGCAAAAATGCCCCGGACGGGACACAGGCGGGGCTCCTGGAACTACCGGAACACCGCCACGGTGAACCGCGGGGCGCATCGGGCGGCTCCATCGTCCGTACGGAACGATGGGGACCGCCTGACCGGTGACCCGCCGTCCGGTTCGGACGGCCAGGTGGGAGATCGGAGCCTCCACTTGTGGGCCGGGCACGCAGGTGACCGGCCGGTCGTTGTTACAGGTTAACAGCCGACCTGCCAAGGCGCTAATCCCCCGGTGCCCGGCCTCCCGGGGACCGGGCCCCGGCGTCCGGGCCTTATCGTGTGGGCATGAGCGACGCGACCCCCACCAGCAGTGAGAACCCCGGCTTCGACGCCATGGCCCGCGACATCGCGGAGGTCCCCGCCGTCGAGGTCATCGTGACGGTCGCCGTCAACCTGATGAGCGCGGCGGCGGTGAAGCTCGGCCTCACGGAGGAGGGCGAGGAGCACAAGGACCTGGACGAGGCCCGCAAGCTGGTCCACGCCCTGGCCGGGCTGCTGGACGCCTCCACCACGGAGATCAGCACCTTCCACGCCTCGCCGCTGCGCGACGGCCTGAAGTCCCTCCAGCTCGCCTTCCGCGAGGCCTCGCTGGTACCGGACGAGCCGGGCAAGGGCCCGGGCGAGAAGTACACGGGCCCGGTCTACGGCTAGTTTCCCGAGGCCGTACGCGACCGAGCCCGCCGCCCTTTCATAGGGGGGTGGGCTCGGTCGCGTAGGGGCTCAGCGGCCTGCCCGCACGGGCGTGCGCGGGCTCAGCGGCTGAAGAGCGGCTCCCCCGGTGCGGCGGCTGTGGCCGGGAGCAGGGCCAGGTCCAAGCCGCCGACCAGCCGGGCCCTCAGCGCCTCGCTGGCGGAGAGCGCCTCGGCCACCCGGCGGGCCGCCTCGGCGGGGACCGCGTCCGGGGCGAGGACCAGGGCGAGGGTGCCGTCAGCCCGGCCCGGGCCCAGGTGGGCGCGGAGCACGGCGGGCTCGGCGGCGACCACGTCCCGTACGGCGTCGAGCACCGCCGGGTCCCGGAGCGGGTCGGTGCTGGTGCGGTTCTCCGCCAGGGCCAGGAGCGCCTGGCCGCTCAGCTCGAAGGCGACGGGCCCGGCGAGGTCCAGCACCAGGGTGTCGGCCTTCTCGTGCGCGGCGGCCTGGAGCGCCTGGTGCAGCGGTACGGCGACGGGGCGCGCCTCGGGGTCCCAGCGGGCCAGCGAGTCGGTCGAGGTGAAGGCGGGCAGCGCACGCCGGTCACCGGCCTTGAGGGTGGGGACGGCCATGTCGCTGGTCTTCTCGCGCCGCAAGCCGTTCTCGTCCTCCTCGACCTCACCGAGGACGGCGACGACGGGAACGAGGAGCCGGGCCTCCCGGAGGGCCGCGAGGACCGGGCCGAGGGCGGTGCGGTCCTTCGACCAGGCTTCCAGCGCGCTGGTCAGGGCCGGGGACGCCGAGCCGTCGTCGTCGGAGAAACCGGGGTCCGGGATGTTCTTGAGCGCCACGGGACGAGCGTAGTGCCTGCGGCCGGGGCCAGGCCGCCAGGGGTGGCGGCTCAGCGGCGGCCGGAGGCGTTCCGGCCACGCCACAGGACGACCGCCGCCGCCAGCAGGGCCGCGCCGAGGGCCCCGGCGAGCAGGGCGGCCCCGTTGGCCGGGTCCTCGTCGGCGGGCGGCGGGGTGGGGCCGGGGCCGAAGTACTTCTCGCGGTGGCCCGCCGGGGCGGCCTGGGCGCCGAGGTCGCCGGGGCGCAGCCGGGAGCCCGCCTCGATGGCCTCCGCCGGGTCGACCATCCCGTACCCCCGGGCGTCGTCGCGTCCTCCGGCGGGGGCGTCGCGGGCCGTGTCGGCCAGGAGCTTCTTGATCTGGGCGGGGTCGAGGCCGGGGTGGGCCGCGCGGACCAGGGCGACGGCGCCGGAGACGAAGGCGGCGGCGGCCGAGGTACCCCACTCGATGTAGTAGTGGCCGTCCGGGTTGGCGACGACGATGTCGACGCCGGGTGCGCTGACGGTGGCGTACCAGCGGCGGGTGGAGAAGGAGGCGTGGGTGCCGTACGCGTCGACGGCGGCGACCGCGATCACGCCGGGGTAGGCGGCCGGGTAGGAGATCCGGTCCCCCTTCTCGCCGCCGTTGCCCGCCGAGGCGACCACGGAGATGCCCTTGGAGAGGGCGTACTGGATGGCGGAGTCCTCGCCCGGGTCCGGGTGGGCGGACTCGCTGTCGTCGCCCAGGGAGAGGTTGATGACGTCGGCGCCGTTGTCGGCGGCCCAGCGGATGCCGTCGGCGAGGGCGGTGCCGCGGGTCTTGCGGGCCTTGGCGCGGGCGGGGTCCTTGGACTCCAGGATGACCCGGACGGGCAGGATCTTGACCTCGGGGGCGATGCCGAGGACGCCGTCGGCGCGGCCGGGGCCGTTGCCGCGTCCGGCGATGATCCCGGCCATCGCGGTGCCGTGCAGGGCCCAGGAGGAGTCGCCGCGCGTGGCGCCGAAGCCGACGAGGTCCTTGCCGGGGAGCACCTGGCCGACCAGGTCGGGGTGGGAGCCGTCGACCCCGGTGTCCAGGACGGCGACGGTGACGCCCGCGCCCTTCGTGGTCTGCCAGGCGCGGTCGGTGTGCAGGGCCGCCAGGGCCCACTGCTGGTCGCGGATGGCGTCCGCGTGGGCGGGAGGGGCGGGGGTGAGCGCGAGGACGGCGGCGGCGCAGACCGCGGCGAGGGCGCGGCGGGGTCGTCGTCGGGTCATGCGGGGGGCTCCACGAGGTCGGTGACGGTCTTGCGGAGCCCTCGCTCCACCCGGTCCGCGATGCCCTTGGCCTCATGGCCGAGCCCGGCCTGGGCGATGTCCGTGTCGGCGCCCGTCTCGGTGGCCGCGTCGGCGGGCTGCGGTTCGGGGACGGTGCGGGCGTCGGCGAAGCCGGAGACGGCGAAGACGACGACGGGGATCTCGGTGAGCGGCCGGACGGTCCAGCTGGCCCGTTGCTGGTCGCCGAACCCGGCGGCGAGGGTGCCCTCGGGGGCGTACGTACGCGGCATCAGGTCCTTGCGCCCGGCGAGCCGCTGCTCGGTGAACCGGGTGCTCAGTGCCTGCATCCCGGCCTCGTCGGCCTCGGTGACGACCACGCCGACGGTGGTGACGGAGGAGCGGGTGACGTCGGTGTAGGTGGCGCGCACCATCCGCTCGCAGCCGACGGAGCGCAGGGTGGCGCGCAGCAGCGGGTCGAGCCCGTGGGAGCAGTCGCTGTCCGGGGCGACGGAGAGCCGGATCCAGGTGCGGTTGGTCCCGCCGGGCCCGGCGCCGGTGCCCTTGAGGGTGGGCGGGAAGAGCGTGTCGACGGGGACGCTGTGCCAGACGGTACGGCCGGTGGCGTACGGGGTCCGGGGCGGCTCGGCGGAGGAGTCGCCGGTCAGCCAGGCCCCGGTGGCCGCCCCGCCGATCAGCCCGAGCCCGAGCACGACGCAGACCGCCGACGCAACCGCCCGCCACCGCGGCCGCCCCGACGGGACGGGCCGCAGCCGGGTGGTGGTCTCCACGGGCGTCTCGGGATACCCGTAACGCGCCGGCACCCGGTACGCCCCCGGAGGCGGCGGCTGCGGAGCGGCCCCCGGCGCCGGGGTGAGGTCGACGGCCCCCACGGGCCTGCGCCGGGTGGTGAAGGCGGGCGGCGGCCCGGGGTGGGTGGGGTGGGGGCCGGGGGCAGGGGGTTCGGACGGCCCAGGGCGGGTGGGGGCGTCGGCTGCGGCGGGCGGTGGCGCCTGCGGGGGCGCGGGGGCGCCGGCCGGGTTCGGTGGTACGGGAGGGGCGGCGGGCACGGCCACGGTCGCCGCGGCATCCGTCCGCACCGTCGGCGGAGCGTCGGGCGCCGGTGGGGTGGAGGACCGCGGGGCGGAAGCGGAAGGTGCGGAATCCGTCGGCTGCGCAGGCGCCTGCGGGGCCGTCGGTCGGGCGGGCGCCTGCGGGGTCGTCGCCGGGGCCGAGGGGACCGGAGCCGTGGGCGGAGGGGGGGCCGCCGGGGAAGCGGAAGGCGGCGGAGACGTCGGGCGCGGGGGTACGGGAGCGCGTTGCGCTTCGGTACTCATCCGGCCCCCTGGTTCACTTCCCGTACCGACCACGGATCACCGCCGCCGTCAGGCGTGTTGGTGCTCGCGTGCCCGTCACTCTACGGGCTGCGGGCGTACGGCGGGGAACGGGACGTCCGGCCTCGGCCGATCTGCCCCGTACGTCCCCTACCCAGGGGTAGCGCTCTCTGGCAAGCTGCGGCCATGACTGCCCGTGCCGCCGACCGGGCCCGGTACGACCGGGCCACCGCCCATCTCGACGCCCCGCTGGCGATCGTCGATCTGGAGGCGTTCGACGACAACGCCGACGATCTGGTGGCCCGGGCGGGCGGGAAGCCGATCCGGGTGGCAAGCAAGTCCGTGCGGTGCCGGGCCCTGTTGGAGCGGGTGCTCGCGCGGCCCGGGTTCGCCGGGATCATGTCGTTCACGCTGGAGGAGTCGCTCTGGCTGGCGCGGGCCGGGTTCGACGACGTCCTGCTGGCGTATCCGTCCGCCGACCGGGCCGCCTTCGCGGAGCTGGCCGCCGATCCGAAGCTGGCCGCAGCCGTGACGGTGATGGTGGACGACCACTCCCAGCTGGAGCTGATCGACGCCTCCCGGGCCGGTGGGCGGGAGGAGATCCGGGTCTGCCTGGAGCTGGACACCTCGCTGCGGCTGCTGGGCGGCCGGATCAGGATCGGCGCGCTGCGCTCTCCCCTGCGCTCCCCCGCCCAACTCGCCGAGCTGGCCCGATCGGTGGCGCGTCGGCCGGGGTTCCGGCTCGTGGGGCTGATGGCGTACGAGGGTCATGTCGCCGGGGTCGGGGACGCGGTGGCCGGGCGGCCGCTGCGGTCTGGGGCGATCCGGCTGATGCAGGCCGCCGCCCGCAAGGAGCTGGCGGTCCGCCGGTCCGAGGTGGTGCGGGCCGTGCGGGCGGTCGCGCCCGGGCTGGAGTTCGTCAACGGCGGCGGCACCGGCAGTGTGCAGCACACGGCGGCCGAGGCCGCGGTCACGGAGGTCGCCGCCGGGTCGGGGCTCTACGTACCCCGCCTCTTCGACAACTACACCTCGTTCACCGCCCGCCCGGCCGCCCTGTTCGCCCAGCCCGTGGTACGGCGGCCCGGCGTGGGCGTGGTGACGGTGCTCGGCGGCGGCTACCCGGCGTCGGGGGCGGCGGGCGCGGACCGCTCCCCCGTCCCGTACCTCCCCGAAGGGCTGCGCTACGACGCGCAGGAGGGCGCGGGCGAGGTCCAGACGCCGCTGCTCGGCTCCCCCGCCGACGATCTGCTGATCGGGGACAAGGTCTGGTTCCGGCATGCCAAGGCCGGTGAGCTGTGCGAGCGTTTCGACGCACTGCGGCTGATCGAGGGCGACCGGATCACGGCGACCGTCCCGACGTACCGGGGGGAAGGGAAGACCTTCCTGTGAACCCCGCCCCGCCAGGTGAGGTCAGGGGCCGATCGTCGAGCCCACGCCGCCGTTCGCCGTGCTGTCCCCGATCGGGCGGATCGACCGGGTGATCGTGTCCATCAGGGAGAGCGGCAGCTCCGGCCGGTCCGCGTCGAAGGCGAACCGGACGATCACCGGCGCCTCGGTGCCCACGGTCGAGGGGAACGCCACGGACTGCACCACCCCGCCGGGGCCCTTCCCGGTGACGACCCGCCAGCGCACCAGGTAGCCGGTACGCCCGGCGACCGCGACCGGGCCCTCCTTGAGCACCTGGTGGGAGGTGATCCCGCCGTGGGTGCGCCGGCCGAGGGTGTCCTCCTCGTAGGCCTTGTCGGCGGCCGTGGTGATGTCGGCCTCCGCGATGGCCTTGGGGTCGGTCTGGTCGGCACGGGCGGTCCGGGTGGAGACCGTGCCCCGGTAGCAGAAGCCGGAGGTGCCGGGGCAGTCGTAGGAGACGGCGGTCCGCATGGTGGGGACGCCGCCGGTGGCGGTCTTCGCCTTCTCCCAGCCCTCGGGCACCGCCAGCGTGATCCCGTTGAGCTGGTCGACGAGGACGGCGGGGTCGTCCTCCGGAGCGCCGTCCTCCGAGGTGGGCGTGGCGGAGGGGGCGGCTGCGGTGGCGGCCGGGGCGGACGGGCTGGGCCCCGGGGCCGCTCGCGTACCGCTGTCGTCGCGGCCCAGCAGGACGACGGCGGTGACCGCCGAGCCCAGGACCAGCAGACCCGCGAGGGCGATCGCCAGGACCTTCGTCCGGCCGCCGCCGCGGGGAGCGGGCTGCGGGGGCCCGAACGTCTGCGGCGCGGAGGGCTGCTGGGCCGCTTCGGGCGCGTACGGCCGTCGGGCCGGTTCGGCCGGGGCGGTGGTGGCGGCGAGCGGGCGGGTGTGCGCGGTCCAGGCCGTGCCGTCCCACCAGCGCTCGGTGCCGGGTGTGCCCGCGTCCGGGTACCAGCCGGGCGGCGTCACGAAGGTCATGGGGCCACTCTAGGCGGCGGTCGCCGCCGGAGGTTCGCAGCGGCTACGGGGCACCCGGCACCCCGCTCCGGCCGGTGCGGGAGAGCAGGTCGCGGGCCGGGCCCGTGGGGCGGTGGCCCGCCGGCCAGACGGCCCGCAGCTGGCGGCGCAGCCGTACGCCCGCGACCGGGACCTCGACCAAACGGCGGGCGGACAGCTCCTCGCCGAGGGCCAGCTCGCTCAGGACGCACGGTCCGGCGCCGCTTACCGCCGCGCCCTTCACGGCGGTCGTGGAGGAGAGTTCCAGCAGGGACGGGGCGAGCCCGCCGTGGACGGCGAGGGCCGCGTCCAGGACCTGCCGGGTGCCGGAGCCGTGCTCGCGCAGGATCAGCGGGGTGGCGGCCAGTTCGTCCGGGAGCAGCGGGGTGCGGCGGCGGGCCCACGGGTGGGCGGGGGCGACCACGACGACCAGGCGGTCGTGGGCGATGACCGTGCCGTCGAGCCCTTCCGGTATCGACAGGCCCTCGACGAAGCCCAGGTCGGCCTCGCCGGTCACCAGGCGGCGGGCGACGTCCGCCGAGTTGCCGACGTGGAGCGAGACGGCGGTGTCCGGGCGGTCGGTGCGCAGGGCGATCAGCCAGCCGGGCAGCAGGTATTCGGCGATGGTCATGCTGGCCGCGACCCGCAGCCGGGAGTCCCGCCGGTCGCGCAGCGCCTGCGCCCCCGCGTCGAACGCCTCGGCGGCCTCCACCACGCGGCGCGCCCAGTCGGCGACGAGGGCGCCCGCGCCGGTCAGCCGGGAGCCGCGCGGGGAGCGGTCGAGCAGGGCCACGCCGAGCCGGCGCTCCATGGAGCGGATGCGGCTGGAGGCGGCGGGCTGGGTGATGCCGAGGTCCTTGGCGGCCCGGCCGAGGCTGCCGTGGCGGGCGACGGCGAGCAGCAGCTCCAGCGCCCCGAGGTCGGGGACCCGGTGGGAGAGGGGGGTGGGGGGCACGGGCGTTTCCCTGCTCATAAAGTCACCTTATGACCTCATAGGGGCGGAGTCCCTGGTGGGCCCGGGAGGGCGGGCGAAGAATCGTGGCATGGCCATCTTTCCGCAGACCAGCGCCCCCCTGTCGGCCCCCGGCACCGCTCCCCTCCCCTCTCCGGACGGCCGGCGTCCGGACGCCGGTACGCAGCCGCGGCTGCCCGCCCTGCGGCACATCGGCCCCAACTGGTACGCGAGCGTCATGGGCACCGCGATCGTGGCCGCCGCCGGGGCGGCGCTCCCGGTCGGCGTGCCCGGCCTCCGCACCGCGTGCACCGTCGTCTGGGGGCTCTCCGCCCTCCTGCTGGCCGCCGTCCTCGCCGCCCGGACCGGACACTGGCTCCACCACCGCGACCAGGCCCGCACCCACCTCCTGGACCCGGCCGTCGCCCCCTTCTACGGGTGCCTCTCCATGGCGCTGCTGGCGGTCGGCGGGGCGACGCTGACGGTGGGGGCGGACGTCATCGGCGCGCGGGCCGCGCTCGCCGTGGACGTGGTGCTCTTCGTCGCGGGGACGGCGATCGGGCTGGGGGCCGCCGTGGTGGTCCCGTATCTGATGGTCGTGCGGCACCGTCCGGCGCCCGGGACCGCGTCGCCCGTCTGGCTGCTGCCGCTGGTCGCCCCGATGGTCTCGGCCACGCAGGGTGCGCTGCTGGTGGCCCATGTGCCCGAGGGGCAGGGGCGGGAGGCGCTGCTGCTGGCCTGCTACGCCATGTTCGGGCTCTCCCTGCTGGCCACACTGGTGATGCTGCCGCTCGTCTTCGCCCGGCTCGTCCACCACGGTCCGCTGCCCCTGGCGCTGGCCCCGACGCTCTTCCTGGTGCTGGGGCCGCTGGGCCAGTCGACGACCGCCGTGAACCAGTTGGCCGACGCGGCTCCGGGGGCGGTGGCGAGCCCCTACGCCTCGGCGTTCGGCGCGTTCGCCGTGCTCTACGGGGTGCCGGTGATGGGGTTCGCGGTGCTGTGGCTGGCGCTGGCGGGCGCGATGGTGATCAGAGCGGCGCGGGACGGCATGGGGTTCGCGATGACGTGGTGGGCGTTCACCTTCCCCGTCGGTACGTGTGTGACAGGGGCGGCCGGACTGGCCCGGCACACCGGGCTCTCCGCCCTGACCTGGCTGGCCGTGGCGCTCTACGTGTTCCTGGTGGTGGCGTGGGTGGTGGCCGGGGTGCGGACCGTTCGCGGGGTGGTCAGCGGAGTGCTGACGGCAGCTCCCGCGCGGCCCGCGCCAGTGACGGCCCGTACCAGGTGAGCAGGCGGCCGTCGACGAGGGCGGCGGGCAGGCCGGGGAAGGCCTCGGGGCCGTCGTCCGTGGTGAAGCGGTAGGGCTCGTCCGGCAGCACGACCAGCTCGGCGCCGGACGCGTTCAGGTCGTCGAGCGCGATGCGCGGGTAGCGCTCGGCGTGGTCCGCGTAGACGTTGCGCACCCCGAGCCGGGCCAGCAGGTCCCCTGCGAAGGTGTCGGAGCCGAGCACCATCCAGGGGCGGCGCCAGATCGGCACGATCGCGGGGCGCGGGCTCGCGGCGGGGGCGGGGAGTGCGGCCCAGGCGGCCTCGGCCTCGTCCAGCCAGCGGGGGCGGGGCAGGCCGCAGCCGGCGGTGAGGACCCGGTCCAGCTCGGTGAAGGCCTGCTCCAGGGTGCGGATCCCGGTGACCAGGACGTCCAGCCCGGCCGCCCGGAGCGCCGCGAGGTCGGGGGCGCGGTTCTCCTCCTCGTTGGCGATCACCAGATCCGGGGCGAGGGCGGTGATCGCGGCCACGTCCGGGTTCTTGGTGCCGCCGATCCGGGCGGCGGCGAGGTCCGCCGGGTGCGTGCACCAGTCGGTGGCCCCGACGAGCAGCCCGGGGGCGGTGGCGGCGACGGCCTCGGTGAGGGAGGGGACCAGGGAGACCACACGCGGGGGTACGTTCGGCATGTCGGACGCTCCCGGTGCTCAGCGCCGTGAGTCGTACGTGGCGTCGATGTGCTCCGCGACTGCGACGAGCAGGAGCCGGGTGCCGGGGCGAGTGGCGCGCCAGCGGTGCCGTACACCGCCGGAGAGGAACAGGGTGTCGCCGCGCTCCAGCCGGTACGCCTGGCCCTCCGCCTCCACCTCGGCGGCGCCCTCCACGACGTACATCAGCTCGTCGTTGCGGTGCTGGAACTCGCGCCCGAGGTCGATCTCGCCGGTGAACTCCAGGGCGCTGAGCTGGTGGCGGCCGCGCACCACCCGGCGTACGCCGTCGCCCTCCTCGCCTCGTACGACGTCAACCGCGCGGGCCGAGTCGGCGGCGGCCCGCAGCCGGGAGGCGGTGGTCTCCAGGGCCTCGGCGACCCGGTCGAGGGAGCGGGCGCTGGGGCGGGCGCGCTCGTTCTCGACCTGGCTGAGGAAGGGCACGGAGAGCCCGCTGCGCCCGGCGACCGCGGCCAGCGTGAGGCCCAGGGTGCGGCGTCTGCGACGGACCGCGGCACCCACCCGCGGTGTGTCCTTGTCGTCCATGAGCGGCTCCCTCCCACCTCAGCCATCCTCCCGGCTGCCAGCACCTTACGCACATGGTTGCGCAAGACGTCCGGTAATCGGCCCCCGGACAGCCGGAAGGGGTGGGCCCCGCCCATCGGCGGAGCCCACCCCTCACCTGCGCTTTTGCTGGACCGGAGCCTCTACGGGAGCGCCATGGTGCCCGCGGTGCCCGGATTGTCGTCCGTCCAGGCCTCCACGGTCTGCTCCTCGTGGCCCGCGCCGCGTTTCCGGATCCCGTTGCTCCGGACCACCGAACTGCTTCCCGTTCAGCCGGGAGCCGAGGTCCGTCAGCTGGTCACCGTCACTGTCCCAGCAGTTCTTCCGCAGGGGCGGACCCGGCGGCCCGGACGGGGCGCTGGCGCTCGTCCTTCCCGGCCGCGGCCACCTGCTGCGCCCCGGCGGCCCGGGCGTTCTCGGCGCCCTCGGGGACCGGGGTCCACTGGTCCGCGACGCCCGGGTTGGCCTCCAGCCAGATGCGGACGGCCTCCTGCTCCTTGCCCGCGCCGGTCTTCTGGATCTCGGCTTCGAGGCTGGTGAGCTGCTTCTCGGTCATCTTGAAGCTCCCCAGCCACTGCGCGATCTCGGGCTGGTCCTGGGCGAAGCCCTTGCGCGAGAGGGTGTGGACGCCGTCGCCCTCGCCCCAGAGCTTCTTGGGGTCGGCGAGCTTGGTGAGGTCGTACTCGTTGTAGGCCCAGTGCGGCGACCAGAGCGGGACGACGATCGGTTCCTTCCTGGCGTACGCGCGCTTCAGCTCGGCCAGCATGGACTGGGTGGAGCCGTCGACGAGCTTGTACTCCTTGTCCAGGCCGTACCCCGGCAGGAGCTTCGACTTCAGCAGGCCCATCTCACCGGCGCTGGGCTCGATGCCGACGATCCGGCCCTTGAACTCGGAGGCCCGGCCCTTCAGGTCCTCCATGGACGTGATGTCGCTCATGTAGGCCGGGACGGCCAGCTCCAGCGAGGTGGGGGCGTACCAGGCGCCGAGGTCGTCCAGGCGGTCCTGGTACTTCTCCCAGTAGCTGGCGTGGGTGACGGGGAGCCAGGAGTCGGTCTGGAAGTCGATCTGGCCGTTGGCCATACCGGTGTAGAGCGATCCGGCCTCGTACTGGGTGACGTCGACCTCGAAGCCGCGGCGCTCCAGCATCTCCTTCCAGAGGTACGTGGAGGCGATGCCCTCGTCCCAGGGGATGTAGCCGATACTGACCTTCTTGCCCGCGCCGATCTGCGGGGTGCCGGAGGCGGTGGTGTTCTTGGCGGAGCCACCGAAGACGCCCATGCCGCCCGCGACGAGCGCGAGGGCGACGACGCCGGCGACCGCGACGACGGGCTGCGGACGGTACGTCCAGATCTTCCAGCCCTCGGAGGCGGCCTGGGCCCTGGCGGCGGCGCGGCGGCCCAGCGGGGAGACCTCGCGGCCGAGTGCGCCGGTCATCCGGTCCAGGTACATGGCGAGGATGACGATGGAGATGCCCGCCTCGAAGCCGAGGCCGACGTCGATGTTGCCGATCGCGCGGTAGACGGAGCCGCCGAGCCCGCCGCCGCCGACCATGCCCGCGATGACGACCATGGAGAGGCCCAGCATGATGACCTGGTTGATGCCCGCCATGATCGTGGGCAGCGCCAGCGGGAGCTGGACGCGCAGCAGGGTGTTGCGCGAGGTGGTGCCGAAGGCCTCGGCCGCCTCGACGAGTTCGCCGTCGACCTGGCGGATGCCGAGTTCGGTCATCCGGACGCCCGGGGGCAACGCGAAGATGATGGTGGCGATGATGCCGGGAACCACTCCGACGCCGAAGAAGATGACGCCGGGGATCAGGTAGACCATGGCGGGCATGGTCTGCATGAAGTCCAGGACCGGCCGGATCAGCGCGCTGACGGTCTTGGACCGGGAGGACCAGATGCCGAGCGGTACGGCGATGGCCAGCGTGACGATCGTGGCGACGAGCACCAGGGTGAGGGTGTCCATCGCCTCGGCCCACAGCTCGACGGAGTCGATGAGGGTGAACCCGGCGAAGGCCAGCAGTCCGGCCGGAAGGCCGCGCAGCCACCAGGCGATGATCGCGACGATACCGGCGAAGAGGAGCGGGTGGGGGCCGGAGAGGACGGCGGCTATGCCGTCGAACATGCCCCCGACGACCGTACTGATCGCGTCGAAGAGCCAGGAGAGGTGGGTCTGAAGCCAGTCGACGGCGGAGTCGACCCAGTCACCGAGAGGAAGCCTAGACACGGGCCACCTTCTTCACGTCGTTCTCGCCGGTGCCGTTCTCGACCGCATCGTTGTCGGACGGCGTGGCCTGCGGTGGTCCCGTGGGGGTCATCGGGTCGCCGAGGACGGCGAGCAGCCGGGAGCCGGGGACGACGCCGACGAGCTCGCCCTCGGCGTCGGTGACGGCCACCGGGTCCGTGCTCGTCGAGCAGGGGCCGAACAGCTCGATGACCGGCGTGGACGTTCCGACCGTGGCGGGAGCGGCGGCGAGGACGTCCTGCGGGGTGCGCAGCTCGGTGCCGGCCTCGGAGGTGGAGCCCATCACGGTGTGGGGTTCGGCCATGATGGCGCCCGCCGTGAGGACCCGGGAGCGGTCGACGTCCTGGGTGAAGGAGGCGACGTAGTCGTTGGCCGGGGTGACGAGGATGTCCTCGGCGGTCCCGAGCTGGACGATCCGCCCGTCGCGCATCACGGCGATCCGGTCGCCCAGGCGCATGGCCTCGTTGAGATCGTGGGTGATGAAGACGATGGTCTTCTTCAGCCGCTTCTGGAGCTCCAGGAGCTGGTCCTGCATGTCACGGCGGATCAGCGGGTCGAGCGCGCTGAAGGACTCGTCCATGAGGAGCAGGTCGGCGTCGGTGGCGAGCGCGCGGGCGAGGCCGACGCGCTGCTGCATACCGCCGGACAGCTCGTCGGGCCAGGAGTCCTCCCAGCCGGCCAGGCCGGTGAGCTGGAGGGCCTCGGTGGCACGCTCGATCCGCTCGGCCTTGGGCACGCCCTGGACCTCCAGGCCGTACGCGGCGTTGTCCAGGACGCTCCGGTGCGGGAAGAGCGCGAAGTGCTGGAAGACCATGCTGATCTTGGTGGAGCGCACCCGGCGCAGCTCGCGGGGGGCCAGGGCGGTCAGGTCCTGGCCGTCGAAGAGCACGCGTCCGGCGGTGGGTTCGAGCAGCCCGTTGAGCATCCGCAGCAGGGTGGACTTGCCCGAGCCGGAGAGGCCCATCACGACGAAGATCTGGCCCGGCTCCACCGTGAAGGAGGCGTCGATCACCGCTGCGGTCGTTCCGTCGGCCCGGAGTTCGTCGCGGTCCGCGCCGTCCTCCAGCTTCCGGACGGCTTGATCGGGTCGTCGGCCGAACACTTTGTACAAGTTTTCGGCTTGCAGCCTTGACACATGCACCTCACGGGTTGAACTGAAAAACGGTCTGCCACCCCCGCCGGCAGACCGTGGAGCGGTGCGGGTTCGGCCCGCATGGCACGTGCCCGTGGGAAAGGGGACGTGGTTCGCTCCGGTGGCGCGCCTGCCCGTCCTTACACGGACCAAACGGAAGAGTGACCCAGCTCACGGAAGCGATGCTTTTCGGTCACCGGGAGCCATCGGCGACGACTGTCGGTGGCGTGGGGCATCATCGGTTCCGTGACGCGACGCCTGATGCTCCTCGACACCGCCTCCCTCTACTTCCGCGCCTATTTCGGCGTCCCCGACTCGGTGCGCGCGCCGGACGGGACCCCGGTCAACGCCGCGCGCGGGCTGCTCGACTTCATCGCCCGCCTGGTGCAGGACCACCGACCGGACGAGCTGGTGGCCTGCTGGGACAACGACTGGCGCCCTCAGTGGCGGGTGGATCTGATCCCGACGTACAAGGCGCACCGGGTGGCCGAGGAGACTCCCGCCGGGCAGAGCGACGAGGAGGAGGTCCCGGACACGCTCTCCCCGCAGGTCCCGATCATCGAGGACGTGCTGGACGCGCTGGGTATCGCCCGGGTCGGTGTCACGCCGTACGAGGCGGACGACGTGATCGGCACGCTCACCGCCCGCGCCACCGGCCCGGTGGACATCGTGACCGGCGACCGCGATCTGTACCAGCTGGTCGACGACGCCCGGCAGGTGCGGGTGCTCTATCCGCTCAAGGGGGTCGGCACGCTCCAGCTGACCGACGAGGCGTGGCTCCGCGAGAAGTACGGGGTGGACGGGGCGGGCTATGTGGACCTGGCCCTCCTCCGCGGCGACCCGAGCGACGGACTCCCTGGCGTGCCCGGCATCGGCGAGAAGACGGCGGCCAAGCTGCTGGACGCGTACGGGGACCTGGCCGGGATCATGGCCGCGGTGGACGACCCGAAGGCGAAGCTCACCCCCTCGCAGCGCAAGCGGCTGGACGAGGCGCGGGACTATGTGGCGGTCGCGCCGAAGGTCGTGCGGGTGGCGACGGACGTGCCGCTGCCCGACTTCGACCCGGTACTCCCCCGCGAGCCGCGCGACCCGGCCGCCCTGGAAGCGCTCGCCGGGCAGTGGGGGCTGGGCGGGGCGCTTCAGCGGCTCCTCACCACACTCCGGACCTGAAGTGTTAACTTAGGCATGCCTAAGTCATTGGGGCCGGAGGTGTCCGGCCCCGTGCGCCGATACGTGCGTGGCACGCACCGTCCACCGACGGGCGCGCCCGCCCGTCACAACCCAGGGAGTACCTCGTGGCAGAGCGGCCGGCCCGGCAAGGACCCAAGACCCAGGGGGCGCGGGTCGTGCGCACCGAGCAGATCACGCCGCACATGGTGCGGGTGGTGCTCGGCGGCGAGGGGCTCGCGGACTTCTCCCTGGACGGCTTCACCGACCACTACATCAAACTGTGCTTCGCCCCCGACGGCGCGGACTACCCGCACCCGTTCGACATCGCCGCGATCCGCGAGAGCCACCCGCGCGAGCTGTGGCCCACGACGCGGACGTACACGGTCCGCTCCTGGGACCCAGTGGCCCGGGAGATGGCCGTCGACTTCGTGGTCCACGGCGACGAGGGCCTCGCGGGGCCGTGGGCGCAGCGCGCCCAGGTGGGCGAGCAGGTGACCTTCCTCGGCCCCGGCGGCGGTTACGGGCCGCAGGCCTCGGCCGACTGGCACCTGCTGGCCGGTGACGAGAGCGCCCTGCCGGCGATCGCCGCGTCGCTGGAGCAGATGCCGGCGGGCGCTCTGGTGCACGCGTTCGTCGAGGTGCCGGACGCCTCCGAGGAGCAGAAGATCGTGTCGCCCGACGGGGTGGCCGTGACCTGGCTGCACCGCGGCGACCGGCCGGTCGGCGAGCTGCTGACCGCCGCCGTGAAGGGGCTCGACTTCCCCGAGGGCGAGGTCCAGGCGTTCGTGCACGGGGAGGCGGGCTTCGTGAAGGAGATCCGCCGCCATCTGCGCGTGGAGCGGCAGATCCCGCTCGCCCAGCTGTCGATCTCCGGTTACTGGCGCCTGGGCCAGAACGACGACGCCTGGCGCGCGGTCAAGCGCGAGTGGAACGAGCAGGTGGAACGCGAGCAGGAGGGCGGAGCGGCCGCGTAGCCCTCCCTCCGGCCGGGACGGGGCCCGACCGGAGACGCTTCGGCAGGGTTCCGCGGCGGCCGCGCCGCCCGCCGCCCAGGGCCCGGCGGCAGCAGTCGTGTCGCCTCTCCCGCTCGCGGCCGCCCGGCGGCAGCCGCGTGACCCTCCGGCTGGGCCCGACAGGGGCCGCGTCGCCTCTTCTCCGGCTCAGGACCCCGCCCGACCGTACTCCCGGCGGGCGGGGTCCGTGCGTCCGCGGAGGTCTCGCCCCGGTCGTCGGGCCTCAGACCCCGGGCGCCCCCGCGCCTTTCGCACCCTCCACACCGTCAGGCGCACCGGCAGACCCACCGCTATCGGCAGGCCCCTCCCCCTCGCCGCCGCCCAGCCCCTCGTAGAGCCGGAACGAGACGTCCTCGTGGGCGAGCCTGCGCAGCGCGCCGAACATGGCCTCGCCCAGGACCGTCCCCACGACCACGCTCTCCACCAGGTCCTCGCGGGCCACCCGGCGCCGTACGTAGCCGATGTCGGCCCGGGCCACCGACTCGGCCGCGTCCGCGTACTCCTCGATCAGGTCGACCAGACCGCCGTGTCCGACCCGGCGCAGCGCCGCCATCACCCCGGCCAGCGACTCGGCGGCCGGCGTCCCCTCGCTGACCCGCCAACCGCGCCGGCGCAGCAGCTCGGCCACGTCCTCCCGGGCCTGGGCCAGCTCCGGACCGCTCTCGCCCTCCTCCAGCGGCGTGACCCCCGTCGCCGCCGCGCCGAGCACCTTGATGACCGGGCGGGCGGGGTCGTCGGTGGCTTTCAGGATCTCCCCGATGGTGGCGAGCGAGAGGCCGCCCACCTCCAGCAGGACCCGGATCAGGCGGAGTCGCCGCTCGTGGCCGGGGCCGTACTCCGCCTGGTTGGGGCTGGTCAACTCCCCTGCGGGCAGGAGCCGTTCCCGTACGTAGTACTTGATCGTCGGCACCGGCACCCCGGACCTGCGACTCAATTCACCGATGCGCACCGCGTGTTCGCCTTTCACCCTTGCCAGACCAGACCGCCATCATAGATAGTCCCCCTACCGGATAGCGGCGAGTGCCACTATCCATACATCAGCTCTCAGGAGACCCCCATGCCGTCATGGCGTACCTGGCATCGCCCGTTAGTCCTCTTCTCCGCCGTGATGGCCCTCGGGGCCGTCCTGTCCGCCGTGGGTCTCGTGGTCGACGACCGCGTCCTGGTGGACGCGCCGATCTGGGCGAAGCCGTTCAAGTTCTACCTCTCCTTCACCGTCTACGGCCTGTCCCTGGCGTGGATGCTCGCGCAGTCGACCCGGGGGCCCCGGACCGGCTGGTGGGCGGGGAACGCGGTCGTCGCCACGAGCCTGGTCGAGATGGCGATCATCACCGGGCAGGTCGTCCGCGGGAAGCGGAGCCACTTCAACGTCGAGACACCCCTCGACCGGGCCCTGTTCATGGCGATGGGGATCACGGTCATCGTCCTGTGGGCGGCCACCCTGGTGATCGGTCTCCTGCTGCTGCGCACCCGGTTCGCGGACCGGGCGACCGCCTGGGCGATCCGGGGCGGTGTCGTGATCACGCTGGTGGGCGCGGGGATCGGCTTCCTGATGACGCTGCCCAGCGCGGAGCAGCGGGCCGGCGGCACACAGAGCCCCGATGTGATCGGCGCCCACTCCGTCGGCGTACCGGACGGCGGCCCCTCGATGCCGCTCACCGGCTGGTCCACGACCGGAGGCGATCTGCGGATCCCGCACTTCGTGGGCATGCACGCGCTCCAGCTGATCCCGCTCTTCCTGATCGCCCTGGTGGTGCTCGCACCCCGGATCGCCCGGCTGAGCGATGCCGGGCTGCGACTGCGTCTCGTACGGGTGGTGACGGCCGGTTACGCGGGTCTCGTCGCCCTGACCACCTGGCAGGCACTGCGCGGTCGGCCCCTGATCCGCCCGGACACGGAGACGCTCGTCGCCGCGGGCGTCCTCCTGCTGGCGGTGGCCGCCGGAGTGGGGGCGGCCCTGCGACGGCCGACCGCGCCCACCCCCGTGCATCAGGAATCCGTACCGCGGGGATCCGAACCACGGGAATCCATCGCCCGGGAATCCGAACAGCCTTCCCGCAGCAAGGAGTTCACCGCATGACCGGCGCCGGCACCCTCTTCGACCTCACGTTCCTCCTGGCCGCCCCGTTCTGGCTGCTGATGATCTTCGCCCCCGCCTGGTCCGTCACCACCCGGATCGTCTCGTCACCGCTGACCGCGGTGCCGGTCGCCGTGCTGTACGCCGTCCTCGTCGCGCCGGTCTTCCCGGAGGTCTGGGCGGCGGTGACCGGGCCCGACCTCACCGGCTTCCAGCAGCTGATGACGCTGCCCGACGGCGCCGCGGCCGTCTGGGCCCATATCATCGCGTGGGACCTGCTGGTCGGTCAGTGGATGTTCCTCCAGAGCCGGAAGCTCGGATTCTCCCCCTGGCTGATGGGCCCTCTGCTGGCCCTCGCGATCCTGCTCTCGCCTCTCGGACTGCTGGTCTTCCTCGCCCTGCGGGCCCTTCGGCGCGACGCCGCTCCGCCCGACGCGGCTCAGCACGACGCGCCTCGGCATGACGCCGCTCGGCCGATCGCGACGGGCGACTGAGCCGCACCGCTGCGTCGCGCTGCCGAGCGGGGCGGGTTCTGGAAGGATCGCGGCCGTTGGACCAATCCGCACGGCCACCGGCTCCGAATCCCTCCTGGAACCGATGACGCCCCGGGAGGCAACCCGCGTGAACGAAGCCGTACAGATCAGCGGGGTGCCCTCACCCGGGCCCGACCTCCAGGAACTCCTGGTGCGGGTCGCACGAGGGGACCAGGCAGCCTTCGCCCAGGTGTACGACGCGGTCTCCGGGCCCGTGCTCGGCCTCGTCCGGAGCATCCTGCGCGACCCGGCCCAGTCGGAGGAGGTCGCCCAGGAGGTCCTGGTCGAGGTGTGGCGTACCGCCCCCCGCTTCCAGGCCTCCCGGGGCAGCGCGATGAACTGGGTGCTGACCCTCGCCCACCACCGGGCCGTCGACCGGGTCCGCTCGGCCGAGGCGTCGGCGGCCCGGGAGCACAGGGCAGCGCTCCTGGACCGCACGCCCGCCTTCGACGAGGTCTCCGAACAGGTGGAGACCCGGCTGGAGAGAGAACAGGTGCGCCGCTGTCTGCGCACCCTCTCCGAACTCCAGCGGCAGTCCGTGACCCTGGCCTACTACCGGGGCCTGACCTACCGTGAGGTGGCGGAACTCCTCACCGTGCCCCTGGGCACCGTGAAGACCCGACTGCGCGACGGCCTCATCCGACTGCGCGACTGCCTGGGGGTGAGCGCGTGAGCACGGCCGAACTGCACACGCTGACCGGGGCCTACGCCCTGCACGCGCTCCCGGAGGACGAGCGCCGCGCGTTCGAACGCCATCTCGCCGACTGCGAGGCCTGCGCCCAGGAGGTACGGGAGCTGTCGGCGACCGCCGCCCGGCTCGGCCTGGCCGTCGCCGAGGCCCCGCCGCGCAAGCTGCGGGAGCGGGTGCTGCGGGAGATCACGACCGTACGCCAGGAGGCTCCGTCGCACGGCAGACCCGGACGCAGGGGCGGCGGCGGGCGCAGCGGCCGCTGGTCCACCTACACCCTGGCCGCCTGTATCGCGGTGGCAGCGGCCTTCGGCGGGGTGGCGGTGTGGCAGAACCGGGTGGCGCAGGACGCCCGCCAGGAGGCGGACCGGGCCCAGCGGCAGAACGAGCGGCTGGCCCGGGTCCTCTCCGCCCCGGACGCGAAGACCAGTTCCGGCGAGCTGACCGGCGGCGCCCGCGGCACGGTCGTCGTCTCGCAGCAGGAGAACCGGGCGGTGTTCCTGGCCTCGGGGATGGCTCCGCCGCCGAGCGGCAAGGTGTACCAGATCTGGTTCAACGACGAGGGCACCATGCGTTCGGCCGGTCTCATGGACCCGAAGGCGAGCGACGACGCGGTGCTGCTGGACGGGCCGGTGGACCGGGCGACGGGGATGGGGATCACAGTCGAACCGACGGGCGGCTCGGCCGAGCCGACCTCCGACCCGGTGGCCCTGATGGACTTCCCGACCGCTTGATCGCCCGTCCCCCACATGGCAAGGAGCACCCGTCCATGAACGTCGCGGTGGTGCTGTTCACCTCCGATCTCCGTCTGCACGACAACCCGGTGCTGCGTTCCGCCCTGCGGGACACGGACCGGGTCGTCCCGCTCTTCGTCCGGGACGACGCCGTCCACCGGGCCGGGTTCGACGCCCCCAACCGGCTCGCCTTCCTCGCCGACTGCCTGGCCGACCTGGACGCCGGGCTACGGAGGCGGGGCGGTCGGCTCGTCGTCCGTACGGGCTCGGTGGCGAAGGAGGTGCGCCGGCTGGTCGTGGAGACCGGGGCCGGGGCGGTGCACATGGCGGCCGGGGTCAGCGGGTACGCGGCACGGCGTGAGGAGCGGGTGCGTGCCGCCCTGGCGGACACCGGCTGCGAGCTGCTCCTCCACGACGCGGTGGTCACCGCGCTCGCACCGGGCCGGGTGGTGCCGTCGGGCAAGGACCACTTCGCGGTCTTCACCCCGTACTTCCGCCGTTGGGAGGCGGCGGGGGTGCGGGGCACGCTGGGCGCGCCCCGCACGGTCCGGCTGCCGGACGGTCCGCTCGCCTCCGACGACCTGCCCGCCCGCGATGACGTCAAGAACGTGTCTCCCGGGCTGGCGGACGGCGGCGAGCAGGCGGGCCGGAAGCTGATGGCGTCCTGGCTCGACGGGGACATGGCCGACTACGCGGACGGCCATGACGATCTCGCGGGGGACGCCACCTCCCGGCTCTCCCCGCATCTCCACTTCGGTACGGTCTCCGCCGCCGAACTGGCCGTCCGGGCCCGGGAGAAGAGCGGGCCGGGCGGCGAGGCGTTCGTCCGGCAGCTGGCCTGGCGCGACTTCCACCACCAGGTGCTGGCCGCCCGCCCCGACGCCTCCTGGTCCGACTACCGCCCGCGGGATGACCGCTGGCGCTCGGACGAGGACGAGATCACCGCCTGGAAGACCGGGCGCACCGGCTATCCGGTGGTGGACGCGGCGATGCGGCAGCTGGCGCACGAGGGATGGATGCACAACCGCGGCCGACTGCTGGCCGCCGGCTTCCTCACCAAGACGCTGTACGTGGACTGGCGGGTGGGTGCCCGCCACTTCCTGGAGCTGCTGGTGGACGGCGACATCGCCAACAACCAGCTCAACTGGCAGTGGGTCGCGGGCACCGGCACGGACACCCGCCCCAACCGGGTGCTCAACCCGGTGACCCAGGCCAAGCGGTACGACCCGCGCGGCGACTACGTACGGCGGTGGGTGCCGGAGCTCGCGGAGGTGAAGGGGGCGGCGGTCCACGAGCCGTGGAAGGCCGAGGGCGAGCTGGACTACCCGCAGCCGGTGGTGGACCTGGCCGAGGCGCGGGCCCGGTTCGAGCGGGCGCGCGGGCTGGGCTGACCGTACGAGGAGGTGGAAGGGCCCGTTCCGCCCGGCGGCCCTTCCGGGTGATCACGCCCGCCGGGCGGAGCGGGCCCTTCCGGGTGATCACGCCCGCCGGGCGGCCGGGGGGAGAAACCGCCGGTACGGGCCGGTACTCGACGTAGCCGGGGCGGTCGGCGCTATGGCGTTCCAGCAGGGTCGCCCCGCTCCCCTCGGTCAACAGGCGGCTCATCACCACCGGGGCCGCGACGGTCGCGGCGGCAGCGGCAGGCGCCCGGCGGACGAAGAGGAACGGCCCCCACCGGACGAGGAAGTCACCGAAGTGGTTCGGGTGGCGGGTCCAGGACCGGAGCCCCCGGTCCATGATCCGCCCCTGCCGGCGGGGGCAGATCTGAACCGGGCGAGCGGGTGGTCCCGTTCGCCTCGAAGGCGAGGCCGACCGTCCCCAGGACCGCACCGCCTGGTCGGTGATCGGAAGGTACTCGATCGAGTGAATGCGCCGCCCGCACCAATCCGCCGGGCAGGCCGCACCGAATCCCTTACGTGACAGCAGATGGGGACCGGCGGCAGGAGCGAGGCGGCTCCTGGTCGGACGGCCTGATCCGGCGCCGGATCCGTCTCCTGCGGCTGGGAGACGGCCCCCGGGGGCCCGGGGGCGCTGTCCGCCCCGGCTCGCACCACCGCTGAGCAGCGTTTCCTTCCCTTTCCCCGCACCATCCTCGATCCAGGAGAGACACCATGAACATGCGCCACTTCCGCCGCACCGCCGTCGCCGTGGCCACCGCTGCCGTGCTGCCTCTGGCACTGACCGCCTGCTCCTCGGACGACTCCTCCAAGGACGCGGCGGCAGGCTCGACGCCCAGCGCGGCGGCGTCGACGAGCGCCGCACCCGACGGCTCCATGACGATGGACGAGCCCTTCGGTCCGGCCTGTTCCTCGGTGCCCACCGAGGGCGCGGGCTCGTTCGACGGCATGGCGAAGGACCCGGTCGCGACGGCCGCGTCGAACAACCCCGAGCTGTCGACGCTGGTGGCCGCCGTGCAGCAGGCCGGACTGGTCGACACGCTCAACAACGCCGAGAACATCACGGTGTTCGCGCCGACCAACGACGCCTTCGCGAAGATCCCGAAGGCTGACCTGGACGCGCTGCTGGCGGACAAGGCCGAGCTGACCAAGGTGCTGACCTACCACGTGGTGGGCCAGAAGCTGACGCCGCAGCAGCTGGAGAAGGGTGCGTTCGACACGCTGGAGAAGAGCAGGCTGACGACGGCCGGTTCGGGCATGGAGTACACCGTGAACGACTCCTCGAAGGTCGTCTGCGGCAACGTCCCGACGGCCAACGCCACGGTCTACATCGTGGACTCGGTCCTGATGCCCCCGAAGTAACCCGGAAGCGGAGGGCGGTGTACCGCGAGCGTCGCGGTACACCGCCCTCCAGCGTCCCCCGGGTCTGTCCTAAGGGCTGTCCGGATGATCATGCCGCACACTCTTCCCCGGGC
Organism: Streptomyces sp. NPDC043746; assembly: GCF_056436485.1. Lineage (NCBI taxonomy): Bacteria > Bacillati > Actinomycetota > Actinomycetes > Kitasatosporales > Streptomycetaceae > Streptomyces > Streptomyces sp. NPDC043746. The sequence continues at coordinate 193,797 of NZ_JBWKCM010000001.1, read as the reverse complement.
CGCCCGGGTGGCCGGGGCAGTCGTCGGCTCGGCCGCGGGCGACGCGCTCGGCGCCCCCTTCGAGTTCGGCCCGGCCGGGGTGTTCTCCGCGAGCTTCCCCGATGGCGTCGGCCTGCTGTGCGGGGGTGGCGGCTGGGACCCGGGCGAGGCGACGGACGACACGCAGATGGCGGTGCTGGTCGGCGAATCGCTGCTGGAGCGCGGCGGGTTGGACCTGCCGGACGTGTTCGACCGGTTCCGGCGGTGGGCGGGCAGCGAGCCCAAGGACATCGGCCTCCAGACTGAGGACGTCCTGACGAGCGGGGCACCCTGGGACCGGGCCGCGGCGCTGCACTTCCAGGTCAACGGGCGGGCCGCGGGCAACGGTTCGCTGATGCGGGCGACCACGTCGGCGGTCTACTTCGCCCACGCCGGACGTACGGCGACGATGGAGGCGGCCCGCCGGATCGCCGCGCTCACCCATGGCGACCGGGCGGCCTGGGAGGGCACGGCGGTCTTCCACGAACTGGTCCGGGTGGCCCTGGCCGGAGAGGATCCACTGGCTGCCGTCCCCGAAACGCTCGACGAGGTCCATACCGCCCACCGGGCCCGGTGGGCGACGGCTCTGGCCCCCGACTGGCACCCCGCCCTGGCGACCGAGTTCAACGGAGCGGTCTGGCCGTGCCTGGCCACCGCCCTGTGGGCGCTCCGCACCACGGACACGTTCGAGTCCGCCCTCGCCGCCGCCGTCGACGTGGGCGGGGACACCGACACGGTGGCCGCCGTGACGGGCGGCATGGCCGGCGCGGTCTACGGCATCGACGCCGTCCCGAACCGCTGGACCACGCTCCTGCACGTACCGCTTCCGGGGCACGGGGGCCGGGTACTGCGCACCCCTGAGCTTCTCGACCTCGCCGCACGCCTGGACAACGAGGCACCCACGACTACGCATAAGGCTGAAATAAGAGCAGAATAGACATACGGGCGCCCGGCGCACACTCCGCACGGCGTCGGGGCCCGTAGGACCGAAGGAGACGAATCTCATGAGCAACGTCTCGGACGCCAGGAGCACCGTCAGAGGCGACCTCACAGGTCACCCCGACGCCTCCGAAATGCGCGCGCGGTACGACAAGGTGATGGGCGGCCGCGATGTGGCCCTGGTGGACGCGCCGGTGTTCCTCGTCGGCCTCTACTGCGCCGTCTCCCCGTGGGTACTCCACTTCACGGCCAGCCAGCCCGCGCTGGTGACGCACAACCTCGTCATGGGTATCGCCGTCGCGGTACTGGCCCTGGGCTTCACGATGATGCCCGAGCGCATGTACGGCCTCAGCTGGGCGATGTGCGCCATCGGTGCGTGGATCATCGTGTCGACCTGGGTGGTCGGGAGCAGCCCGGACGCCGGAGTGGTGGTCAACAACATCATCGTCGGCGGACTGACGGTGCTGCTGGGCATGGTCTGCGCCGGAGCGGCCATGAGAAGCCGCACCACCTGATTCACCCACCCGGACCCCGCCCCGCCAAGCCCCTCCGGAGCCTGATTTCCACCCCCTGTGGCGCTTGAGGAGCGGGGCCCGGGGCAGCGCCCCGGTTTCGGGAAGGGGCGGGGAAGGGAGGGGACCAAGCCCGCCGCAGGCGCCACGCCTCCACCACCCGCAAGCACGCCGCCCGCCCCACGCACCGCTCCCGGCCTCAGCCGACCGAGCTGTACGCCACGACCCCCCGCAACACCGCGTCGACCGCCTTCCGCGCGTTCCGCGCCACAGAACTCCCTCCGCTCCCCTCCCGAGGAGCCGCCGCGGCCACCTGCCCCAGCACGTCGATGACCTGCTTGCACCACCGTACGAAGTCCCCCGCCGGCATCTCCGCCTCGCGCAGCACCTCGTCCAGCGTGCGCCCGGAGGCCCACATGTAGACCGCCCAGGCGAAGCCGAGATCGGGCTCGCGCTGGCCGACCCCCTCCGTCTGGTTGATCTTGAAGTCGTCCTCCAGGGCGTCCAGCCGTCCCCAGATCCGCACCATCTCGCCGAGCGCGACCTTCGCCGGCCCGGACGGCAGCTTCGGCGCGACCGCGTCATCGGCCTGCCGCGCCTCGTACACCAGGGCGGAGACGCACGCGGCCAGCTCGGCGGGGTTGAGCCCCTCCCACACCCCGTCCCGCAGGCACTCGCTGGCGAGCAGGTCCAGCTCCCCGTAGAGCCGGGCCAGCCGCCGCCCGTTCTCCGTGACCTCGTTGCCCCGGAGGTAGTCCAGCTCGGTCAGGAGCGCGACGATCCGGTCGAAGGTGCGGGCGATCGTGTTCGTCCGCCCCTCGATCCGCTTCTCCAGCAGCCGGGTGTCCCGCCGCAGCCGGTGGTAGCGCTCGGCCCACCGCGCGTGGTCCTCCCGCTCGTCGCACCCGTGGCAGGGGTGCGCGCGCAGCTCGGCCCGCAGCCGGGCGATCTCGCGGTCGTCGGCGGCCGGTGCCCGCCCCTTGCGGTGCCGGTCGGGCACGATGTGCCCGGCCTTCGTCCGCAGTGCGGAGGCCAGATCGCGCCGGGACTGCGGCGAGCGCGGGTTGAACGACTTCGGCACCCGCATCCGGTCCAGCGCCTCCACCGGCACCGGGAAGTCCATCGAGGCCAGCCGCTTGACCTGCCGCTCGGCGGTCAGGACCAGGGGCCGCGGCCCGTCGTGGTGGTCGAAGCCCCGGTGCCCGTTGGCCCGCCCGGCGGGCAGCCCCGGGTCCAGCACCAGGGCCAGCCCCGCGAACTTCCCCGTCGGGACGTGGATCACATCGCCCGGCTTCAGCTTCTCCAGCGAGGCGGCCGCCGCCGCCCGCCGCTGGGCAGCGCCCTGCTTGGCCAGCTCCGTCTCCCGGTCCTTGAGGTCGCGGCGCAGCCGCGCGTACTCCTCGAAGTCACCGAGGTGGCAGCTCATGCCCTCCTTGTAGCCCTCCAGGCCCTCCTCGTTGCGCTGGACCTGGCGGGAGATCCCCACGACGGACTTGTCCGCCTGGAACTGGGCGAACGAGGTCTCCAGCAGCTCCCGCGACCGGTGCCGCCCGAACTGCTGCACCAGGTTGACGGCCATGTTGTACGAGGGGCGGAAGCTGGAGCGCAGCGGATACGTCCGCGTCCCCGCGAGCCCGGCCAGCGCCGTGGGGTCCATGCCTCGCTGCCAGAGGACCACCGCATGGCCCTCGACGTCGATGCCGCGGCGTCCGGCCCGGCCGGTGAGCTGGGTGTACTCGCCGGGGGTGATGTCGGCGTGCTGCTCGCCGTTCCACTTGACGAGCTTCTCCAGGACTACCGAGCGCGCGGGCATGTTGATGCCGAGCGCCAGGGTCTCGGTGGCGAAGACGGCCTTCACCAGGCCCCGTACGAACAGCTCCTCGACGACCTCCTTGAAGGTCGGCAGCATGCCCGCGTGGTGCGCCGCGATGCCCCGCTCCAGCCCTTCGAGCCACTCGTAGTACCCGAGGACGTGCAGATCCTCGCCGGGGATGGAGGCGGTCCGCTCCTCGACGATCTCCCGGACCAGCCGGCGCTTGTCCTCGTCGTTGAGCCGCAGGCCCGCGTACATGCACTGCTGTACGGCGGCCTCGCAGCCGGCCCGGCTGAAGATGAACGTGATCGCGGGGAGCAGTCCCTCGTTGTCCAGCCGCTCGATGACCTCGGGCCGTCCGGGCGTCCAGATCCGGCTGCGCTGGCGCCGCTCGCGCTCGCGGTCGGCCTCGCGGACCATCTTGCCGCGGCGGCGGTCGCGCGGGTTGTACCCCTGCTGGTTCTCCATGCGGGCGAGGCGCACCAGGTCGGGGTTGACCTCACGGCGTCCGGCGCCGCGCCCGCCGTGGTCGGTGGCCTCCTCGAAGAGGTCGTACATCTTGCGTCCGGCCATCACGTGCTGCCAGAGCGGCACCGGCCGGTGCTCGGAGACGATCACCTCGGTGTCGCCGCGCACGGTGTCCAGCCAGTCGCCGAACTCCTCCGCGTTGGAGACCGTGGCCGACAGGGAGACGAGCGTCACCGACTCCGGGAGGTGGATGATCACTTCCTCCCAGACCGCGCCCCGGAAGCGGTCGGAGAGGTAGTGCACCTCGTCCATGACGACGTAACCGAGGCCGGAGAGCGACTGGGAGCCCGCGTACAGCATGTTCCGCAGGACCTCGGTGGTCATGACGACCACCGGTGCCTCGGAGTTGACGCTGTTGTCGCCGGTCAGCAGGCCGACCTTGTCGGCGCCGTACCGCTTGACCAGGTCGGCGAACTTCTGGTTGGAGAGCGCCTTGATCGGCGTGGTGTAGAAGCACTTGCGGCCCTGCTCCAGGGCCAGGTGCACGGCGAACTCGCCGACGATCGTCTTGCCCGACCCGGTGGGGGCCGCGACCAGCACCCCCTTGCCCGCCTCCAGTGCCTGGCAGGCCTCGATCTGGAACGGGTCCAGTCCGAAGGCGTACATCTCCCGGAAGGGCCCGAGGGCCGTCGCCATCTCGGCCGCACGGACGCGGGATGCCTGGTATCGCTCAGCTGGTGAGAGGTCCTCTGTCATCTTGGCTACGAGCCTACCCGCCACCTCCGACAGTCAGCCCGATCTTTAAATCCCCTCGGCCTCTCACCTGGCAGCACCCGTAGGGCCGCCGGTACACAGGTCGCGGTGATGGGAGGAGGTCAGGTGATGTCGTCGTAACCGTTGAGCCGGTGCGGTCCCCGCCCGTCCGCCTCACCGGAGGCCTGTCCCGGGAGCACCCGGCGCTGATCGGTCACGGGCTCGACCCCGCCGACCGGCTCAGGGGTCAGGTCGAGGTGCGAGGCCTCGTCGTCGCTCAGCTCGGCGTCGGGGTTGTTGCGGCGGCGGCGCTTGTCGTTGAGCAGGGAGAAGCCGACAGCGATGAAGTAGAGGAGCGCGAGCGGACCGGCCAGCAGCAGCATCGAGATGGGTTCGCCGCCGGGCGTGGCGAAGGCGGCGAAGACGGTGAGGCCGACGATCATCCCGCGCCACCAGCCGAGCATCCGCTTGCCCGTGATGACGCCGGTCATGTTCAGCGCGATGAGCAGCAGGGGCAGCTCGAAGGCGAGTCCGAAGATGAGGACCATGCGGACGAGCAGGTCCAGATAACTGTCGAGCCCGATCTGGTTCTGCACGTCGTCGGGGCTGAATCCGAGCATGATCTCCGCGGTCTGCGGCAGGATCGCGTAGGCGAGGTAGCCACCGGCCACGAAGAGCGGTGCGCCGACGACGGCGAAGCCGTAGGCGTAGCGCTTCTCGCCCTTGTGCAGCCCCGGGGCGACGAACGCCCAGAGCTGGTACAGCCAGATCGGGGTGGCCAGCAGGACGCCGGACATCAGCGCGACCTTGAGCGCGTTGGTGAACGGGCCGATCAGGGTGTCCGTCTTCAGAAGCGCGCAGGACTTGCCGTCGACCGTGGTGACCACGCCGTTCTTGCAGCCGACCGAGTCCTGAATGGGCGCCAGGAGGAACTCGTAGATCTCCTTCTGGAAGAACGCCGCCACGATCATCACGACGACGATCGCCAGCACGGCCTTCAGCAGCCGGTTACGCAGCTCACGCAGGTGATCGAGGAGGGGCATCCGCCCCTCTGCGTCCTTCTCCTGCTTGCGGGCGGACTTGAGCAACCCACTTCCCTCGTCTCGTGCGGCGGCTGTCGGCGGAGCGTGTCTGCGGTCAGCTCTGAGTGGTGGGCTTGGGCTCGTTGACCGGGCGGGAGCTGGTGACGTCTCCCGGGGCGGCCTGGATGGTGCGGGCGGTGGTGGACTGCGGGGGTGCCGGGTCCGCGACGGTCTCCGTCGTGGGGGTGGCGGTCGTCGCGTCGTCCTTCTTCATGGCCTTGGCCTCGCTCTTGAGGATGCGGGCCGACTTGCCGAGCGAACGCGCCATGTCGGGAAGCTTCTTGGCACCGAAGAGCAGCAGGATGACAGCGATGATCAGAACGATCTCGAGGGGCTTCAGATTGCCGATCATGTGCGACTTCCTTCTCACTGAGGCGGCTGGAGGGTGGGCTCGCTACCCGTTCGACCGGGCATACGTCCGATCATTGCGCTTGACAGCGATCGTAACCCGCAGGGGTAAACGCGAGGCAATGCCCGTGCGTACTGCGGCTTGCGGCCCGTACCTCACTGCCCGGGCCACCCCGTGCAGCGTACTCCTCGGGGCTGCCGGGCATCAGGGCGCAGGCCTGTCGCGGCGGGCCGTCACCGCAGGCTGTCCCCGGTGGCCGCGAGACGGGTGGCCGCCCGTTCGAGGTCTTCCGACGCCTGGCTGATCCGCTCGGTGGTGGTGGTGACCTGGCGGCCGAGTCGCTGCGCCTCGACGAAGACCTTGATGCCGAGGACGCCGAGGACGGCGACGCCCAGGAATCCCAGGGCGATGGCGAGCATGGGCCAGAACATGGGGGGGAGTGCCTCTTCCTACGGGCGGTGCGGGGGCGCTAGCGGGTGGCGTGCAGGCGGAGGGTGCGTACGCCGCCGCCGGTGAGCAGTTCGATGATGCGCTCCCCCGCGGGCTTGCGGACCGGGGCCGCGCACTGGGGGCAGGTGAAGGTGTAGAAGGTGGTACGGCGGCTGGCGCCGATGGCCAGCCGCAGCGCTCCCGCGGCCAGCTCGAAGCGCCCGCGGCAGTCGGGACACGCGGCCCGGAAGCGTACGGCGGCGGGCACGGGCACCGGGACGGGCCCGGGACGGACGGTGGTGGGGGCTGCGGCGGTGCCGTCGGTCGCTCCGGTACGGACGGTGGTAGCGGCCTCGGCGGTGCCGCCAGGAGTGGCCGTGCGGGCGACCGTCGACGCGGTGCTCACGGGCTGCCCGCTGCGGCCGGTGGTCGTACCGCCGCCGTCGGCCGCCCCCGTGCGGGCGCCCGGCACAGAGGGTGCGACCGGCATCAGGTACGTCGGGTGCATCTCGTCTCCGCTCCGGCCCGCTCAGGGCGTCTCGTCGTACGCGGCGAGCGCCTCGCGGGCGGCCGTGCGGGCGCTCTCTGCCAGCTCCGGCGGGGTGACGATGCGCCCCTCCCCGCCCAGGCGCAGGGCGAGGCGGCGCAGCGAGGCCGGGTCGGGGGTGCGCAGGGTGATGCGGAGGCTTCCGCCGGGCAGCTCCTCGGCGCTGTCGTGCGGGTAGTACTCAGCGACCCAGCGGCCCCCGGTGGTGACCTCGATGACGACCTCGGGGTCCTCGGCGGCGGGGTGGACGAGCCCTTCGGAGAGGTCGCGCAGCTCCAGCTCGGGCGGAGCGGCGGGGGCGTCCAGGAGGCGGATCTCCGCGACCCGGTCGAGCCGGAAGGTCCGGCGGTCCTCCGAGAGCCGGCACCAGCCCTCCATGTAGGTGTGGCCGACGGCGAAGAGGCGGATCGGGTCGACCTCGCGCTCGGTGAGTTCGTCGCGGGCGGGCGAGTAGTAGCGCAGCCAGAGGCGTCGGCGCTCGGAGATGGCCCGGTCGACGTCCGCGAAGACGCCGCCCTCGGACTCGAAGGTGACCGAGAGCCGGGAGCTGGCCGCCCCGGACTCCCCGGCCGCCGTCTCCAGCTTGGCGGTGGCCCGGAGCAGGGCGTCGCGGTCGCTCTCGCGCAGTCCGGGCAGGGTGGCGACGGCCCGGGCGGCGACGAGCAGGGCGGTGGCCTCGTCGGCGGCGAGCCGGAGGGGTTCCGCGACGTCGTCCGGGTTGTGCCACCAGATGCGGTCGCCGTCGGTGTCGATGTCGAGGAGGTCGCCGCCGCGGAAGCTGGTGCCGCACATGGGCAGGACGTCGAGGTCGGAGATCAGCTCGTCCTCGGTGATGCCGAAGGCCCGTGCCACGTCCTGGACGTGGGCGCCGGGGCGCTCGCGGAGGTAGGTCACCAGGGAGAGCATCCGACGGGTCTGGTCGATCGCGTTCGTGGCCATCGTTCGGGTCCCCCTAGTCCTTGGCCACGGCGCGCAGCCGGTCCACCACATCGGCCCGCAGATCGGCGGGCTCCTCCACGACGACGTCCGGCCCGAACTCGACGAGCCAGGCGTCGAGACCGTGTCCGTAGGGGATCTCCAGCTCGTCCCAGCCGTCGCCGCGCTCCTTGACCGATATCGCCCGCGACCGCAGCGGGTAGCCGGCCCCGGCGCGGAGCCGGATCCGGGCGGTCCGGGTGGCGGTCTCGCCGGCCCAGCTCTCCACGGTCTCGCGGACGGTGACGACGTCGGGCACCTCGGCGGTGAAGGCTCCGGCGCGGGAGCGGACCTTGCCGGTGATGCGGGAGAGCCGGAAGACGCGTTCGGCTCCCCGGCCCCGGTCCCAGCCCGCGAGATACCAGTGGCCGCGCCAGCATTCGAGGGTCCAGGGTTCGACCTGGCGCTGCTCGGGGGCGGCGGAATTGGCCTTGCGGTAGTCGAAGGTGACGGGGCGGCGGTCGCGGCAGGCGAGCATCAGCGGCTCGAAGGCTGCCTCGTGGACGGGGATACGGGGTTCGAGGGCGCTGTGCACCTCGTAGGCGTCCTCGGCCTCGGGCATGCCGGCCGCGCGGAGCTTCTGGAGCGCGCCGCTGGCGGCTCCGGCGAGGCGGGCCTGCTGCCAGACCTTGGCGGCGAGGCCGAGGGCGGCGGCCTCCTCGGCGTCCAGGGTGATGGGGGGCAGCCGGTTGCTGTCGCGCCGGGCCAGATAGCCGGTGTCGCCGTCCAGGTTCTCGACGGTCTCGATGACCAGGCCCAGCTCGCGCAGGTCGTCCTTGTCGCGCTCGAACATCCGGTTGAAGGATTCGTCGGAGCCCGCTTCGAGGTAGGCCTCGATGGAGCCGCGGAGTTCGCGCTTGCTGAGCGGGCGCCGGGTCCCCAGGAGGCACAGCGCGAGGTTCATCAACCGCTCGGCCTTGGCAATCGCCATCGACGCCCTTTCTCTGGTGCTCTACGACGGTCGACCGTACCGCCCCGGGGTGTCGGTGCCAAAGCGAGCCCGCGGCCCGGACCACGGCGGGGCCCGCCGAACGGCGAGGGCCCCCACCGCACCGGTGGGGGCCCTCACTCACGCGCGTCCGGAGCGGCTCAGACCGAGACCAGGTCGCAGACGAAGATCAGCGTCTCGCCCGGGGCGATGGCGTCGCCGGCGCCGCGGTCGCCGTAGGCGAGGTGCGCCGGGATGGTCAGCTGGCGGCGTCCGCCGACCTTCATGCCCTGTACGCCCTGGTCCCAGCCGGCGATGACCTGGCCGACGCCGAGCTGGAAGGCCAGCGGGCGGCCGCGGTTCCAGGAGGCGTCGAACTCCTCGCCGGTGGAGAAGGCCACGCCCACGTAGTGGACCTGGACCTTGTCGCCGGCCTTGGCGACCGGGCCGTCGCCCTCCCAGATCTCCTTGATCTCCAGGTCGGCCGGCGGCTCGCCGCCCGGGAAGTCGATCTCGGGCTTCTCGATGCTCACTGAACTGCTCCTCAGAATGATGAACTGGGCAACCGGGACAGTCTTACATCCCTGGCCAGGGCGTCCTCACATCGTGGCCAGGACGTCCACGGCGAAGACCAGCGTGGAGTTCTTGGGGATCGACTGCTGCTGCTGGTCGCCGAAGGCCTGGTCCGGCGGGATGACCAGGAGGACGCGGCTGCCGACCTTCTTGCCGATCAGGCCGTCCTTGAGGCCCTTCAGGGTCACCTGGGACAGCGGGAAGGTCTGGGTCTTGCCCTGGGTGTAGGTGGAGTCGAACTCCTTGGCGTCCTTCCAGACCATGCCGACGTAGTTCACGACGACGCTGTCGGTCTCCTTGATGACCTCGCCGTCGGACTCCAGGATGTAGGTGGAGGACAGCTTCTTCGGCGGGTCGCTCTTGGGGATGGTGACCTTCGGCGCCTTGCCGTCGTCGCCGGTGCCGACCTTGGGCAGGTCGATGTTGTCCTGGGCGACCTCGGTGCCCTTGGCGGAGGCCGGGATCTGGGTGGCCTTCAGGATGTCGACGACGAAGACGAGGGTGGCGTTGGGCTTGATGTCGCCCTGGCCCTGCTCGCCGTAGCCGAGGTCCGGCGGGATGACGAGCTGGACGCGGCTGCCGACCTTCTGGCCGACGAGGCCCTTGTCCCAGCCCTGGATGACCATGCCCGCGCCGAGCGTCAGGTCGAAGGGCTGCTTGCGGTCGAAGCTGTTGTCGAACGGCTTGTCGGAGTCCCACGACTGGCCGAAGTAGTTGACCTGGAGCGCGTCGCCGTTCTTGAGCTTCGCGCCGTCCCCGTCGCTGATGACCTCGGTCTTCAACTCCTTGGGCGGGTCTCCCTCGCCCTTGGAGAGGGTGGGCTTCTCGCCGAACTTCGCACCTGCGGTGATCGCGGGCACGCCGTTCTTGGACGAGGCGGAGTCGGAGGCCTTGTCGTCACTGCCGCAGGCCACTGCCGACAGCAGCAGGAGGGGGGCGACGAGAAGGCCGGCAATTCGGCGCACTGGTTCCTCAGATCTCAGGGGGCACTGTGGTTGGTCCGAACACTCTAGGCCGTGGCGAAGGCCCCGTACGAGGAACGTACGGGGCCTTGTCACGCGACATCGGTCCGAGGGCGCCCCCGGGCAGCGCTCACATGCCCGCGATCAGCTTCTCCACCCGCTCGTCCACGGAGCGGAACGGGTCCTTGCAGAGCACCGTGCGCTGCGCCTGGTCGTTGAGCTTGAGGTGGACCCAGTCGACGGTGAAGTCCCGCCGCTGCTCCTGGGCCCGGCGGATGAAGTCGCCGCGGAGCCTGGCCCGGGTGGTCTGCGGGGGCACCGACTTGCCCTCGAAGATCTTCAGGTCGTTGCAGATGCGGGCGGTCTGGCCCTTCCTCTCCATGAGGTAGAAGAGGCCGCGGCGACGGTGGATGTCGTGGTAGGCGAGGTCTATCTGGGCGACCCGCGGGTTCGACATGGTCATGTTGTGCTTGGCCCGGTACCGCTCGATGAGCTTGTACTTCATGACCCAGTCGATCTCGGTGTCGATCCGGTCGAGATCCTCGGCCTCGACGGCGTCGAGCGTGCGGCCCCACAGCTCCAGGACCTGGTCGACGGTGCCGGTGCGGATGCCCCGGCGCTCGACGAAGTCCACGGCCTTCTCGTAGTACTCCCGCTGGACCTCGATGGCCGAGGCCTCCCGGCCGCTGGCCAGGCGCACCTTGCGGCGGCCCGTGAGATCGTGGCTGACCTCGCGGATGGCCCGGATCGGGTTCTCCAGGGTCAGGTCGCGCATCACCGTGCCCGCCTCGATCATGCGGAGCACCAGGTCGGTGGCGCCGACCTTGAGCAGCATGGTCGTCTCGGACATGTTCGAGTCACCGACGATGACGTGGAGGCGGCGGTACCGCTCGGCGTCGGCGTGGGGTTCGTCGCGGGTGTTGATGATCGGCCGGGAGCGGGTGGTGGCGGAGCTGACGCCCTCCCAGATGTGCTCGGCGCGCTGGCTGACGCAGTAGACGGCGCCGCGCGGGGTCTGGAGCACCTTGCCCGCCCCGCAGATGAGCTGGCGGGTGACGAGGAAGGGGATGAGGATGTCCGCGAGCCGGGAGAATTCTCCGTGCCGGGCGACGAGGTAGTTCTCGTGGCACCCGTAGGAGTTTCCCGCCGAGTCGGTGTTGTTCTTGAAGAGATAGACGTCGCCCGCGATTCCCTCCTCGTGCAGGCGGCGTTCGGCGTCGACGAGCAGGCCTTCGAGAATGCGCTCGCCCGCCTTGTCGTGCGTGACCAGCTCGGTCACGTTGTCGCATTCGGGGGTTGCATATTCCGGATGCGATCCCACGTCGAGGTAGAGGCGGGCGCCGTTCCGCAGAAAGACGTTGCTGCTGCGGCCCCATGACACAACACGGCGGAAGAGGTAGCGCGCCACTTCGTCAGGTGACAGTCGGCGCTGTCCCCTGAACGTGCACGTGACGCCGTACTCGTTCTCCAGCCCGAAAATGCGGCGGTCCATGACTGAACATTACGCCTTACGGCCGGTGCTGAAACCGGGTTCGACAGCACCGTTTCGATCATTTTCCGATCCCGCCACGGCCTCGGCCGTGCGGGCGGGAGCCGCGAGGAGCCTTCCGGTGGCCAGCAGGACGGCCAGGGCGGCCACTCCACCGGCCCCGGCGACCGCGAAGCTCCAGGCGGTCGAGCCCAGTTCGACGGCCGGTCCCGCCGCGGCCGTGCCGACGGCCGCGCCCACCCCGAAGGTGGTGACGAGCCAGGAGAACGCCTCGGTCACCGTGCCGCGCGGGGCGTGCCGGTCCACCACGATGAACGAGCAGGCGATGGCCGGGGCGAGGAAGAGACCGGCCAGGGCGGCGAGGGCGGTCATGGCGGGGACCGACGGGGTGAGCGTCAGCGGCAGGTAGCCGAGCGCCAGCAGGGCCACGATCACCCGCAGCCGCTTCTCGGGCTCCCCCGACCACTGCCGCGCCCCGTAGCCGAGGCCGCCGATCAGGGCGCCGAGCCCGAGCGCGGCCATCAGCCAGCCGTACACCGACTCGCGGCCGTGGTCGTCCGCGTACGCCACACCGGCCACCGTGATGGAGCCGAGCGCGAGCCCGACGAAGAAGAACGCGCCGAGCAGGGCGAGGAGCCCGGGCGAGCGCAGGGCGCCCAGCCAGTGGGCCTCGCGGGGAGCGGAGCGCCAGGTGCGGGAGGGCTCGGACAGGACCACCGACAGGGCGCCGAGGACGCCGATGGCGTTGATGACGAGCAGCGCGGCGGCGGGGGACCAGAGGGAGACGAGGAGCGTCACCAGGAGCGGCCCGACGGTGAACATGACCTCCTGTGCCACGGCATCCAGGGCGTACGCGCGGTGCACCCGGTCCTCGCGCTTCAGCACGCTGGGCCACAGGGCCCGCAGGCCCCCTTCCAGGGGCGGGGTGGCGACTCCGGCGACGACGACGGCCGCGTACGCCAGCGGGAGCGAGCCGAGCCCGGCCACGGCGAACAGGGCCATGCCGAGCGCGGAGAGCACGGCGGCGGGGAACTGGACGCGCGGCTGCCCGTACAGGTCGACCGCCCGGCCGAGCAGCGGCTGTCCGACGGCGGTGGCGAGACCGTACGCGGCCGCCAGGGCGCCGGCCAGCGTGTAGCTGCCGCCCTCGGCCCGGGTGAAGAGCACGATCGCGATGTGCGCGGTGCCGTTGGGCAGCCGCCCCACCAGCGTGCCCGTCAGCAGCCGGGCGGCGTGCCGCGCCCGGAGGATGTCCAGATATCCCGCGGCCATTCCCGCCCCTTTCCGCCGGACGGCTGCCACCATCCGAAGTTTTACGTATAACGTCGAGGTTCATACGTACCATGTGCGCAGTCCGCGGGTCCACCTCGCGGCGGCATGGAACCAGCCCGCACGGAGGCCCGCGTGACCGACCCGCACCAGCCCCTTCCACCCCGGCCCACCAGCCGCGACGTGGCCCGCGCCGCAGGCGTCTCGCAGGCGACGGTCTCCCTGGTGCTGGGCGAGAAGTGGCCGGGCCGGGTCTCCGAGGCCACCGCCCAGCGGGTCCGGGAGAGCGCGGCGGAGCTGGGGTACCGGCCCAATCTGGCCGCCCGCAGCCTCCGGCTCGGCCGGACCAGGACCGCACTGCTGGTCGTACCGGCGCTCACCAACGAGTTCTTCGCCCGGGTCTACACGGGGGCCGCCGCCGTCGCCGCCGAGCACGACTTCGGCGTGGTGCTCTACCCCTCGCCGGACGGCACGGGCCCGGCCCGGGACCCGTTCGCCTCGGCCCGCGCCTCGTTGGACGGGGTGATCGCCTCCTCGATGGCCTCCGACGCGCTGAGCGCCCTGCACGGGGCCGATCTGCCGCTGGTGATGCTGGACAGCGACCCGGCCGGGAGGGACGCGGCGGCCCACGTCAACCTGGACATCGCCGACGGCATGCGCCAGGTGACGGGCCATCTGCTGGGGCTGGGCCACCGCCGCCTGGTCCATCTGGCGTCCGCCGTGGACACCTGGACGTTCGCGGTCCGGGCGCAGGCGCTGCGCGAGGCGGTGGGTGCGGTACCGGACGCCGAGGTGCGTACGGTACGGGCCCCGCTCGACGTACGGGCCGGGCGGGAGGCGGCCGAGCAGGCACTGGCCGTGACCGGGGAGCGGCCCACGGCGGTCGTCTGCGACGACGACATCCTGGCGGCGGGGGCCTGCAAGGCCGCCCGGCGGCTCGGGCTGCGGGTGCCGGACGACCTCTCGGTCACGGGCTTCGACGACCTGGCGCTGGCCAGCGCCGTGGAACCGGAGCTGACCACCGTGCAGCTGCCCGCCGAGCAGGTCGGGGAGCGGGGCATGGCGGCCCTGCTGGCCGTGCTGGAGGGCCGCGAGGCGGAGACGGGCAGTCTGCCGGTGCGGCTGGTCGTCCGTGGCTCCACGGCGGCTCCGCCCGCCACCGCCTTCCGGACGTGACGGATGCCCCCGGGACGGGCGGGACCCGGGGGCATCGAGGGCGTGCTGTCTACTCCTCGGTGGAGCCGGAGGAGCTGCCGGTGTCGGTCCCGGTCGCGTCGGTCTCCTCCACGTCGGACGGGGCGTCCGTCGGGGTGGTGCTCGCCGCCTCCGCCTCCAGCAGCCGGGTCAGCTGGCGGCCGACGATCCGCTTGAACTTGCGCTGCTGGGGCCGCGTACGGTCCAGTACGGCCACTTCGAGGCGCTCGGCGGGGATCTCCCGCTCGCCGCCTCCGGGCTCCCGGGAGAGCGCCTGGACGGCCAGCTTGAGCGCCTCGGCGAGCGTCATGCCGTCGCGGTGGCGCTGGTCCAGGAAGCTGCTGATCTGCTCGGCGTTGCCGCCGACCGCGACCGAGCCGTGCTCGTCCACGATCGAACCGTCGTGCGGCAGCCGGTAGATCTGGTCGCCCTCGGGGGCGGCGCCGACCTCGGCGACGACCAGCTCCACCTCGTAGGGCTTCTCGGCCGCGCTGGAGAAGATGGTGCCGAGCGTCTGGGCGTAGACGTTGGCCAGCCCACGCGCCGTCACATCGTCCCGGTCGTAGGTGTATCCGCGCAGATCGGCGTAGCGCACGCCGCCGATGCGGAGGTTCTCGTACTCGTTGTACTTGCCGGCGGCCGCGAAGCCGATCCGGTCATAGATCTCGCTGAACTTGTGCAGCGCGCGGGACGGGTTCTCGCCGACGAACACAATGCCGTCGGCATACTGCAGCACAACGAGGCTGCGACCACGGGCGATGCCCTTGCGGGCGTATTCCGCCCGGTCGGCCATGGCCTGCTGGGGTGAGACATAGAACGGCGTCGACACCGGCTATCCGTCCCTTTCTGTCAGTGACGAGTGCGTCGGGGGAGGCTCGGAGTCCGGATCAGAGCAGCGCGGCGCGCGGGCCGTCGGGCTGCTCCAGGCGGCGTTCCAGGATGGAGCGCGCGATGTCGGAGGACTCCTGGTCGCCCAGCCTCCGGAAGCCTTCGTCGGTGATGACGGTGACGATCGGGTAGATCCGGCGGGCCACGTCCGGGCCGCCGGTCGCCGAGTCGTCGTCCGCGGCGTCGTACAGCGCCTGCACGACGAGGGTGAGGGCCTGCTCCTCCGTCAGGTCCTCGCGGTAGAGCTTCTTCATGGACCCCCGGGCAAAGATGGACCCCGAGCCGGTGGCGGCGTAGCCGTTCTCCTCGGAGCGGCCGCCGGTGACGTCGTACGAGAAGATGCGGCCCTTCTCGCGGTCGACGTCGTATCCCGCGAAGAGGGGGACCACGGCGAGACCCTGCATGGCCATGGCCAGGTTGGAGCGGATCATGGTGGAGAGCCGGTTGGCCTTGCCCTCCAGGGAGAGCTGGGCGCCCTCGACCTTCTCGAAGTGCTCCAGCTCCAGCTGGAAGAGCTTGACCATCTCCACGGCCAGCCCCGCGGTGCCGGCGATGCCCACCGCCGAGTACTCGTCGGCCGGGAAGACCTTCTCGATGTCGCGCTGCGCGATCATGTTGCCCATGGTGGCGCGCCGGTCGCCGGCCAGGACCACGCCACCGGGGAAGGCGGCCGCGACGATGGTCGTCCCGTGCGGTGCCTCGATCGCCCCCTGGAGCGGCGGCAGGCTCCGGTTGCCCGGGAGCATCTCGGGCGACTGGTCGGCCAGGAAGTCCATGAACGAGGACGAGCCCGGCGTCAGGAAGGCTGCTGGTAGACGCCCGGTGCTACGAGTGTTGGCTTCCACGCGTTTCCCTCCAGGTATGCGATGGCCCTGCGCAAGAGAGTCAGGATCATCCCCCAACTTGCCGATGGCCGAATTGCCGTCGAAGCAACGTACGCCACGGACCCTACCCGCCCGGGGGCGGTGATCCACATGTTCGGCGGAGGGATCTGTGCGGATCCCGCGCCCGCGGTCCGGTGGCGCCTGTCCGGGTGGCGAGCGGGGTGACGGCGACCGCCGCGGCGGTCGCCGTCACCCCGTCTCCCCCGATGCGTCACGATCGCCCGGGATCTACCGAGCGTTCACACCCCTGAACTACTGTCCGCCCTTCTGAACGAACGACCGCACGAAGTCCTCGGCGTTCTCTTCCAGGACGTCGTCGATCTCGTCCAGCACCGAGTCGACGTCGTCGCTCAGCTTCTCCTGGCGCTCCGCGAGGTCCTCGGACGCCTGCGCGTCCTGCGCCTGCTCCTCGACCTCCTCGGTGGAGCGCGTCGCCTTCTGCTGTCCGCCGCCGGTGTCCTTGGTCGCCATGTAGCTCACCCCGCTCGGTTCGAAGCAATCGAAGCTCTTGATCAGACCCTACCCACGGGGTCCGACATTTGGCCCGGTAGTTGTTGAACGTCCGGGCCATGGTTCATTGATTCCCCTCCCGGACACCTTTCAGCCGCCCGAGAGCACCCGGACCAGCTCGTCCGCCGTACGACAGCGGTCGAGCAGGCCTTCGACGTGCTCCCGGGTCCCCCGCAGCGGCTCCAGCGTGGGCACGCGCTGGAGCGAGTCGCGGTCCGGCAGGTCGAAGATGACCGAGTCCCAGGAGGCGGCCGCCACGTCGTCGGCGTACTGCTCCAGGCAGCGGCCCCGGAAGTACGCCCGGGTGTCCTCCGGAGGCTTCGTACGGGCCCTGGTGACGTCGTCCTCGTCCAGGAGGCGCTTCATCCGGCCCCGGGCCGCCAGACGGTTGTAGAGGCCCTTGTCCGGCCGTACGTCCGCGTACTGGAGGTCGACGAGGTGCAGTCGGGGGGCGTCCCAGTCCAGCGAGTCGCGGCGGCGGTAGCCCTCCATCAGCTGCCGCTTGGCGATCCAGTCCAGCTCCCCCGCCAGGCTCATCGGGTCGGTCTCCAGCCGGTTGAGGGTGTCCTCCCACCGGGTCAGGATGTCCTTGGTCTGCTCGTCGGCGTCGGTGCCGTACCGCTCGTCGACGTATTTGCGCGCCAGCTCGAAGTACTCCATCTGGAGCTGCACAGCGGTGAGTGTCCGGCCGCTGCGGAGCGTGATCAGGTGGTGGAGGTCCGGGTCGTGCGAGACCTGGTGGAGTGTGCGGACGGGCTGGTCGACGGCGAGGTCGACGGTGATGAAGGCGTCCTCGATCATGGACAGCACCAGGGATGTGGTGCCGAGCTTCAGATAGGTCGAGACCTCCGAGAGGTTGGCGTCGCCGATGATCACATGGAGCCGGCGGTACTTCTCCGCGTCGGAGTGGGGCTCGTCCCGGGTGTTGATGATGGGGCGCTTGAGCGTGGTCTCCAGCCCGACCTCGACCTCGAAGTAGTCGGCGCGCTGGCTGATCTGGAAGCCGTGCTCCTGGCCGTCCTGGCCGATGCCGACCCGTCCGGCGCCGGTGACGACCTGGCGGGAGACGAAGAAGGGCGTCAGATGGCGCACGATGTCCGAGAACGGGGTCTCCCGCTTCATCAGGTAGTTCTCGTGCGTGCCGTAGGAGGCGCCTTTGTTGTCGGTGTTGTTCTTGTAGAGGTGGATCGGCTGGGCACCGGGGATGGCGGCGGCCCGCTCGGCGGCCTCCGCCATGATCCGTTCGCCGGCCTTGTCCCAGAGGACCGCGTCGAGCGGGTTGGTGATCTCCGGTGAGCTGTATTCGGGGTGCGCGTGGTCGACGTAGAGCCGGGCACCGTTGGTGAGGATCACATTGGCCAGGCCGATGTCCTCGTCGGTGAGCTGGCTGGAGTCGGCGGTCTCACGGGCGAGGTCGAAGCCTCGCGCGTCACGCAGCGGATTCTCCTCCTCGAAGTCCCAGCGGGCGCGTCGCGCCCGGTGCATCGCCGCCGCGTACGCGTTGACGATCTGGGACGAGGTGAGCATGGCATTGGCGTTGGGGTGACCGGGGACGGAGATCCCGTACTCCGTCTCGATGCCCATCACTCGCCGTACGGTCATGCGGCCCTCCTTGCCCGGCGTCGGCCCGTCCGGGCGCGACGCTCAAGTACCGCTGCTTGTCCGGTGCGTATGCGGTGCCCGTGACCGCACTGCGCGACTCGGCGGTACCGCAGAGCCTAGAGCGCCTCTGCGCCGGTGGGGAGATCAATTGCGACATTGCTCCGGCATGGCCGGAACGGGGGGAAAGCGACCGGCTGCGGATGCCTCTCCAGGCATCCGCAGCCGGTCGGCGTATTACAGGTACTGGCCGGTATTGGCCACCGTGTCGATGGAGCGACCGGTGTCCGCGCCCTGCTTTCCGGTGACCAGTGTGCGGATGAAGACGATCCGCTCACCCTTCTTGCCGGAAATCCTGGCCCAGTCGTCCGGGTTGGTCGTGTTGGGCAGGTCCTCGTTCTCCTTGAACTCGTCCACGCAGGCCTGCAGGAGATGAGCGACCCGCAGCCCCTTCTGGCCGTGTTCCAGGAATGCCTTGATGGCCATTTTCTTTGCCCGGTCGACGATGTTCTGAATCATCGCACCGGAGTTGAAGTCCTTGAAGTAGAGGACTTCCTTGTCGCCGTTGGCGTACGTCACCTCGAGGAAGCGGTTCTCCTCGGACTCCGTGTACATCCGCTCCACGACCGACTGGATCATGGCGTGGGCGGCGGCCTCGCGCGAGCCGGTGTGCTCGGAGAGGTCGTCCGCGTGCAGCGGCAGCGACGGGGTGAGGTACTTCGCGAAGATGTCCTTCGCGGCCTCGGCGTCCGGACGCTCGATCTTGATCTTCACATCGAGTCGGCCGGGGCGCAGGATGGCCGGGTCGATCATGTCCTCGCGGTTGGAGGCGCCGATGACGATGACGTTCTCCAGGCCCTCCACACCGTCGATCTCGGCGAGCAGCTGCGGGACGATGGTGTTCTCCACGTCCGAGCTGACGCCGCTGCCGCGGGTGCGGAAGAGGGACTCCATCTCGTCGAAGAAGACGATGACGGGCGTGCCCTCGCTCGCCTTCTCCCGGGCACGCTGGAAGACCAGGCGGATGTGGCGCTCGGTCTCACCGACGTACTTGTTGAGCAGCTCGGGGCCCTTGATATTGAGGAAGTAGCTCTTCCCCGCGGGCTGCCCGGTCACCTCGGCGACCTTCTTGGCGAGCGAATTGGCGACGGCCTTGGCGATGAGCGTCTTGCCGCAGCCGGGCGGGCCGTAGAGCAGGATGCCCTTCGGCGGTCGCAGTTCGTGCTCCTTGAAGAGGTCGGGGTGGAGGTAGGGCAGCTCGACCGCGTCGCGGATCAGCTCGATCTGGTCGCCCAGGCCACCGATCTTGTCGTAGTCGATGTCCGGGACCTCTTCGAGGACGAGCTCCTCGACCTCGCTCTTGGGGACCACCTCGTAGACGTAACCGGACCGGGAGTCGAGCAGCAGGGCGTCACCGGCGCGGATGGTGATGTCCAGCAGCGGCTCCGCGAGCCGCACCACCCTCTCCTCGTCGGTGTGCCCGACCACCAGGGCCCGCTCGCCGTCCTCCAGGATCTCCTTGAGGGTGACGATGTCCCCGGCCCGCTCGAACTCCATGGCCTCGACCACGTTGAGCGCTTCGTTGAGCATGACCTCCTGGCCGCGCCGGAGGTCCTCCAGCTCGACGCTGGGAGACACGTTCACCCGGAGCTTGCGGCCCCCGGTGAAGATGTCGCAGGTGCCGTCCTCGTTGGCCTGCAGGAAGACACCGAAGCCGGCCGGCGGCTGGGCCAGCCGGTCGACCTCCTCCTTGAGGGCCACGATCTGGTCGCGCGCCTCGCGGAGCGTGTTGGCGAGCCGCTCGTTCTGTGCGGACACGCCTGCCAGATTCGTCTGCAACTCGACGATCCGCTCTTCGAGAATCCTCGTATGCCGCGGAGAGTCGGCGAGCTTGCGTCGCAGGACGGCGATTTCCTGCTCGAGATAGGCAACCTGGCCGGCTGGGTCCTCGGACCCGCGCGCGGGCCGGATGCCGCGGTTGATGTCGTCGTCGTGGGCTGCCACGGTCCTCACCTCCTCCATGGGGAGCTGGACGCTTCCTGACCCTACCTGGGCTGGTGGTGATTGAAACCCCTAGATCACAAAGACTGCGGGGTGTGTCCGATCTTCACCCTTGCGCTCTCCCTCACGTCAAGGGAATACCCACCCTTCGGCGTCGGAAAGCCGCCGGTTGTATCGTCGAACCGTTCAACACCCGTCAGGGCTGGCTCCCATGGGTTCGGATACGCAGGAACGGCAGGACACATGACCGTGCAGCAGGACGCGCCGGGCGACGGTGACGCGCAGGACCTGGAGGTCTGGATCGACCAGGACCTCTGTACGGGCGACGGCATCTGCGCGCAGTACGCGCCGGAGGTCTTCGAGCTGGACATCGACGGCCTGGCGTATGTGAAGAGCGCCGAGGACGAGCTGCTGCAGGCCCCCGGCGCCACCACCCCGGTGCCGCTGACGCTCCTCCAGGACGTGGTCGATTCGGCCAAGGAGTGCCCCGGGGACTGCATCCATGTCCGGCGGGTGAAGGACAGCGTCGAGGTGTACGGACCGGACGCGGCCTGATCCGTACGGTGACGGCCTGAGCCCTACGGTCCCCCGTCGCACGGTCACACGGCCGCCCGTACGGTCACACGGCGCGCGCGAGGTCCGCGGTCGTGCGCACGAAGGCCTTGCCCTGGTACCGCCAGGAGGCCTGTTCCTCCTGGTCGGGGCAGCAGCGGGGGACCTCCAGCGAGGAGTAGCCGAGCAGGGTGGCGAAGACGCGTCCCTCCCGTACGGCGAAGTCCGTGACGGTCTTCCTGTCCGCGGGGTCCACCAGGGTCGCCACGACCCTCGGCGCTGCCCCGCTCCCCTGGGTCAGGACGTAGACGCCGCTCGGTGGCGTCCCCGAGCCCGCGTCGCAGTGCACCACGGCCACCGTCTCCGGCCGCCCGTCCCCGTCGAGGTCCCCGGGGGCCTGCTTGGCCACCGTGGTCCCGGCCCCGCCGCACTCCAGGGGGAAGGCCACATCCGCCGGGTCCGGGGCGGCCACGGGCGTGGCGGTCCGCTTCTCGGGGGCCGTGGCGGTGGCGGTCGCCGTACGGGGCTGGAGCAGCCCGGCCAGGGCGACGACGGCGGCCATGGCCGCGGCCGTGGCGAGCCAGTGGACCGGCTTCGTGACGGTGTGCGCGAGGTCCGGGAGCGCGGAGGTCTGCACGCGGTGTCTCTCCATGTGGTTCCTGGGAGCCCGGGAGGGGGCGGGGCACCCCCGAGGGGTGGCCAGCATCGTGCCACACCTCACACGCCGGGGGAACGGCGGGGTGTGCTCCGGTTCCACCGCCGGGGCGCGTTCCGGCGGCAACGGGAAGGCGGGGGGGGGGGGGGGGGGGGGGGGGGGGGGGGGAGGGGGGAGGGGGGGGGGGGGGGGGGGGGGGGGGGGGGGGGGGGGGGGGGGGGGGGGGGGGGGGGGGGGGAGGGGGGGGGAGGGAGGGGGGGGGGGGGGGCGCCGGCCCCCCCCAGAGTGCACCCCCCCCCCCCCCCCCCCCCCCCCCCCCCTGCTCCCCCCCCCCCCCCCCCCCCCCCCCCCCCCCCCCCCCCCCCCCGGTTCGTTGGGCGGGTCAGCCGCGGTCGGCGGCGGAGCCTCCGCGGCTCTGGCTGCCCGGTCCCTCGTAGTCCTCGCCGTAGGCGCCCTTGGAAGGACGGCGGCGGCGCAGCGGCGGCTCCACGCCGTCCGCGAGCCGGCGGGCGGTGACCAGGAATCCGGTGTGGCCGATCATCCGGTGGTCGGGGCGGACGGCCAGGCCCTCGACGTGCCAGTTGCGGATCATCGACTCCCAGGGCTGCGGTTCGGCGAAGCAGCCGATCTCGCGGATGGACTCCACGGTGCGCGAGAGCTGGGTGGTGGTGGCCACGTAGGCGCAGAGGATGCCGCCGGGCACCAGGGCCTTGGAGACGGCCTCCAGGCATTCCCAGGGGGCGAGCATGTCCAGCACGACGCGGTCGACGTCGGTGTCGGAGAGGTTGTCCTGGAGGTCTCCGACGGTCAGCTGCCAGGCGGGGTGCGGCGAGCCGAAGTAGCGCTCGACGTTCTGCTGGGCGATCTCCGCGAAGTCCTCACGGCGCTCGTAGGAGTGCAGCATGCCCTGCTCGCCGATGGCCCGCAGCAGGAAGGTGGAGAGCGCGCCGGAGCCGACCCCGGCCTCCACGACGCGGGCGCCGGGGAAGATGTCCGCGAAGGCCAGGATCTGGCCCGCGTCCTTGGGGTAGACCACGGCGGCGCCGCGGGGCATGGAGAGGACGTAGTCGGGGAGCAGGGGGCGCAGCGCGAGGTAGGCGACGTTTCCCGTGGTGCGGACAACACTGCCCTCGGGAGCACCGATCAGCTCGTCGTGCTGGAAAGAACCCTTGTGGGTGTGGAAGCTCTTCCCGGCTTCGAGCGTGAAGGTGTAGTGGCGTCCCTTGGGGTCGGTGAGCTGTACCTGGTCCCCGACCTTGAAGGGCCCACGTCGGCGGGCGGCACCGGTCGGTTCAGACATGTGACCAGCGTACCGGTGTTTCGAGGGCCCTCTTCCGGGGCCTTCAGGACTCGGGGCGGGCCATGGCCTTGACGAAGGCGCGCTCGACGTCGGCGGTGGAGAGGACGCCGTAGATCTGGCCGGTCTCCTCGACGACCAGGTACTCGGTGGCGGGGGTGGCCTTGAGCCGGTCCAGGAGGGCTTCGCCGGCCAGTTCGGCGGGGACCCTCATTCCCTCGGTGAGGTCCTGGGCGAGGCCGCTGACGGCGACCCAGGGGCGGCGGTGCTCGGGGACGCCGGCGATGGCGGCCTCGCGGACGACGCCCTTGGGGTTGCCCTGGCCGTCGACGACGACGAGCGCGCGGGCGCCCGCCTCGTTGGCCCGGCGCAGCGCCTCGGAGAGGGGGGTGGCGGACTCGACGGGGACGGCTCGGCGAGTGAGGGTGCGGGCGCGGAGGTCGGGCAGGTGCTCGCGGAGGCGGGCCATGCGCAGGCTGTTCCCGGCGCCGGTCCAGATGATGCCGGCCAGGATCGCGGCGAGCAGCGCGTCCATGACGGTCTCCACCCCGCCGATCTTCTGGTTGGCGCTGCCGAGGACCCCGGTGTGGGTGAGCAGCGGCAGTCCGATGAGGACGGTGACGGCGAGGCCCCGGCCGACCCAGGCGGCGGCGACGGTGCCGCTCATGGGGTTGCCGGTGATCTTCCAGACGACGGCGCGGAGCATCCGGCCGCCGTCGAGGGGCAGGCCCGGGAGCAGGTTGAAGGCGGCCACGATGAGGTTGGAGATCATCAGCCCGGCGAGCAGGACGCCGGGCACGGTGCCGGGCTCGACGAGCTGCATCGCTCCGTAGAAGACCCCGCCGAGGGCGAGGGAGAGGAGGGGGCCGACGAAGGCGAGGACGAACTCGCGGCCGGGTGTCTCGGTCTCCTTCTCGATCTCGGAGACGCCACCGAAGAACTGGAGCTGGATGCGGCGCACGGGCAGCTTGTAGTGCAGGGCGGCGACCGTGTGGGCCAGTTCGTGGACGAGCACGGAGGCGTAGAAGGCGATCGCGAAGAAGAGGGCGACGAGATAGCGGGCACCGCCCAGCTCGGGCAGGACCCGGTCGAGCTGGCCGCCGAAGACCCAGGTGATCAGCGCGGCGACGACGAACCAGCTGGGCGCCACGTAGACGGGCACCCCGAAGGGGCGGCCCATGAGCAGGCCGCCACCGGGCTCGGCGGGGCGTCTGGGCTGCTCGCCGCCGGGGGCGGCGCCGGGGTCGGTTCCCCCTGCGCCGGACTGCGGCCGCCCGCTGTCGCCGCTCTTGTCCACGTGGTCCCTTCGGTTCGGTGTGTGGCCCGCGCCACGCTGATGCTGTCCGCGAGGGCCTGCCGTCGATGGTATGCCGCTGACTGTCGGTGGCGGGCCGTAGGGTCTTGAGACATGACCTCCGTGCCCCGGCCCCCGCAGCCGCCTTCGTCCCTGTCGCCGTCGCGCGCGAGCGATTTCATGCAGTGCCCTCTGCTCTACCGCTTCCGGGTCATCGACAAACTGCCGGAGAAGCCCAGCGAGGCGGCTACCCGCGGCACGCTGGTCCATGCGGTGCTGGAGCGGCTGTTCGACGCCCCGGCGGCAGACCGTACGGCGCCACGGGCTCGGGCGCTGGTGCCCGGCCAGTGGGACCGGCTCCTGGAGGCGCGGCCGGAGCTGGGCGAGCTGTTCGCGGACGATGCCGGGGGCGAGCGGCTGGCGCGCTGGCTGGGCGAGGCGGAGCGGCTGGTGGAGCGGTGGTTCTCGCTGGAGGACCCGACGCGTCTGGAGCCGGCGGAGCGGGAGATGTCCGTCGAGACGGAGCTGGAGTCGGGGCTGCGGCTGCGCGGGGTGATCGACCGGATCGATGTGGCGCCCACCGGTGAGGTGCGGATCGTCGACTACAAGACGGGGAAGGCGCCGCGGCCGGAGTATGCCGAGGGCCCACTGTTCCAGATGAAGTTCTACGCGCTGGTGATCTGGCGGCTGAAGGGGATCGTGCCGCGCCGGCTCCAGCTGGTCTATCTGGGCAGCGGCGACGTGCTGACGTACGACCCGGTGGTGGCGGACCTGGAGCGGGTGGAGCGGAAGCTGCTGGCGCTGTGGGAGGCGATCTCGCTGGCGACGGAGACCGGTGACTGGAGGCCGCGCCCGACGAAGCTGTGCGGCTGGTGCGACCACCAGGCGGTCTGTCCGGAGTTCGGTGGGACTCCCCCGGTCTATCCGCTGTCGGTCCGCCCGGCGGAGCCGGGCGAGGGTGACCAGGGCAGAATGGGGCCCGTCCGGGCCGAGGCCGGCCGACCCGTGGCTCTTGAGGGCCTGTAAGGAGTTTTCGTGGCGATCCGCGTCCTACTGGTCGACGACCAGCCGCTGCTGCGCACCGGTTTCCGGATGATTCTGGAGGCCGAGGGCGATCTCGCGGTGGTCGGTGAGGCCGGTGACGGCCTGCAGGCCATCGACCAGGTGCGGGCGCTGCAGCCCGACGTGGTGCTGATGGACATCCGGATGCCGCGGATGGACGGGGTGGAGGCGACCCGCCAGATCACCGGTCCCGGCAAGGACGGTCCGGCGAAGGTTCTGGTGCTGACCACGTTCGATCTCGACGAGTACGTGGTGGAGGCGTTGCGGGCGGGGGCCAGCGGTTTCCTGCTGAAGGACGCCCCGGCGGCCGAGCTGGTGCAGGCGATCCGGGTGGTGGCGGCGGGCGAGGCGATGCTCGCCCCGAGCATCACGCGGCGGCTGCTCGACAAGTACGCGGACCATCTGCCCTCGGGCGAGGACCCGGTGCCGGACGCCCTGCACACGCTGACGGACCGTGAGGTGGAGGTCCTGAAGCTGGTGGCGCGGGGCCTGTCCAACGCGGAGATCGCCGCGGACCTGTTCGTCAGCGAGACGACGGTCAAGACGCATGTGGGCCATGTGCTGACCAAGCTGGGCCTGCGCGACCGCGTGCAGGCCGCGGTGTACGCGTACGAGAGCGGGCTGGTGCGTCCGGGCGCCCAGTGAGCCCCCTGAGACGCAGCCGTGAACGCGGCCGTCCGGCCCGCTCCCGCTGATGTCGGGGCGGGCCGGACGGCTTTCGGGTTCCCGGCCTGTGGTCAGGCGGTCTTGTGCAGCTCCCAGAGCTGGAGTTCGGCGGTGGCGCTGATGGACCGCTCGACGCCCGCGACCCCGCTGCGGGAGGCCACGTACTGCTTGCCCTGCCAGATCGGCAGGACGGGGACGTCGGTGGCGACGATGTCCTGGAGCTTCTCGTAGGTCGTCGCGGCCGCGCTGCGGTCGGCCTGGCGGCGCGACTGGGGGATCAGGACGTTCTGCGCTTCCTTCGACTGGTAGGGGGAGTTGAGGAAGTTGTTCTTGTCCAGGAACGGGGCGGTGTAGTTGTCCGGGTCCGGGAAGTCGGGGAACCAGCCCATGCCGTAGGCCGCGTAGTCGCCGCGCTTCTGCTCGGGGCGGTACTTCGACCACTCCTTGCCCTGGACGTCGACGTTGAAGAGGCCCGAGCGGTTGAGCTGCTGCTGGAGCGCCTTGAACTCCTTGGCGGTGGCGGAGCCGTAGTGGTCGTCGGTGTAGTGCAGGGTGAACTTCACCGGCGTCTTGACGCCGGCCTTCTCCAGGGTCTCGGCGGCCTTGGCGGTGCTGGGCTCGCCGTACTTGTTGAAGAAGGCGTTGGTGTGGCCGGTGATGCTGGAGGGGATCAGCGAGTAGAGCGGCTCGGCGGTGGTGCCGTACACCTTGCCCGCGATCTCGCCCCGGTCGATGATCTGCGCCATGGCCTGTCGTACGGCCTTGTTGACCACCGGGTCCTTGGTGTTGAAGCCGAGGTAGCTGATGGCGAGACCGGGCATCTCGGTCAGCTCGATGCCCTTCTTCGGGTTCACCAGCATCTCGCCGGCCTGCTCCGGGGACATGGCCCGGGTCATCATGTGGATCTTCTTCTCCTCCAGCGCCCTGCCCATGGCCTCGGCACCGGGGAAGAGGTCCATCACGACCTTCTCGTTGAGGACCTTCAGCTCGCCCTTGTACGAGGGGTTCTTGGTGAAGACGATCCGGGTGATCCGGCCGTCCTCGGTCTGCGGCTTCATGGTGTACGGCCCCGAACCGTCGACCTGGAAGCCGGTGCGCGCCTCCTTCGCCGGGTACTTCGCCTTGGGGACGATGCCGGCGGCGGGGGTGGCGAGCTTGTACGGGAAGGTGGCGTCGGGCGTGTTCAGGTGGAAGACCACCTGGTCGTCGCCCTTCGTCTCGATCATGTCGATGTTGGCGAGGAGCCCGACCGGCCCGCTGTCGGAGTCGATGTCGATGACCCGCTGGATGGAGTACTTCACATCCTCGGCGGTGACGGGGGTGCCGTCCGCGAACTTCAGGCCGGGCCGCAGGGTGCAGCGGTAGCTCTCGTTGGCGGTGTCGGTGAAGGTGCAGCTCTGGGCGGCCTCGGGGATCGGCGCACCGCCGCCGACGGGGACGCTGGTCAGGGTCTGCACGGTCTGCCGCAGGACGTTCCAGACGCCTGCCTCGTACCCGATGGCCGGGTCGAGAGGAGCGGGGTTCTCCTCGGAGGCCACGAGCTGGTCCGTGGTGCCGACGACGATGGCGCCTTCGCCACCGGCGCCGCTGTCCGTGCTGCCGCAGGCGGCGAGCACGGGGGCGAGCAGGCCGACGACGGCCGGCAGCACCAGGGTCTTGCGGTTCATACGGGCGTTCTCCCTCATCACGGTGGGTGAGGAATCAAAGTTAGTAGCCGCCGGTGGTCGCGCCGACCGCGCGCGGAGCGGCCGGCCCCCCTCCGGCGCCCGAGGGGGGCGATATTTGATCAGCATTACGGACAGATCATCCGATGATGACGGCCCACCGGCACCTCACAGGTGAGGAAGCTCACCCGTCCGACCTCTTCACATTTCCCGCCCATGGCTGATTCACGTCCATGGAAAGGTGCCGGAACGCACACGGAACGTTCAACACGCAACGTTCAGCGCCATCGCTCAGCCCGTGGGGGTGATCAGCCTCCGCAGGAAGGGCAGGTCGACCTCTTCGAGAGACCCGACGACGACCCGGCCGGCGGCGGGGGCGATGGGGGCCACGGAGGGGACGGCGACCACCCGGCACCCGGCGGCCTCGGCGGCGGCCACGCCGGTCGCGGTGTCCTCGATGACGGCACAGCGCCAGGGGTCGGCGCCGAAGCCCGCGGCGGCGGTGAGATAGGGCTCGGGGTGCGGCTTGGTCCGGGTGACCTCGTCCCCGGCGACCGTCAGGGCGAAGTGGTGGTGGCCGACCGAGTCCAGCACCCGGTCGATGATCCGGCGGTGCGAGGCGGAGACGAGCGCGGTGGGGATCCTGGCCGCGGACAGCTCCGCGAGCAGCCGTTCGGCGCCCGGCATCAGCGGCACCCCGCGCACGATCCGCTTCTCGAAGCCGTCGTTCAGCAGCACGGTCAGCTCGTCCAGCGCGATGTCGGCGCCGGTCACGTCGATGAGGTAGCCGGCGCTGCGGGTCATCGGTCCGCCGACGACGACATCGCGCCAGGCCTCGTCCAGCCGGTGCCCGAGGCCGGCGAAGACCTCCTTCTCGACGTCCCACCAGAAGCCCTCGGTATCGACCAGGGTTCCGTCCATGTCGAGAAGGACCGCCTGCAGGGCGGCGCCTCCGGCCGTGCGGGTCAAGGACGCGGGGACCGTACTGGTCATCCGGCACACCTTCCGTAAGGGACGAGAAGGCCGGCCGCCATCCCCGGAAGGGGGAGGGCGACCGGCCTGCACTGGACCGACCAGTGTACGACCTGTCCGGCTACGGTGCGCGAACGACGCGGGGCCGAGGCGGGACCGGGCGGTTACCGTGCGTTGAAGTACTTCGCCTCGGGGTGGTGGATGACGAGGGCGTCGGTGGACTGCTCCGGGTGGAGCTGGAACTCCTCGGACAGCTCCACCCCGATCCGCTCCGGCCGCAGGAGATCGGCGATCTTGGCTCGGTCCTCCAGGTCGGGGCAGGCCCCGTAGCCGAGCGAGAACCGCGCGCCCCGGTACTTCAGCGCGAACATGTCCTCCACCTCGGCCGGGTCCTCGCCGCCGAAGCCCAGCTCGCCGCGGACGCGGGCGTGCCAGTACTCCGCGAGGGCCTCGGCGAGCTGGACGGAGAGGCCGTGCAGTTCCAGGTAGTCGCGGTAGGAGTCGGCGGCGAACAGCTCGGCGGTCGCCTCACCGATCCGGGAGCCGACGGTGACGACCTGGAGGCCGATGACGTCCCTCTCGCCGGACTCCTCGGGGCGGAAGAAGTCCGCGAGGCAGAGGCGGCGGCCGCGGCGCTGGCGCGGGAAGGTGAAGCGGGTGCGCTCGGAGCCGTCCTCGTGGAGGAGGATCAGGTCCTCGCCCTTGGAGACGCAGGGGAAGTAGCCGTAGACGACGGCCGCTTCCAGGAGGTTGTTGGACTGGAGGTGGTCGAGCCAGCCGCGCAGGCGCGGGCGGCCCTCGGTCTCCACCAGCTCCTCGTACGTCGGTCCGTCACCGGTCCTGGCCTGCTTCAGGCCCCACTGCCCCTTGAACAGGGCGCCCTCGTCGAGCCAGGAGGCGTACTCCTTGAGCGGGATGCCCTTGATGACCCGGGTGCCCCAGAACGGCGGCTCGGGGACGGGGTTGGTGGTGGAGACGTCGGAGCGCACCGAGCCCTCGGGCTCCTCGACCTCCAGAGCGGCAGTGGCCTTCTTGGGGACCCGGCGCTGCTTCAGCTCGGGCAGGGCCGCCCCCGGCACGCCGCGCTTGACGCCGATGAGCGCGTCCATGAGGCGCAGCCCCTCGAAGGCGTCGCGGGCGTAGCGGACCTCGCCCTCGTAGATCTCGTGCAGGTCCTGCTCGACGTAGGCCCTGGTCAGCGCGGCACCGCCGAGGATGACCGGGAAGTCGGCGGCCATCTTGCGCTGGTTGAGCTCCTGGAGGTTCTCCTTCATGATCACGGTGGACTTCACCAGGAGGCCCGACATGCCGATGACGTCGGCGCGGTGCTCCTCGGCGGCCTCCAGGATCGCGGAGACGGGCTGCTTGATGCCGAGGTTGACGACGTTGTAGCCGTTGTTGGAGAGGATGATGTCGACGAGGTTCTTGCCGATGTCGTGGACGTCGCCGCGGACGGTGGCGAGCACGATCGTGCCCTTGCCCTCGTCGTCGGACTTCTCCATGTGCGGCTCCAGGTGGGCCACCGCGCTCTTCATGACCTCGGCGGACTGGAGGACGAACGGCAGCTGCATCTGGCCGGAGCCGAACAGCTCACCGACGACCTTCATGCCCTCCAGGAGGGTGTTGTTGACGATGTCCAGGGCGGGGGTGTCCTGGAGGGCCTCGTCGAGGTCGGCCTCCAGGCCGTTCTTCTCGCCGTCGATGATGCGGCGCTGGAGCCGCTCGTCCAGCGGGAGGGCCATCAGCTCCTCGGCCTTGCCCGCCTTCATCGACTTCATGTTGACGCCCTCGAACAGCTCCATGAGCTTCTGGAGGGGGTCGTAGCCCTCGGCACGGCGGTCGTAGATCAGGTCGAGGGCGACCTTGACCTGCTCCTCCTCCAGCCGGGCGATGGGCAGGATCTTGGAGGCGTGGACGATCGCGGAGTCCAGGCCCGCCTTGACGCACTCGTCGAGGAAGACGGAGTTCAGCACGACCCGGGCCGCCGGGTTGAGGCCGAAGGAGATGTTGGAGAGGCCCAGCGTGGTCTGGACGTCCGGGTGGCGCTTCTTCAGCTCGCGGATGGCCCCGATGGTGGCGATGCCGTCGCCCCGGGACTCCTCCTGGCCGGTGCAGATGGTGAAGGTCAGGGTGTCGATGAGGATGTCGGACTCGCGGATGCCCCAGTTGGTGGTGAGGTCCGCGATCAGCCGCTCCGCGATGGCGACCTTGTGCTCGACGGTGCGGGCCTGGCCCTCCTCGTCGATCGTCAGCGCGATCAGGGCGGCGCCGTGCTCGGCGGCCAGGGCGCTGACCTGAGCGAACCGGGAGTCGGGGCCGTCGCCGTCCTCGTAGTTGACCGAGTTCAGCACGGCCCGGCCGCCGAGCTGCTCCAGTCCGGCGCGCAGGACGTCCAGCTCGGTGGAGTCCAGCACGATCGGCAGGGTGGAGGCGGTGGCGAAGCGTCCGGCCAGCTCGGTCATGTCGGCGACGCCGTCACGGCCCACGTAGTCGACGCAGAGGTCGAGCATGTGGGCGCCCTCGCGGATCTGGTCGCGGGCCATCTCCACGCAGTCGTCCCAGCGGGCCTCCAGCATGGCTTCGCGGAACTTCTTGGAGCCGTTGGCGTTGGTGCGCTCCCCGATCGCGAGGTAGGCGGTGTCCTGGCGGAAGGGGACGTGCTGGTAGAGCGAGGCGGCGCCGGGCTCGGGGCGCGGCTCGCGCTCGGGCGGGGTGAGCCCGTGGGCACGCTCCACGACGGCCTTCATATGGGCCGGGGTCGTACCGCAGCAGCCTCCGATCAGGGAGAGGCCGTAGTCGCGGACGAACAGCTCCTGGGAGTCCGCGAGGCCGTCGGGGCCGAGCGGGAAGTGCGCGCCGTCCTTGGTGAGGACGGGCAGACCGGCGTTGGGCATGCACATCAGGGGCGTACGGGAGTGGCGGGCGAGGTAGCGCAGGTGCTCGCTCATCTCGTCCGGGCCGGTCGAGCAGTTCAGCCCGATCAGGTCGATGCCGAGCGGCTCCAGGGCGGTCAGGGCGGCGCCGATCTCGGAGCCGAGCAGCATGACGCCGGTGGTCTCGAAGGCGAGGGAGCAGATCAGGGGCACGTCGATGCCGAGGGCGTCCATGGCCCGGCGGGCGCCGATGATGCTGGCCTTGGTCTGGAGGAGGTCCTGGGTGGTCTCGACGATCAGGGCGTCCGAGCCGCCCGCGAGGAGGCCCTCGGCGTTGCGCTGGTAGCCGTCGCGCAGGACGTCGTACGTGATGTGGCCGAGGGAGGGCAGCTTGGTGCCGGGCCCGATCGAGCCCAGGACCCAGCGCTGGCGGCCGTCCCTGGCGGCGAACTCGTCGGCGACCTCGCGGGCGATGCGGGCGCCGGACTCGGACAGCTCGTGGATCCGGTGGGCGATCTCGTACTCGTTGGCGGCGGAGTGGTTGGCGCCGAAGGTGTTGGTCTCGACGCAGTCGACGCCGACCTCGAAGTACTCCTCGTGGACCGAGCGCACGATGTCGGGACGGGTGATGTTGAGGATCTCGTTGCAGCCTTCGAGGTTCTCGAAGTCCTCCAGCGTCGGGTCCTGCGCCTGGAGCATGGTGCCCATCGCTCCGTCGGCCACCACCACCCGGGTGGCGAGCGCTTCGCGCAGGGCCTGTGCGCGGGTCCGGCTGTCGGGGGCGGGTGTCGGCAACGAGGCCATGGATGATCTCCCAGGGATGCGACGGCTGTCGGCTTTGCGTCCTTCTCGGGGAAGGCGCACCACGCCAGCCTAGCCGGACACCCCGCAGCGCGGTCGGCCCGTCCATGGGGCGGACTGCATGCTGTGCGGGTGCGGAGCGGCCGGACGGCAGGAGGAGACTTTCCCCGGGAGTCCAGCACAGGTCGGCATCGACCGATAGTGTTCAGCATTGTCGAACCGAGGTGGAGGAGTACGGCGCGATGGCCAAGAACATCCAGTCGCTGGAGCGAGCGGCCGCGATGCTGCGTCTGCTGGCGGGCGGCGAGCGGCGGCTCGGGCTGTCCGACATCGCCTCCTCCCTGGGACTGGCCAAGGGCACCGCCCACGGGATCCTCCGCACGCTCCAGCTGGAGGGGTTCGTCGAACAGGACGCCACCTCGGGCCGCTACCAGCTCGGCGCCGAGCTGCTGCGGCTGGGCAACAGCTATCTGGACGTCCACGAGCTGCGGGCCCGGGCCCTGGTCTGGACGGACGACCTGGCCCGCTCCAGCGGCGAGAGCGTCCATCTGGGCGTGCTCCACCAGCACGGCGTGCTCATCGTCCACCACGTCTTCCGGCCCGACGACAGCCGCCAGGTGCTGGAGGTCGGGGCGATGCAGCCACTGCACTCCACGGCGCTGGGCAAGGTGCTGTCCGCGTACGACCCGGTGGCGCACAGCGAGGTCATGGAGGCCGAGCGCCGCTCGTTCACCGCCCGTACGGTGACGGCCGCCGACGAGTTCGAGGCGATGCTCGACCTGATCCGCGCCCAGGGGTGGGCCGCCGACGCCGAGGAGACCTGGGAGGGCGTGGCGGCCGTCGCCGCCCCCGTCCACGACCGGCGCCGGATGCCGGTGGGCGCGGTGGCCGTGACGGGGGCGGTGGAGCGGGTGGCGCCGGGGGGCGTGCTGCGCCCCGAGCTGATCGCGGCCGTCCGGGACTGCGCCCGGGCGGTCTCCCGGGACCTGGGCGCCGGCCGCTTCTGAGGGGCGGACGGCCCCCTCCCTAACGCCTGTCGCACCCCCTGCCGCCGGGACCTGGGCGCCGGCTGCTTCCGAGGGGCGCTCGACCCTCTCCGCAACGCCTGTCGCACCCCTGCCGCAACCGTGCGCTCGCGCGTCCGCACGTCCGGGCGCATCGTGGGGTAACGATCGCGTCGCGCACCGAGTCCTCCGCCACAGAACCCTTGACGCCTCCTTCACTCGGGGGAACACTGCCGTTCAACGGTCGGCATTGTCGAACGCCTAACGGCAATACGCGTTAGGGTGTGACAGTGCCAAGGGCCGGTCAAGCCCTTACAGGTGGGCTGCCCACGCTGCGTGGACATCCATCTGGGGCGCGGACCACCGGAGGGACCCGGTGTTCCGCTCTCCCCTGGACGAAGGACAAAGGAGTCGCGGGTGTCCAGCTCCGACATTTTCATCGGCGAGACCATCGGTACCGCCATACTCATCCTGCTCGGTGCCGGCGTCGTCGCCGCCGTCACGCTGAAGCACTCGAAGGCCCGCGACGCGGGCTGGCTGGCCATCACCTTCGGGTGGGGCTTCGCCGTGCTGACCGGCGCCTACCTCGCCGGCGGTGTCTCGGGCGCCCACCTCAACCCCGCGGTCACGCTCGGCCTGGCCATCAAGGGCGGCACCGCGTGGGGTGACGTGCCCCTCTACCTCGCCTCCCAGCTGCTCGGCGCGATGATCGGCGCCGTACTGGTCTACGCGGTGTACTACGGGCAGTTCCACGCCCACCTCAACGACCCGGAGGTCGTCGCGACGAAGCCCACCCACGAGGGCATGGTCGACCAGGCCGCCGCCCCCAAGGCCGGACCGGTGCTCGGGATCTTCTCCACCGGCCCCGAGATCCGCAACAGTGTGCAGAACGTCGTCACCGAGGTCATCGCCACCGTCGTGCTCGTCCTGGCGATCCTCACCCAGGGCCTCAACGACGACGGCAACGGTCTGGGAACGCTCGGCGCCCTGATCACGGCCCTGGTGGTCGTCGGTATCGGCCTTTCTCTCGGCGGGCCCACCGGCTACGCCATCAACCCGGTCCGCGACCTCGGACCGCGCATCGTGCACGCGGTGCTGCCGCTGCCGAACAAGGGTGGTTCGGACTGGGGCTACGCGTGGGTACCCATCGTGGGTCCGCTCATCGGCGGCGCACTCGCCGGCGGGCTCTACAACCTCGCCTTCGCCTAGCCCGAGACCGGGACGCGGACCCGAGTCCGGGTACCAGCGCCGTAACCCCTATCACTTCACAGACCTCCGGGAGCACACCGTGACCGACGCACACACCACCGGCACCCACGGCAGCGGGCCGTTCATCGCGGCCATCGACCAGGGCACCACCTCCAGCCGCTGCATCGTCTTCGACAAGGACGGCCGGATCGTCTCGGTCGACCAGAAGGAGCACGAGCAGATCTTCCCCAAGCCGGGCTGGGTCGAGCACGACGCCACCGAGATCTGGGAGAACGTGCAGGAGGTCGTCGCCGGGGCCATCGTCAAGGCCGGCATCACCTCCGCCGACGTCAAGGCGATCGGCATCACCAACCAGCGCGAGACCACCCTGCTCTGGGACAAGAACACCGGTGAGCCGGTGCACAACGCGCTGGTCTGGCAGGACACCCGCACCGACGCGCTCTGCAAGGAGCTGGGCCGCAACGTCGGCCAGGACCGCTTCCGCCGCGAGACCGGGCTGCCGCTCGCCTCGTACTTCGCCGGGCCCAAGGTCCGCTGGCTGCTCGACAACGTCGAGGGGCTGCGCGAGCGCGCCGAGGCCGGCGACATCCTCTTCGGCACCATGGACTCCTGGGTCATCTGGAACCTGACCGGCGGCACCGACGGCGGCGTCCACGTCACCGACGTCACCAACGCCTCGCGCACCCTCCTGATGAACCTGCACACGATGGCGTGGGACGAGAAGATCCTGCACTCCATCGGCATCCCGGCCGCGGTCCTCCCCGAGATCCGCTCCTCCTCCGAGGTGTACGGCAACGCCAAGGGCGGCATCCTCGACGGCGTGCCCGTCGCCTCCGCGCTCGGCGACCAGCAGGCGGCCCTGTTCGGCCAGACCTGCTTCGCCGAGGGCGAGGCCAAGTCCACCTACGGCACCGGCACCTTCATGCTGATGAACACCGGTGGCACCCCGGTGAACTCGTACAACGGGCTGCTCACCACCGTCGGTTACCAGATCGGTGACAAGCCCCCGGTGTACGCCCTGGAGGGCTCCATCGCGGTCACCGGTTCGCTGGTGCAGTGGATGCGCGACCAGATGGGCCTGATCAAGTCGGCCGCCGAGATCGAGACGCTGGCCTCCTCGGTCGAGGACAACGGCGGCGCCTACTTCGTGCCCGCCTTCTCCGGACTGTTCGCCCCCTACTGGCGTCCCGACGCCCGGGGCGTGATCGCCGGTCTCACCCGCTACGTCACCAAGGCGCACATCGCCCGTGCCGTCCTGGAGGCCACCGCCTGGCAGACCCGCGAGATCAGCGACGCCATGACGAAGGACTCCGGCGTCGAGCTGGCCGCGCTCAAGGTCGACGGCGGCATGACGTCCAACAACCTGCTGATGCAGACGCTCGCCGACTTCCTGGACGCACCGGTGGTGCGCCCCATGGTCGCCGAGACCACCTGCCTCGGCGCGGCCTACGCCGCCGGCCTGGCCGTCGGCTTCTGGCCGGACACCGACGCGCTGCGCGCCAACTGGCGCCGGGCCGCCGAGTGGACCCCCCGCATGGACGCGGACACCCGTGCCCGCGAGTACAAGAGCTGGCTCAAGGCCGTCGAACGGACCATGGGCTGGATCGAGGACGAAGAAAGCTGACGAGGAGCATTCCATGACCACCCTGCAGAGCGTTCCCGCCCTCGGAACGCACCCGGCCTCCGGTTCCCTGCCGAGCCGCGCCGAAACCCGGGAGCAGCTGTCCCGGGCGACGTACGACCTCCTGGTCATCGGCGGCGGCATCCTGGGCATCTCCACCGCCTGGCATGCCGCGCAGTCCGGGCTGCGGGTGGCTCTGGTGGACGCCGGTGACTTCGCCGGCGCCACCTCCTCCGCCTCCTCCAAGCTGCTCCACGGCGGTCTGCGCTACCTCCAGACCGGCGCGGTCAAGCTGGTCGCGGAGAACCACTTCGAGCGCCGCGCGGTCTCCCGCGAGGTGGCCCCGCACCTGGCCAACCCGCTCACCTTCTACCTGCCGGTCTACAAGGGCGGCCCGCACGGCGCGGCCAAGCTCGGCGCGGGCGTCTTCGCCTACTCCGCGCTCTCCGCCTTCGGCGACGGCGTCGGCCACGTGATCTCCCCGGCCAAGGCGCAGCGCGACGTGCCCGAGCTGCGCACCGACAACCTGAAGGCCGTCGCGGTCTACGGCGACGACCAGATGAACGACGCCCGCATGGCGCTGATGACGGTCCGCGCGGCCGTCGACGCGGGCGCGGTCGTCCTCAACCACGCGGCCGTCACGGGCCTGCGCTTCACCCGGGGCCGGGTCACGGGCGCCGAGCTGAAGGACGGCGTGGACGGTACGGAGTTCGGCGTCACCGCCCGCCTCGTGCTGAACGCGACCGGCCCGTGGGTCGACCACCTGCGGAAGATGGAGGACCCGAACGCGGCCCCCTCCATCCGCCTCTCCAAGGGCGCCCACCTGGTCCTCAAGCGCACCCGGCCGTGGCGGGCGGCGCTGGCCACCCCGATCGACAAGTACCGCATCACCTTCGCGCTGCCGTGGGAGGACATGCTGCTCCTCGGCACCACGGACGAGGAGTACGAGGGGGACCCGGCGGACGTCTCGGTGACCGAGGCCGACACCGCGCAGATCCTCGACGAGGCGGCGTTCTCGATCAAGGACCAGCAGCTCTCGCGCGACCTGATCACCTACTCCTTCGCCGGTCTGCGCGTGCTGCCCGGCGGTCCGGGCGACACGTCCAAGGCCAAGCGCGAGACGGTCGTCACCGAGGGCCGCGGCGGGATGCTGTCGGTCGCCGGCGGCAAGTGGACGACCTTCCGCCACATCGGCCGTACGGTGATGAACAAGCTGGCCGCCCTGCCGGGGCACCCGCTGGCCGAGGACATGGAGCCGATGAACCGGCTGCCGCGGAAGCTGCCGCTCCCCGGCATCGCCAACCCGAACGCGGTCGCCCACCGGCTGCTCGTCGACGGTCCGGCCCCCGGCCCGCGCATGGCGCCCGACACCGCCCGGCACCTGGCCACGCACTACGGCTCGCTCGCCTTCGACATCGCGCGGCTGGCGAACGAGAACCCGGAGCTGGCCGAGCGCGTCCACCCGGACGCCCCGGAGATCTGGGCCCAGGTCGCCTACGCCCGCGACCACGAGTGGGCCCAGACGGCGGACGACGTACTGCGCCGCCGGACCACGCTGACCATCCGGGGCCTGGCGACGGACGACGTCCGCGACGGCGTCGAGAAGCTGCTGGCCGACCGGGACTGAGTCTCCCCACGGGGCACGGCGGACGGGGCGGCTTCCACGCGGGAGCCGCCCCCTCCTCGTACACGCGCCTCCCCGTCCGGCAGTGAGGGAGGGCAGGGCCGATGCACTGTTCGGCCCGATGATCCACTCCTGCTGGCGAGGTTCACCCGGCCGTGCAAACGGGCTGCGGTCCCCGGGGCCCGAAGCCGTAAGGTTGCTCCGTACGTATGGAGTCAGCGGAAGGAGGCCCGGGTGATCGAGCTCGAGTCGGTACCCGAGCTGGTCGACCCGGTCATGGTGGCCGCGTTCGAAGGCTGGAACGACGCCGGTGACGCCGCCTCCACAGCGGTCGGCCATCTGGACCGGGAGTGGAAGGGCGAGGTGTTCGCGGCGCTGGACGCCGAGGACTACTACGACTTCCAGGTCAACCGGCCCACGGTGTGGCTGGAGAACGGGGTGCGCAAGGTCACCTGGCCGACGACCCGGCTGTCGGTGGTGCGCGTCGGCGGGGAGAAGCCCCGGGACCTGGTCCTGGTGCGCGGGATCGAACCGTCGATGCGCTGGCGCTCGTTCTGCAACGAGATCCTGGGCTTCGCCCATGAGCTGGGCGTCGAAATGGTCGTCATCCTGGGCGCGTTGCTCGGGGACACCCCGCACACCCGGCCGGTCCCGGTGAGCGGGGTCACCTCGGATCCGGACCTGGCGCGGACGATGCAGCTGGAGGAGACCCGGTACGAGGGCCCGACGGGCATCGTCGGCATCCTCCAGGAGGCGTGCACCCATGCCGGGGTGCCCGCGGTGAGCCTGTGGGCGGCGGTGCCGCACTACGTGTCGCAGCCGCCGAACCCGAAGGCGACGCTGGCCCTGCTCAACCGGCTGGAGGACCTGATCGGGCTGCGCATCCCGCTGGGCGAGCTGCCCGAGGACGCGCGGGCCTGGCAGCTCGGCGTGGACCAGCTGGCCGCCGAGGACAGCGAGGTCGCGGAGTACGTCCAGACGCTGGAGGAAGCACGGGACACCGCGGAGCTGCCCGAGGCGTCCGGCGAGGCCATCGCCCGGGAGTTCGAGCGGTATCTGCGGCGCCGTGACGGTGGGCCGGGGCCGGGCGGCCACGCGACGGAGAGCGGGGACACGACCTATCTGCGGGACCCGTCGAGCAGCCGCACCCGCCCGCCGAAGCCGCCACGCACGGACGGGGGGCCGGGCCAGGGCAGGAAGCCCGAGGAGCGCCCCGAGGACAGGGGCCCTGACGAGGCGTCCGGGGAGAGCTCCGGCGGGGAGTGAGTGAGCACAGCGTGCCGTGAAGGTCCGGGCGTCGTACGGGAGTTCCTGCCGTACGACGCCCCTTCCGTGGGATCGGGCCGGGCTCGGGCGCCCCGGGGCGGGGAGCGGACAAGGGCCGGCCCCGGGCTTCTCCGCGAAGTCCGGGGCCGGTCCGATGGGTTGGGGCGGGGCGGCGGCGGGCCGCCCTCCGTCCTACAGGGCGACCCCCAGCAGGGCGTCGACGGTACGGGAGACGAGGCCGGGTGCCCCCTCGTCCGTACCGCCCTCCGCGCTCTGGAGTTCGGCCCAGCGGTCCACGGCGGCGAGCGCGGTGGGGGTGTCCAGATCGTCGGCGAGGGCCTCGCGGACCTCCTCCACCAGGGCGTCGGCCGACCGGCCGTCGGGGCGGGAGACCGCGGCGCGCCAGCGGGCGAGGCGCTCGACGGCGTCGGTGAGGACCTGGTCGGTCCACTCCCAGTCGGCGCGGTAGTGGTGGGAGAGCAGGGCGAGGCGGATGGCCGCCGGGTCCACGCCCTCGCGGCGCAGGGTGGAGACGAAGA
Organism: Streptomyces sp. NPDC043746; assembly: GCF_056436485.1. NCBI lineage: Bacteria > Bacillati > Actinomycetota > Actinomycetes > Kitasatosporales > Streptomycetaceae > Streptomyces > Streptomyces sp. NPDC043746. The sequence continues at coordinate 154,516 of NZ_JBWKCM010000001.1, read as the reverse complement.
CGAGGTTGCCGCGGGACTTGGACATCTTCTCGCCGTCGAGGCCGACCATGCCGGCGTGGACGTAGGCCTTGGCGAACGGGTGCTCGCCGGTCAGTGCCTGGGCGTGCGAGGCGCCCATCTCGTGGTGCGGGAAGACCAGGTCGGATCCGCCGCCCTGGATGTCGAAGCCCATACCGAGGTGGTCCAGCGCGATGGCGACGCACTCGATGTGCCACCCGGGGCGGCCTTCGCCCAGGGAGGCCCCGTCCCAGCTCGGCTCGCCCGGGCGGGCGGCCATCCAGAGCATCGGGTCCAGGGGGTTCTTCTTGCCGGGGCGCTCGGGGTCGCCGCCGCGCTCGGCGGAGAGCAGCCGCATCGCCGCCGCGTCGAGGCCGGAGACCTCGCCGAAGTGCGGGTCGGCGTCGACGGAGAAGTAGACGTCGCCTTCGAGGTCGTAGGCGGCGCCCGCCTCCCTCAGCCGTTCGACGAGGGGCACGATGCCGGGTATGGCCTCGACGGCTCCGATGTAGTGGCGCGGGGGCAGCATCCGCAGGGCGGTCATGTCCTCGCGGAAGAGTGCCGTCTCGCGCTCCGCGAGCTCGGTCCAGTCCTGACCGTCGCGCACGGCCCGCTCCAGGAGGGGATCGTCCACGTCGGTCACGTTCTGGACGTAGTGGACCTGCCGCTTGGTGTCGAGCCACACGCGCTGAACGAGGTCGAACGCGTTGTAGGTCGCCGCATGACCCATGTGGGTCGCGTCGTACGGCGTGATGCCGCAGACGTAGATGCGGGCGACGGGACCGGGGTCAAGGGTGATCCGTCCGCCGGTCGCGGTGTCGTGGATCCGAAGGTCGCGGCCCTTGCCGGGCAGGGCGGGGACCTCAGAAGCGGGCCAGGCATGCATGTCATGAGCGTAACCGGACGATCCTTCCGGATACGAACCGGATCCGGAATCCTGTCCGAAGAGTCACTCCTGCGATAAACCTTCGAAAGACTGTACGGAAAAACCTTTCGCCCGCGCTCCGGTCCGCTCCCTACACGGGCGGCCAGGGAATCGGCGGCCACTGCCCGCTCGGCTCCGGGTGCGCCCTGGTGTCGAGCAGCCCCGCCACCCGCGCCCGCAGGGCGTCCAGTTCGGCGGGCGTGATGAGTTGCTCCATCCGGGTGGCCAGGGGCTCCCCCGCCGCCAGCTCCCCGGCGAGCAGGGTGAGCACCGCCAGCGCCTCCTCGGTGAGCGGTTCGCCGGCCCAGCCCCACAGGAGGGTGCGCAGCTTGTCGTCCGCGTTGAAGGTGACCCCGTGGTCGATGCCGTACAGCAGCCCGCCGGGGCCCGGCAGCAGATGGCCGCCCTTGCGGTCACCGTTGTTGATCACCGCGTCCAGCACCGCGAGCCGCCGCAGCCGGGGGTCGTCCGCGTGCACCAGCAGCGCGGTCTTCCCGTTCCCCACGTCCGCGTAGCCCACGGCCTTCCAGCCCTCGCCCGGCTCGTCGCCCTCGACGAGGGCCAGCAGCTCGGGCGTGTCCTCCTCGGGCCCGGGCCCGTCGATCCAGAGCTGGCACATGCCCTGCCCGTACGGGCCCTCCCGCAGCACGGTGGGCGGCACCAGGTCCCAGCCGGTCGCCCGGGAGATCTCGTACGCCGCGACCTCCCGCTGCGCCAGCGTCCCGTCGGGGAAGTCCCAGAGCGGCCGCTCGCCCGCGACCGGTTTGTAGGCGCAGGTGCGTTCCTCGCCCTCGTACGCGACGGAGCAGTGCAGCACCGCGTTGGACGCGCCTCCGACCTGCCCGAGGACGGTGAGCGTGCCCTCGGTGAGCAGGGCGGTCAGGTCGGTGTCCGTCAGGCTCCGCGACGGTATCCGTTCTGGCGCGGGCATACGTGTCCTTCCGGATCGAGCGGCAGGCTGCACAGCGGGCACGGCGGACGGCCGGCGTTGACGACGTCCAGGGCGCGCTTGGCGAACGCGCGGGCCTGGGCACCGCTGAGCCGGACGCGGAGCATGGGCGGGCCGTTCTCCTCGTCCTGGAGGAGCTTCTCCTCGGCCTCCGCGAGGTCGTCCTCGGAGTCCGCGTCCAGCTCGACGAGGGCCTGCGCCTCGACGATCATGCGCTGCTCGTCGCCGTCCCAGGCCAGGGCCATGGTGCCGACCCGGAACTCCTCCTCGACGGGGACGTCCAGGGGGGCGGTGTCGGTGACGTCGGTGGGGGCCACGGCGGGCACCGGCGAGTTGCCGCCGGTCCGCCGGACCACCTCGTCGAGCAGTTCGTCGATCCGCTCGGCCAGGGCGGCCACCTGGGTCTTCTCCAGGGCGACGCTGGTGACCCGGCCCTTGGAGGAGGCCTGGAGGAAAAACGTACGGCGGCCAGGCAACCCGACCGTACCGGCCACGAATCGGTCCGGTGGGTCGTAGAGGAACACCTGACGGGACACGTCCTGTCTCCCTTGAGAATCGATGGGCGGATAGCGGCGCTACGGCGCGTCCACCCTACTGCCCGCGGAGATCACGGCGCGCCCCCGCCGCCGCCGACCGCCGCGTCCGACGTGCCGTCACCCGCGGAGGTGGACACGGCGTCAGCTCCGGCGGGCTGTTCACGCGGTGCCAGGGGGGTGAGGTCGCCGGTGTCCCCGACGCGCAGGAGGAAGGGGCGCAGCCGCGTGTAGCGGATGGCGGTGACCGAGCAGGGGTCGACCTGGATGCGCTGGAAGAGGTCCAGGTGCATGCCGAGGGCGTCCGCGACGAGGGACTTGATGATGTCGCCGTGCGAGCACATGAGGTAGGTGGCGTCCTCGCCGTGCTCGGCGGTGACCCGGTCGTTCCAGTCGCGTACGGCGTCGACGGCGCGGGCCTGCATGGCGCGCATCGACTCGCCGCCGGGGAAGGCGGCGGCGGAGGGGTGCTGCTGGACGACGGACATCAGGGGCTCGTCGGACAGCTCGGCGAGCTTGCGCCCCGACCAGTCGCCGTAGTCGCACTCGCTGATGCGCTCCTCGGTGTGCACGGCCAGCCCGGGGCTGGCCTCCAGCAGTGGCTGGAGCGTCTGGCGGCAGCGCTCCAGGGGGCTGCTGACGACGACGGCGAGCCCGAGGGCGGCGAGTCGGGCGGGCAGGGCGGCGGCCTGTTCGGTGCCGCGCTCGTCGAGCAGGACCCCGGGGGTGCGGCCCGCGAGCACTCCGGCGGTGTTGGCGGTGGAGCGTCCGTGGCGTACGAGGATCAGCGTCGGCATACCGGCCAGGGTAGATGTCCCGTGACGCCGGGTGCGAGAGAGGAGCCACGGGGAAGGAGGCGACGGTGGACGGGCCCCGCCGTCCGCCTTGTACGTTGTGGTCCCTGACCTCCCGAGGATGCCGAATGATCGTGGACTGTGCCATCTACCAGGACGGCCGCCGGACCGAGGGACCCGGCGACTTCTCCGAGGCCCTCGCGCGGGCGCGGAGGTCCGGTGACGCCTTCCTCTGGATCGGCCTGCACGAGCCGACCGAGGAGGAGTTCGGGCGGGTGAGCCAGGAGTTCGGGCTGCACCCGCTCGCGGTGGAGGACGCGCTCCGCGCCCACCAGCGGCCCAAGCTGGAGGTGTACGACGACTCCCTGTTCGCGGTGTTGAAGCCGGTGGTCTACGAGCCGGACGACGACACGGTGGGCGCCGACGAGCTGATGGTCTTCATCGGTGACTCGTTCGTGGTGACGGTCCGGCACGGGGAGAGCGCCCCGCTCTCGGATGTCCGCAGCCGTCTGGAAGCGGAGCCGGAGATCCTGGCACACGGGCCGACGGCGGTGCTGTACGCGATCAGCGACGCGGTGGTGGACCACTACATCGACGTGGCCGGGGAGCTCCAGGTGGACCTGGAGGAGCTGGAGACCGAGGTCTTCGCCCCGAGCGGCAGCGGTGGTTCCTCGAACACGGCGGCGAGCATCTACACGTTCAAGCGGCAGGTGCTGGAGTTCCGCCGGGCCACCGGGCCGCTGACGGCGCCGATGACCCGGCTGGCGGGGGCCGGGGTGCCGTTCGTGCACCAGGAGGCGCAGCCGTTCTTCCGTGACGTCGCCGACCATCTGGCCCGGGTCAACGAGCAGGTGGAGGGGTTGGACCGGCTGCTGTCGGACATCCTCTCGGCCCACCTCGCGCAGATGGGGGTGCGGCAGAACGACGACATGCGGAAGATCTCGGCGTGGGCGGCGATGGCCGCCGTCCCGACCATGGTGGCGGGTATCTACGGCATGAACTTCGACCACATGCCGGAGCTGCACTGGGCGTGGACGTATCCGGTGGTCATCCTGTGCATGACCGGGGCGGTGCTGGGCCTGCACCGCCTGTTCAAGCGGCGCGGCTGGCTCTGACCCCCCGTACGGAGTCCCGGAGTCCCGGAGTCCCCAAGTCCCTACCGGCTCACGCGAACTCCGGTTCCGGCACCGCCCGGCCGCCCAGGGCGTCGCGGCGCTCGGGCATCTCCAGGCTCACCATGCGCCGCCAGCCGCCGAGGCGCTCGTACGCGTACACGGCGTGGATCCCGGCCGCCAGCGCGAGGGCCTTGGGGCGCGGCCATCCCAGCAGCCGCCCCATGTGGTCCATCACCGCGAGGCTGACGTCGCGGTAGACCCTGATCTCCGCCAGGGCGCACTCGCGCATGGTCCGCTGGATGGTGCGGCCGTGGCCCTCCCGGGCGAGCCGCAGCAGCTCCTCGTGGCAGTAGGCGAGGTGGTTGTCCTCGTCGTCGGAGATCATCCGCACCGCGCGCCCGATGTCGGGGTGGTCGCGGAAGTGCCGGCGCAGCAGCCGCATCTGTTCCGACGCGCGCTGTTCGGTGATCCGGCTGTGGGCCAGATAGGTGATGATGTCGCGCTCGGTGAGCCGCTCCTCGCCGCGCAGCCGGGAGTGGGCGAGACCGATGCCCTGCTGCTCCAGGAGCATCGTGTAGTCGGTCTCCGGCGGGACGTCGGCCGGTCGCAGCCCGCGCTTTTTCAGAAGGGCCCTGAAGATCCGGCCGTGCTTGTCCTCGTCGGCGCCGTGCCGGACGATCCGGGGCGCCAGGGAGCGGCGGCTCTCCGGGACCAGCGCGGCGATGCGGGCGTTCTCCCAGCCGCCCTGGGACTCCCCGCTGGCGGCGATGGAGCAGAAGAGCCGGTAGGCCTCGTCGTCGTCCAGGATCTCCTGGAACAGGCCGCGGGCTGAGAGCATGAGCGCCACCTCCGTGCCGGAGCCCGCGGAGTCGGCGCCGCGGGCAGTCGTGCGCAGAGCAGCAGTCAAAGGCGCCGGGGCCCGGTCGGCAACCGGAGCAAGGGAGGAGGGGGCGAGGGGCCCGGCGTAACCCCGGGACGTGCGGCGCGTTGTTCCCGGTGACGGCCGTGGCGGGGAAGACCCCCGAGCCCCCACCACGGCCGTAGTGCTGCCCAAAGGTGCTACGCGAGCCCGGAGCGCTCCAGGGCGTCGGTCCCGGCGCGCAGGGCGGTGAGCCGCTCCTCCAGGGTGAAGCCGGCGGGGGCGAGGTTGAGCGTGGTGACCCCGGCCGCCGCGTACGCCTGCATCCGCTCCGCGATACGCTCGACGGGGCCGAGCAGCGCGGTCTGGTCGATCAGCCGGTGCGGCACGGCGGCCGCCGCCCCGGCCTTGTCGCCGTCCAGGTACTTGTCCTGGATCTCGGCGGCCTCCTTCTCGTACCCCATGCGCTGGGCGAGCTGGTTGTAGAAGTTCTGCTTCCGGCTGCCCATCCCGCCGACGTACAGGGCGGTGTACGGGCGGAACATGTCCGCGAGGCCCTGGACGTCGTCACCGACGGCGAGCGGGAGCGTCGGGGAGACGTCGAAGCCCTCCATCGTCTTCCCGGCCTTCTCCCGGCCCGCGCGCAGATGGCTGATCGCGGTCTCCTCCAGGTGGTCGGCGGAGGGGAAGATCAGCAGGGCGCCGTCGGCGATCTCGCCGGTCTGCTCCAGGTTCTTCGGGCCGATCGCGGCGATGTAGAGCGGGATGTGCTCGCGCTCCGGGTGAACGGTGAGCTTGATCGGCTTGCCGGGGCCGCCGGGCAGCGGGAGCGTCCAGTGCTCGCCCTCGTACGAGAGCCGCTCGCGGGTCATCGCCCGGCGGACGATCTCGACGTACTCGCGGGTGCGGGCCAGCGGCTTGTCGAACTTGACGCCGTACCAGCCCTCGGATACCTGCGGGCCCGAGACACCGAGGCCGAGCCGGAACCGGCCGCCGGAGAGCGAGTCCAGGGTGGCGGCGGTCATCGCCGTCATGGCGGGCTGGCGGGCCGGGATCTGCATGATCGCGGAGCCCACGTCGATGGATTCGGTCTGGGCCGCGACCCAGGTCAGGACGGTCGGTGCGTCGGAGCCGTAGGCCTCGGCGGCCCAGCAGACGTCGTAGCCGAGCCGGTCGGCCTCCTGGGCGACGGCGAGGTTGTCGCCGTCCATGCCGGCGCCCCAGTAACCGAGATTGATGCCGAGCCGCATAGCCGCTCCCCTTACTGATCAGTAACGTCCCGTTCCGGGGACTCTAGCGCGGGTGGCGGTGATCCGGCAGGCCCACGCGACCTCCCGTTGTCCACAGGCTTCCACCCGGTGGGGCCATGGCCAGTAATCTCGCGCCCATGGAGCAGAGGCATCTCGGCCGCACCGGCCTACGCGTGTCCCGGATCGGGCTCGGCACCCTCACCTGGGGCCGGGACACGGACGAGCACGACGCCGCCGACCAGCTCAAGGCCTTCTGGGACGCGGGCGGCACCCTGGTGGACACCGCCGATGTGTACGGGGGCGGAGAGGCCGAACTCATGCTCGGGCACCTCCTGGACGGCCTCGTGCCACGGCAGGATCTGGTCATCGCCACGAAGGCGGGCAACGCCCCCGACCCGTACCGCAGGGTCAACGGCTCGCGCGGGCATCTGCTGGCCGCCCTGGACGCCTCGCTGGAGCGGCTCGGCACGGACTACGTGGACCTGTGGCAGGTCCACGCCTTCGACCCGCAGACCCCGCTGGAGGAGACGCTCCAGGCGGTGGACCTGGCCGTCTCCTCGGGCCGGGTCCGCTACGCAGGCGTGTCGAACTTCTGCGGCTGGCAGCTGGCCAAGGCCGCCACCTGGCAGCTCGCCGCGCCCGGGGTGCGCTCCCGGCTGGCCAGCACGCAGATGGAGTACTCGCTGCTCCAGCGGGGCATCGAGCGGGAGGTGCTGCCCGCCGCGCTGGACCTCGGGATCGGGGTGCTGCCGTCCTCGCCGCTGGGGCGCGGGGTGCTGACCGGCAAGTACCGCCAAGGGACCCCGTCCGACTCCCGGGGCGCCTCCGAGCTGCTGGCCCCCTTCGTCGAGCCCTATCTCGACGACGCGGCGGCCCGGATCACCGACGCGGTGGCGACGGCGGCGGACGGGCTGGCGACGAGCCCGCTGCACGTGGCGCTGGCCTGGGTGCGGGACCGCCCCGGGGTGGCCGCCCCGGTCGTCGGCGCGCGCAACGCCGCGCAGCTCACGGAGGCGCTGTCAGTGGAGGCGCTTACTCTTCCCTACGAGATCTGCCAGGCGCTCGACGATGTGTCGGCGCCCGTGCACCGCTATCCCGACCAGGACTGGAGCACGCTGTGACTGCGCTTCCCGGGGAGACCCCCGGCACCGCCGGCACGGACACACCGCGGGGCGACGCGCCCACGGAGGCCACCGACGCCGAGGCCCCCGCGCACACCGGAGCGCCCGACGCCACCGGAGCCGGAGCCGAGTCCACGGAGGCCGGGGCTTGCGCCGATGAGACCGGTGAGGTCGCGGTGGCTTCCGCCGATGAGGCCGCGGAGTCCGGTGGGGCCACCGAGGGCGCCGGCGACACCGCCGGCGCTTCCGCCGACGGGGAAGGGGACCCCGCCGCGCCCGTGCTCTCCGAGGCGCAGGCCGAGCTGGCCGCCCAGCGGGAGCTGCGCGAGCGGATCGCGCAGCGCAAGGCGGCCAAGGACGGCCCCGTCGCCGCCGGTACGAAGCTGAGCGGCACCGCGGCCGACCTGCTGGCGGCCGTCCGGGCCGTGGAGAGCGGTGAGAAGGCGGGCACCGAGTTCTTCGACTCGCACCTCGGCACGCCCACGCCCCGCCGCGCCGCCCCGGCCCCCGCCGCACCGCCCCGACGTCCCGATCCGGCCGCAGCCCCCGTCGAGCGGCCCGCCGCCTCCCCCGAGGCCGTGGACGCGGTGCGGGCGGTCCTCACCGAGGGCGGGGCCCCCGAGGCGCTGGCCCGCCCGGCCACCGGGGTGCTGGGTGAACAGGCCGCCGAGCTGCTGCGCGCCGACCCCTGGCAGCTGCTGGCCGTCCCCGGCGTCCGGCCCGAGCAGGCGGACGCCTTCGCCCGGGCCCTGCTCGGCGCCGGCTGCGGCCCGGACGACGAGCGCCGCACGGCCGCCCTGGTCGGCTGGGTGCTGGAGCGCGCCGCCCTCCGGGGGCACACCGCGCTGGACGCGGATGCCGTCCGGGCTGCGCTCGCCGAGCGGTCGGTGCGCGATCCCGACCAGGCCGTACGCCACGCCGTGGAGGAGGGGGTGGCCCTGGTCTTCCAGGAGGGCGCGGAGGCCGGGTCCGACGGAGACGAGGACGCGGAGGCCGAGGCCCCGGCGGAAGGGGACGCCCCCAGGGGCGAGGAGGCAAACGCCCCGGAGCCGGTCCAGGTGCTGCTGGGCCTGGACCGCTACGCGCTGGCCGAGGAGAGCCTCGCCGACGGCCTGGCCCGCCTGCTGAACACCTGCGAGAAGGGCGCCGACTGGGCGGAGGCCGCCGCTGCCGCGCCCTCCCCCTCCGCCGCCGAGCTGATCCGCACGGCGGCCACCGCCGGGCTCGTCGTCCACAGCGGCGGCGAGGCGGCCCGGGCCGAGCCCGCCGCCCTGATCGCCGCGGCGCGGGGCCTGGGGCTGCGGGCCCTGGGCGCCGCCCACAGCGAGGACGGCCGCCGCAGACTGGCACAGGCGGTCGGCGCCCCGGAGGCGGCGGTCACCCTGGCCGGACTGCTCTCCGGTGCCGAGGGCCCCGGCCGGGACGAGGAGGGGGCGCTCGCCCTGGACCTGCTGGTGGTGCTGGACGCCCCGCAGCTGGACGTCGAGGGCGCGGCCGTTCTCGTCGAGGCGCTGGCGGACGGGGCCCGGCTGGTGCTGAGCGGCGACCCCGGAGTGCTGGGTTCGGCGGGGGCCGGGCGGGTCTTCGCCGATGTGCTGGCCGCGCGGGCGTGCCCGCAGGTCGTCTCCCGTACTCCGGACGCCGGGCCCATCGGGGAGCTGGTCTCCGGGATCGGCATCGGGGAGCTGAACCAGGTGGCGGCCCCGGGCAAGGAGGTCGTGATCGTCCCCGTCCGGGACGCGGGCGAGGCGGTCCACCGCACGGTGCAGCTCGTCGCGGACTCGGTGCCCCGGGCCTTCTCGATCCCCGCCGCCGACACCCAGGTCATCACGGTCGGCCTCGGCGGCGCGGCCGGGACCCGGGCGCTCAACGAGGCCCTGAAGCAGCGGCTCAACCCCGGCCCCGGCCGGTTCGGCGGGTTCGACCCGGGCGACCGGGTGGTCCATGTCCCCGCGCCCGGCCGCGCGGTGCCCGGGGTGGTGCGCTCGGCCGACGCCGAGGGGCTGCACCTGGACTGCGACGGCGTCCCCGTCGTCGTACCGCAGGACCGGGTGGAAGCGGCGGTGCGGCACGGCTGGGCGCTCAGTGCCCACCAGGCGGCCGGGATGCGCTGGCCCGCCGCGGTGGTGGTGCTGCCGGGCGACGCGGCGGCGGGGCTGAGCCGACCCTGGGTCTACACCGCGTTCGGCCGGGGCGAGCGGCATCTGTCCGTGGTGCAGGGCGTGGACCAGGCTCTCCCGCACGCGGTGGCGCAGGTCCCGGCCCGGGAGCGCACGACCCGGCTCCGCCCGCTGCTGGAGGCGCTCCCGACGCCCGACGCGGCTTCCTGAGGGCGTCGGGCGGACATGGCTGTGGGGGGGGGGGGGGGGGGCGCCGGGGGGGGGGAGGGGGGGGGGGGGGGGGGGGGGGGGGTGTGGGGGGGGGGGGGGGGGGTGGTGATCGCTCTGGTCTCCAACGGCCTCAACGACGCGCTGA
>NZ_JBWKCM010000001.1:118854-144488 GCF_056436485.1 Streptomyces sp. NPDC043746 | reverse complement strand
CACCCCCCCCCCCCCCCCCCCCGCCCCCCCCCCACCCCCCCCCCCCCCTCCCCGCCCCCCCCCCCCCCCCCCCCCCCCCCCCCCCCCCCCCCCCCCCCCCCCCCCCCCCCACAGCCGTACGCCGTGTGTCAGGTCATGCGCGGCCGGCCGCCGGCTCGTCCGACTCCTCGTCCGGCTCCTCCTCGTCGAAGACGGCGCTGACGTCGAAGCGGCACACCACCAACTCGGGGTCGGCGTCCTCGAAGGGGGCGCCGAGCCACTCCCCCGGCTCCGGGAGCGCCTTGACGGCGGAGACCCAGAGGGTGGAGTCGCCCTCCTCCAGGCCGAACTCCTTGTGCCGGGAGGCGATCTCGTCGGGTTCGTACTCCCCGAAGAGCATGCCGAGCGCGGCATGGACGCTGGTGCCCACCACCGGGGTGGTGGAGCCGTTCGCGCCGGGTCCTTCGTCGATGTCGGCGAGGCGCTGTGCCTGGGAGAGCAGCCGCTGAGGTTCCGCGACCGCGTAGTCGCGCCGGATGAGCACGCTCAGCGCGCTGGGTTCGGCGGGTCCGGCGTAGGGCGGCAGGGAGTCGTCCGCGCCGGGGATCTCGAAGGGGGTGACCTCGTCGTAGCGCTCGTAGAGGAGTTCGTCGTAGACCTCGGCAGCGGCGGCCAGTGAGTTGAACGCCTCGTAGACGGCGGGGTCGTCGTCCCCGGTACGGCGTTCGACCGCATCGAGGTGACGGTCGATCGCGGCTTTGACCGCCTCGGCGGCGGCACGTACCTCGGCAGCGGTGGGCTGCGCAGCATCAGACATAGTGCAGACGCTATCCGTACCGGGGCTCTGCCCGCACAATAGATGCGATGCCGGAATACGAATTTGTCGACGTGTACGTGCCGCGCGGGGTCACCCGCCAGGAAGCGGCCCGAATCCTGACCGACCACGCCGAGTACGGACACTGGGAACTGGACCGCCTGACGCTGCGCCTGGACGGCAGCCGGAGAGTCCGGTTGCGACGGCGGATCATCCGTCAGCTGCGAGCCACCTGGTGACGCCACCGGCCGTCCGGTGACACGGGCGTCCACCGACGGATGACACGGGAACGGGCCCTGCGGATCGCGGGGCCCGTCCGTGTTCGCCTGCTCTCTGCTGTCCGTACCGCTGTTCCCGGCGTACGCGCCCGGGTCAGGCGGCGCTGCGGGAGCGGCGGTAGAGCACCGATCCCAGGCCGGCCAGCATCAGTCCGGCACTGGCCGGGATGAGCATCTCCACGCCGCCGGCGCCGGTCTGGGCGAGCTGCTCCTCCGGGTCCAGCTGGGGCGCGGGCACATTCGGCTCGGGCGGCTGGTCGGCCGGCGGGTCGACCGGCGTCTCTGGCGTGACCGGGGGCTTCTGCGGCTCCTCCGGCGTCGGGGGCGGCGGAGGGGGCGTGGCGTCGTTGGAGCAGCTGTTGCCGAAGGTCGGGTTGAGCAGCCCGACGACGGAGACGCTGTTGCCGCAGACGTTCACGGGGACGCTGACCGGTGCCTGGACCGCGTTGCCGGAGAGGATGCCGGGCGAGCCCTGCGCGACCCCTTCCGCACCGGCCCCGCCCGCCCGGTGACGGCCCGTGCCGGGCTCGCCGGTCCGGTCGGTGGCGGTGATGTCCCCGGCCTGGGCCGCGTTGCCGGCCTGGGCCCCGTCGGCGGAGCCGCCGCCGATACGGTTCTGCGTTCCGGAGCCCTGGCTCGACGCCGCCGATCCGTTCTCGCAGTCGTTTCCGAACGTCGGGTTGATGAGACCGCCGACGGTGACCGAGTTGCCGCAGACGTTCACCGGGATGTCGATCGGGACCGAGACCGAGTTCCCGGACAGCACGCCCGGTGAGCCGGTGGCCGTCGAGGCCGCACCGGCGTCGGCGTGGGCGTAGCCGCCACTGAGCGCGAGGACCCCGCCCGCCGCCGCCATGGTGATCAGGCCTTTACGAGTGACCTGTCGCATAGGTTCGTTTCCTGCCTTCTGCCTTCCGAAAAACCCCCGGACATGACCGTGCGGGAGCCGAATGCCGAACGGTCCCGGAGTGCATGGCACGCACTCCGGGACCGGCCGAGCTCAAACCCTTACGGGTTGACGCACAACGTCACGCGTTGACGCAGGTGTTGCCGAAGGCGGGGTTCAGCAGCCCGATCACGGAGACCGTGTTGCCGCAGACGTTCACCGGCACGTGGATCGGGACCTGGACGACGTTGCCGGAGAGCACGCCGGGGCTGCCGATGGCCGCACCCTGGGCGCCCGCGTCGGCGGAGGCCATGCCCGCACCGGCGAGAACGAGGCCACCGGTGGCAGCCGCAACTGCGACGACCTTCTTGATCATTATTCCTCCTAGTTGGAAATGCGGTCCCAGCCGCGGACCGCAAACCTTGTAACGAGGAGGGGGGAGCGGAGCTACGTGTGAACGGCGCGATTCACCCTTTCGGTCACCTACGTACAGGCGGGCGAATTGCGCACGGGGCCGGTCAGCTGTGGTCGATGAACCGGTCGAGCACCCGTACGCCGAACTGCAGACCCTCGACCGGGACGCGCTCGTCGACGCCGTGGAACATCCCGGCGAAGTCCAGCTCCGGGGGCAGCTTCAGCGGGGCGAAGCCGAAGCCCCGGATGCCCAGGTCGTCGAAGGACTTGGCGTCGGTGCCGGCCGAGAGCATGTACGGCACGGCACGGGCGATCGGGTCCTCGGCCACCAGCGCGGTCTGCATGGCGTCGACGAGGGCACCGTCGAAGGTGGTCTCCAGCGCCTTGTCCGCGTGCACGTCCTCGCGCTTCACCCGGGGGCCCAGGATCCGGTCCAGGTCCGCCAGGAACTCCTCCTCGTACCCCGGCAGGAACCGGCCGTCGACATGGGCGGTGGCCTGGCCCGGGATCACGTTGACCTTGTAGCCCGCGCCGAGCTGGGTGGGGTTGGCGGTGTTCTGGAGAGAGGCGCCGATGAGCTTGGCGATGCCGCCGAGCCTGGCGAGCGTCTCGTCCATGTTCTCCGGGTCAAGCTCGGTGCCGAGCGCGTCCGACAGCTCGTCCAGGAAGTGCCGCAGCGTCTTGGTGACCCGCACCGGGAACTTGTGCCGCCCCAGCCGCCCGACCGCCTCGGACAGCTCGGTGATGGCGTTGTCCTTGTGGATCATCGAACCGTGCCCGGCCGAGCCGTCCACGGTGAGCTTCATCCAGTGCATGCCCTTCTGGGCCGTCTCCACCAGATACAGCCGCAGCTTCTCGTTGACGGTGAACGAGAACCCGCCGACCTCGCTGATCGCCTCGTTGACGCCCTCGAAGAGACCCGGGTGGTTGTCGACCAGATAGCGCGCCCCGTACGTCCCGCCCGCCTCCTCGTCCGCGAGGAAGGCCAGCACGATGTCGCGCGGGGGCTTGCGGCCGGTGCGCATCCGCTCCCGTACGACCGCGAGGGTCATCGCGTCCATGTCCTTCATGTCCACGGCGCCCCGGCCCCAGACACAGCCGTCCGCGATCTCCCCGGAGAACGGGTCGTGCGTCCAGTCGGCCGCGTTGGCCGGGACCACGTCGGTGTGCCCGTGGATGAGCAGGGCGGGCCGGGAGGGGTCCTCGCCCTCGATGCGCGCGACGGTGGAGGCGCGGCCCTTGTGCGACTCGAAGATCTGCGGCTCCAGACCCACCTCGGCGAGCTTCTCCGCCACGTACTCGGCGGCGAGCCGCTCACCGGGGCCCGAGTGGTCGCCGTAGTTGCTGGTGTCGATCCGGATCAGGTCACGACAGAGGTCCACGACCTCCCTCTCGGCGTCCCCGACGCCGACGGCCTTGCCCGTGCTGCTCTCGCTCACGCTGCTTCCTTCCGCTGTCGCTGTGGTGCTCCTCCCCATCCTCCCGCGCCCGCGTCCCCCGCCCAAGGGCGTGCATCCCCCGTCACGCACCGTTCACAGCCGTCGGGGCGTGATCGAGCACCCTCGAATGTTTGCTATGGTTTTCCACGTCGGAACGGGCGAGGCCCGCGAGACAGACACCTTGTCCGGGTGGCGGAATGGCAGACGCGCTAGCTTGAGGTGCTAGTGCCCTTTATCGGGCGTGGGGGTTCAAGTCCCCCCTCGGACACCAGCTAAGACCCCTGTTGATCAGGGGTTTTTTGCTTTTCCAGGCTGTGGCGTGACCAACCACGTGACCAACAGCCGAGAGATTCCCCAGGTCAGACCAGGGATGACAGGCCGAGTCGGCCCGCTCCGGAGGCGGCGAGCTTCCGCGCTCCATCCTTACGTGAGTGCCCGTACCGGGCCATGGTGTAGCCCGGCGAGTGGTGCCGGACGTTCGCCGAGACTTCTACTGGGTTCTCCCCGGCCTCCAGGTCGTTCGTGACCTCGCTGTGCCGCCAGTCGTGAATCCGGAAGTCCTCCGGCAGGTGCAGCCGCGTCCGCAGGGTGCGCCAGCGGGCCGACACCTTCTCGGGGTCCTGGGGTCCGCCTGCCTCGCCCCGGTAGAGCCTGAAGCCGTCTCGGGCGAACACGAGGTCGTGATCCGTCCAGGTGGGGCCGAGCCGCTTTCACTCCTCGTCTTGTCGCTGCTTCTGCCACTTGAGGACGTTGATCACGGACTGGTCCACGTAGATGACGGCGTTGTCGTCGCCGTCCTTGGTCAGCTTCCGAAGCCGGTAGGCATTCCCCTCCTCCACCACGACCCAGGCCAGTTCAATGGAGCCCTCATCCCAGTTCACGAGGGACCACTTCATGCCCAGGGCCTCACTGCGGCGGACGCCGGTTGCGGCGTAGACCGTCCACAGCGGGGCGTCCCGGAGGCAGTGGTGAGTCAGGCCGCCGTCACAGGCCCGGTTGCCGCACGGCTCCCATACCGTCGCCAGGAACCGAGCCGTCTGCCCGTCGTCCAGGGTGGGGTACTTCTGCTCTTGGGCTCGGATCTGCCGGGCGGTGGGCGGGTGCGCCGTCGCCGCCGGATTGGCAGGTAGAGGAACGGCGGAACCGTGGGGCGACGGGCAGCGGCACGAATCCGGATCATGCTTCGAGTGCCGCAAAATTGAGCTCTTTCCAACTTCAGGCTGACGCGTGGTGGTGAAGGATGAGGACGGCCTTCACCACGTCGGTGATGCGGTTGGTGCTGCAGCGGAGCTTCCGTAGGAGGCGCCAGCCCTTGAGGGTGGCCATGGCCTGCTCGCCGAGGCAGCGGATCTTGGCGTGGGTGGTGTTGTGACGGCGCTTCCATCGCTTGAGACGGCGGCCCCGAGACGGGACTCGGACGGTTCCGCCGGCACCTTGATACGCCTTGTCAGCCCAGCATTTGAGTCCCGCTTCAGCGAGGGCTTCGATGATCCCGTGCTGTCGCGCGGCGGTGAGGTCGTGAGTGGAGCCGGGTAGCGCGGGCGAGGCCCGGAGCAGTCGTCCGAAGGGGTCGGTGAGGACCTGGACGTTCATGCCGTGGCGTTTGTGTTTCCCGGAGTAGTACGGGGTGTCGGCGGCGATCCGGTCGATCGGCAGCAGGGTGCCGTCGAGGATGACGAACGCCTTCGCCCGGATCGCCTTGATCGCCTCGGCCGGGGACGGGGCGAGGGTGGCCAGGATGTCGACGGCCTCGCGTATGTAGCGGAAGGCGGTCGCGATCCCGATACCGAAACCGGCCGCGAGCTGTGCGTAGGTGTCACCGCACCGCGGGTGGGCCAGGGCCAGCAGAGCCTGTCTCGCTGCGGGAAGCTGCCGCCACCGCGTGCCGATCTCCCTCCGCCTGGCTGTCAGTTGCCCGGTCAGGGACCGCAGGGTGCGGGTGGACAGATCGATCGACGACGGGTAGACAAGCACACGAAGCTCCTGGCGGACACGGGTGATCTTGGTCGAGAACCCATCTACCAGGAGCTTCGTCGTTACGCAGGACCGTCCAACTCGTGGTCAACACCGCCAGCTTGGAAAAGGCTCACTCTCTCCGAGGACGCCCGCCCGCTGTGGCGGATCGTCCGCCGATACGCCCGCATCCTGGGCGAGACCCTGCCCGAAGGGCAGGCCGCGTTCATCGAGCGCACCGCAGAGCAGACACTCAGGGTCGCGGCCAGCCTGGCAGCCTCCGAGTGCTCCGAGACCATCACGCAAGAGATCCTGTCGGCCGCCTTCACACTCGTACGCCGCTCCGTCCAAGACGCGGTCCGGATCAACAAGGGGGCCGACGCTCCGAAGGTGAAGCGGCAACCGCTCAGCCTCGCGGACAAGGTCCGGGCCCGGATCGAGATGCATGGCGGGCGGGCAACGTCTTCGCAGATCCTTCCGTACGTCGGGGCCACCGCAGAAGAGGTCAAGGCTCTGCCCGGAATCGTCGTCACCGTGGAACGGTCGGGGAAGACGGGCCGGCCGGCCACCGTTTTCACGCTCCGCGGTGACACTCCCGTTCACACAGAGCAGCCGAACGAGGCTCCCACCCGTCAGCCGGCCAGCGCGGAGCGTAACGGGAAGCGCGCCACGGTCGTCCAGATGGACGCCTACCGCACGCCCCCGAAGCACGTCCCCGTGGCCGTACCGGTGAAGCGGCCCGCCACTCCGGATTCCGATTCCAACCCGTTCCGCGCGCTGCTCTGACCGCTCGAACAAACCAAGCAAGCCCCGGCCCATCAGCCGGGGATTTTTTCATGTTCTCGTTGCTTCGACTACCCCAGCGGGCAGGGCAGTTCCGGACTGGAACGGTTCGGGGAGCACGTCACCAGTGCGACCGAATGGAAGACAGTTCCGTTCAGGTAGTGCCCCAAGGACACGTCCCCGCCCCAGGTCAGCCGTTCCACAGCAGCCTTCACGAGAAGGACCAGCCGAATCACTTCCCGATCCGCTTCCGATGCGAACCGGGGTGCGAACTCCGCAAGTTGGAGGCCGAGCCATTCCCCAGCTTCCTTCGGTTCCTCCCACGTCCCCCGCACCATGGAGGCCGGTTTCATCAGCCAGTGAGCTGTCTGAATCGGAGGAACGCCCGTTGCCGGGAAGTCGGCCACCGCATTTCGGTAGCGCTCCCTCAACGCCTCCTCGATTCCCACGGGCGGGGCGTGCTCCGGCGGCGGTCGCCGGATGCTCTCGTTGTCGAACGCCTTCTTCTCTCCGACCCATGCGTAACCGTGGTGGTGCATTGCCGCTCCGTTTCGGGCAATGGCGACGGCCCCGCCCGTCGGCGTGTGGGCGGGGCCGTCAGTCAGGTGGTGCTCAGGGATCAGGCGGAGAGGTCGAACCGCGCGGGGTCGATGCCCGCCGCGTCCAGCTCCGCCGTGGTGAACCGCAGCGGCTCAGCACTCGGCCGCTTGCTGTCACCCATGGCCCACGCGTCCGGGCCGATCTTGGCGAGCGTCACGCACGCCTCACCGTCCGGGTGCGTGCTGCCGCCGCACGCCTTCGAGAACTCGGCTCCCTCGATGGAAAGCCCGTACAGGTCGGTCATCGTCGTGCCCTTCCTGATCTGCTTGACGGCCCCACACAGGGCCGTCCCCCGCCCCTAACGGACGGAAGCCTTTGTGACCCTCATGGCTTCGGCTATCTGCTCGACCACGTCGGCGGGGAGCATCCCCAGGTGCACGTACGCGTGGCCGTTGTGGGTGACGGTGGGCCGTATGCCGCTCCACGCGCTCTCGGGGATACCGAGGGCTGCCAGGGCCGCCCGGATTGATTCGGCGGCGTCAGTGGCTCGCGTCCGGCCGTCTCTCCAGGTCTGCATGTCCATCAGTGCCCGGTCCCGTGCATCCGCAGCAAGATGTTGCAGTCAGTAACGGTCGAACCGTCCCGTTCCATCTCAGCGGCCTTCCGGAGCTGCCCCAACCGCGCGCACTCGGGGCAACCCGGTACGGGTCGGGGCGAGGGGCGTTCCTTTCGCATAGGCAGCGCCACCGTTGGTTCGTGCCACCGATTCGGTTCCGTCTTCATCACGCCGCGCCCTCCCGATCGCTTCCGAAGTCGATGGAAGGACCCTAGGAAGTGAGCAGTCGTGGGCTCCACGAACTTGCATGGGCTTGCACGGCAATTTGCTTGGCTGGTAGCACTATTGACGCTGTCTCTGCTGCTCAGCCAAGCTCATGCAAGCCCGAGCAAGCACCTAGACCAGGGAGCCAGCCATGGCCGTAGAGTTTGTCGGTATCGACCCCAACACCGACCGGGACCACTGCCCCACCGTGTGGGCGGACGCGGAAGCTCAGGAGATCTTGTTGCAGGGATGGAAGCCGAGCCCCGAGACCCAGGCGGAGTGCGAGGAGAGCAGCCCCGCGAACGGCCCGGTACCCGACAGCGAAGCCATCGTCAGGATTCCGGCCCGAATGATCCCGATGATCAGGGAGGCATGTGATGCCGTCGAGCGCGCCCAGCTTCGCTGAGCTGCTTGGCCAGTGTGAGCGGTCTGCCGTCCACCTGGAGCTGCGAGACTCCTACGCCCCGACGGACCGGTTCGAGGCATGGAAGCGGGGCGAGCGGATCAATTGGGAGGACCGCGAATCCTGGTGGCACCCCTATGACCAGTTGATCACGGACACCGTGGCCCGGGGCGTGGCGATCCGCCGGGCCCGGGTGATCTCCGAGCCCGTATCGGAGTACATCCGCTGGGAGCACTACGTCACTCACGCCAACGTCACTGCGGGCGAGGAGGTCCGGTGGCTGCCGCGACGACAGACCACGAGCATCCCCCTTCCGGGGAATGACTTCTGGCTGTTCGATGGTGCGCTTCTCCGAGTGCACCACTTCTCGGGTGACGGCGTGGTGGTGGAAGACGAGATCACTGCGGACCCGGAAACCGTGAAGCTGTGCTCCCACGCCTTCGAAGCGGTCTGGGAGCGAGCGATCCCGCACCACCTGTACGAGATCTGACGAAGGCCAGCTCCATGCCCCCACACCCCTCTTCAAGCGTCCAGAAGGCCCGCGAAGACCTCGCCGGCCGTCTGCGCGAAATCCGGAAGGATGCGGGGATCAGCGGGCGGGAGCTGGCTGTCAGGTGCGGCTGGTCCGAGTCAAAGTCGTCCCGGATTGAGAACGCGAAGACCCCTCCCTCGGACGCGGACATCAGGGCGTGGTGCCGGGCCTGCTCCGCCGACGATCAGACCCCTGACTTGATCGCGGCAAACAGGCAGTCCGCCAATGCTCATGTGCAGTGGAGAGGGCTCCAGCGGAGCGGTCTCCGTCGCCTGCAAGAGTCCACCGGGGATCTGTACCAACAAACCAAAACGTTTCGGATCTACGTTTCCGACGTGATCCCCGGATTCCTCCAGACGCCCGGATACGCCGCTGCCCTTCTGTCGTCCATCGCGGACTTCCGGGGAACCCCCAACGACGTGAGTGATGCTGTGGCGGCCCGCATAAGGCGTAACGCGGTGCTGAGCAACGGCGTACGCCGGTTCTCGTTCGTCCTGGAGGAGTCGGTGTTGCGGTACCGGCTGTGCGGCGCCGAAACCATGGCGGCACAGCTTGGCCACCTGCTCGGGGTTATGGATCTCCAGAACGTCGCCGTGGGTATCGTCCCGTTCTCAGCACAACGGACCGTGTGGCCCATGCCCACCTTCACGATCTTCGATGACACCAGGGTGCACGCGGACAGTCTGGACGCTGCTTCCACCCTCACGCAGCCCAGCCAGGTCGAGCTGTACGCCAGAGCCTTCGAACGGCTCTCACAGGAAGCTGTGCGGGGAGCAGCTGCACGGTCTCTCATAGCGGGTGCGTTGGCGTCCCTGGACTGAGTCCGGCGGCCAGCAGGAGGCTCTACTGCTCGGAGCTGGACCGGTTGGCCACGTGACCAACGTATGACCAACAGCGGTCCGAAACAGCAGGAAACAGGGGGGAAGCATGACCAACCAAGACTGTCAACTCTGTGCCCTATCGCTGGTATCCTCGCAGGTCACAGGACTAGTGGGCTGGTGCCCGAGTGGAGAGTTCAAGTCCCCCCTCGGACACCAGCAGGAGCCCCACTTCGGTGGGGCTCTTTTGCGTCACGGGCCGGAGGCGGGAGAGGGGCGAGGATGAGGGGCCGCAGGAGGGCGTCCGCCGGGCCCCTCCCCCAGCGGGACGGGATCGATGCCGTGCGGGTCCGGTTGCCGGAGGATCCGGACGGGGTCCGGGGCACGGTCGGGGAGTATCTGGTCGCGCGGTTCGGCGGGGCGATCGGGGCCGAGCGGGTGGCGGCGATGCTCGGTGAGGGGCGGTTCGTGGGGGCCGACGGAGTGCCGGTGCGGGGCGGTGAGCCGTATGCCGCCGGGTCGTCGCTCTGGTTCCACCGGGACTTCGCGGCCGAGGAGCCGGTGCCTTTCCCCATCGGGATCGTGTACCGGGACGCGCATCTCGTGGTCGCGGACAAGCCGCACTTCCTGGCCACCACGCCCCGGGGGCGGCACATCACCCAGACCGCGGTGGCCCGGCTGCGGCGGGAGCTGGGAGTGCCGACGCTCCAGCCCGCGCACCGGCTGGACCGGCTGACGGCGGGGCTGGTGCTCTTCGTGGTGCGGCCCGAGGAGCGGGGCGCGTACCAGACGCTGTTCCGGGACCGGCTGGTGCGCAAGGAGTACGAGGCGGTGGCCCCGTACGACCCGGAGCTGGTCCTCCCGCGGACCGTACGGAGCCGGATCGTGAAGGAGCGCGGGGTGCTCGCCGCCCGGGAGGAGTCGGGCGAGGCGAACAGCGAGAGCCATGTGGAGCTGGTGGAACACCGGGGTGCGCTGGGGCGCTATCGGCTGGTGCCCGCCACCGGGCGGACCCATCAGCTGCGGGTCCATATGAACGCGCTGGGGGTGCCGATCGTCCACGATCCGCTCTATCCGGTGGTGGAGCCGGAGGGGGCCGGAAAGGACTGGGACCGGCCGTTGCAGTTGCTGGCGCGGCGGCTGGAGTTCACCGATCCGGTCAGCGGGGAGCCGCGCCGCTTCGTGAGCGGGCTGCGGCTCTCCGCCTGGCCGGAGGGGTGAGGCTCTGCCTTCTCGGTGGCCGTGTGCCTGAGGGGCCGTGTTCAGTGGCCGCGCTTGATCCAGTCGTCGAGCTGCGGGGCCTCGGCGCCGATCGTGGTGGGGTCGCCGTGGCCCGTGCGGACCGCGGTGTCGCCCGGGAGCGTGAGCAGCCGGTCCCGGATCGAGTCGATGATCGTGGGGAACGACGAGAAGGAACGGCCGGTGGCGCCCGGTCCGCCCTGGAAGAGCGTGTCCCCGGTGAAGACCGTGGCCAGCTCGGGGGCGTACAGGCAGACCGCGCCGGGGGCGTGGCCGGGGGTGTGCAGGACGGTGAGGGTCGTGCCGGCGACGGTGAGTTCCTGGCCGTCGGTCAGTTCGGCGTCGGGGGCGCGGTCCGGGTGGGTCTGCTGCCACAGCTCGCGGTCGGCCGGGTGGAGCAGGATCGGGGCGCCGGTGGCCTCCGCGAGGGCGGGCGCGGCGTCGATGTGGTCGTTGTGCGCGTGGGTGCAGACGATGGCGCGCAGCGTACGGCCGCCGAGCGCGGTCCCGATGGCGGTGGCGTCGTGGGCGGCGTCGATGACGATCGCCTCGGTGTCGTCGCCGACGATCCAGACGTTGTTGTCGACGTCCCACTCGCCGCCGTCGAGGGCGAAGGTGCCGGAGGTGACCAGGTGGTCGATGCGGGCGGCCATCAGAACACCACCACCGAGCGGAGGACGTCGCCGTCGTGCATGCGGGCGAAGGCCTGCTCGACATCGCCCAGGCCGATGGTCTCGGTGACGAAGGCGGCGAGGTCGAGACGGCCCTGCTGGTGGAGGTCGACGAGCATCGGGAAGTCGCGGGAGGGCAGGCAGTCGCCGTACCAGGAGGACTTGAGCGAGCCGCCGCGGCCGAAGACGTCCAGGAGCGGGAGTTCGAGCTTCATGTCCGGGGTGGGGACGCCGACGAGGACCACCGTTCCGGCCAGGTCGCGGGCGTAGAAGGCCTGTTCGTACGTCTCGGGGCGGCCGACGGCCTCGATGACGACGTCGGCGCCGTTGCCGTCGGTGAGGGCGCGGATCGCCTCGACGGGGTCGCTGGTGCGGGAGTTGACGGTGTGGGTGGCGCCCATCGCCCTCGCCGTCTCCAGCTTGCGGTCGTCGATGTCGACCGCGATGATCTTCGCCGCTCCGGCGAGCCGGGAGCCGGCGACGGCCGCGTCACCGACGCCGCCGCAGCCGATGACGGCGACCGAGTCGCCCCGGCCGACCCGGCCGGTGTTGATGGCGGCGCCGATGCCCGCCATCACGCCGCAGCCGAGGAGTCCGGCCACCTCGGGGGCGACCTCGGGGTCGACCTTGGTGCACTGGCCGGAGGCGACCAGCGTCTTCTCCGCGAAGGCGCCGATACCGAGGGCGGGCGACAGCTCCGTGCCGTCGAGCAGCGTCATCTTCTGCTTGGCGTTGTGGGTGTCGAAGCAGTACCAGGGGCGGCCGCGCAGACAGGCGCGACACTGCCCGCACACGGCACGCCAGTTGAGGATGACGAAGTCGCCGGGGGCGACATCCGTGACGCCCTCGCCGACCGACTCCACCACGCCCGCCGCCTCGTGGCCGAGGAGGAAGGGGAACTCGTCGTTGATCCCGCCCTGCTTGTAGTGCAGGTCGGTGTGGCAGACGCCGCACGCCTGGATCTGCACGACGGCCTCTCCGGGGCCGGGGTCGGGGATGACGATCGTCTCGACCCGCACCGGCTCGTTCTTCCCCGGTGCGATGACCGCTTGCACCTGCTGTGGCATAGCCCTGCTCTCCCTGCTCCCGCGCTGCGCGAAGATCGACGCGGACCACCGTACGCCTCGGGGCCCTCGTCTAAGGAGCGAGGACGTCCAGTTCGTGCAGGGCGCCGACCGCGATCTCCTTGGTGATGCGCTCGGCCGCTTCCGGGTCGCCCTCGCGGACCGCTTCCGCGAGGCG
This sequence comes from Streptomyces sp. NPDC043746, assembly GCF_056436485.1. NCBI lineage: Bacteria > Bacillati > Actinomycetota > Actinomycetes > Kitasatosporales > Streptomycetaceae > Streptomyces > Streptomyces sp. NPDC043746. The sequence continues at coordinate 131,677 of NZ_JBWKCM010000001.1, read as the reverse complement.
GACGTGGAGGGTGACGGCGGCGGGGTCGGGGTCCTCGAACATCACCTGGTGGTGGGTGCGGCCCGCCAGGACCTCCGCGACCACGTCCCCGAGGCGGGCGAACATCTCGTTGCCGGAGGCGTTGAGGACGATCCGGTGGAAGGCGATGTCGTGTTCGAGGTAGGCCTCCAGCTGCTGGCCCCGGGAGGTGGCGACCATGCCGAGGGCGCGTTCGGTCAGCTCGGCGCACTGCCCGGCGCTCGCGTGGCGGGCGGCGAGGCCCGCCGCGACCGGCTCGATGGCGGAGCGCAGGACCGTGAGGGAGCGGAGCTGGCGGGGGCGGTCGGCGCCGGCCAGGCGCCAGCGGATGACCCGGGGGTCGTAGACGTTCCACGTCTCGGTGGGACGGACGGTCACCCCGACCCGGCGGCGGGACTCGACCAGCTGCATGGACTCCAGGACCCGGACCACTTCGCGGACGACCGTACGGGAGACGTCGAAGCGCTGGGCCAGCTCGTCGGTGCGTAGGACGCTGCCGGGCGGGCACTGGCCGGAGGTGATCTCCAGACCCAGGGCGTCCAGCACATGTGTATGCAGCCCCTGGCTCTGTGTGGTCATGGGCCAAGCCTACGGGGCGGCCCTCGGCAACAAAAAGTACGACGTATGCGTCACAGACTCTTGAATAAGTCGTACCTAATAGGTTTCAGTAGCGCGACGGACCGATGTCGAAGACGACAGCGAGACAGCGAGGCACCCCATGAGCACCCCCCACGTCGTCGTGGTGATGGGCGTAGCAGGAACCGGCAAGACCACGATCGGTCCCCTGCTCGCCGCCGAACTCGGCGTTCCGTACGCCGAGGGCGACGACTTCCACCCCCCGGCCAACATCGAGAAGATGTCGGCCGGTACCCCCCTGGACGACGACGACCGGTGGCCGTGGCTCGATGCCATCGGTGAGTGGGCGCGCGGGCGGGCGGGGCTCGGCGGGGTGGTCTCCAGCTCGGCGCTGAAGCGGTCGTACCGCGACCGGCTGCGGGCCGGGGCGCCCGACGCGCTGTTCCTGCATCTGACCGGCGACCGGGCGCTGATCGAGGAGCGGATGGCGGACCGCAAGGGCCACTTCATGCCCACCGCGCTGCTCGACTCCCAGTTCGCGACGTTGCAGCCGCTCCAGGCCGACGAGGCCGGGGTGGATGTCGACGTGTCCGGCACCCCTACGGAAATCACCCAGCGAGCCGTCGCCGCGCTGCGTCGGCTCGACACCTAAGGACCACCACCGTGACCAGTCTCAGCGTCGAGATGCTGGCAGCGGACGCCGCCGAAACGATCACTTCGGCAGGCAACGCGCAGCTGGGCATCGCCGTCCTGGCCGGCATCGCCGTCATCGTTCTCCTGATCACCAAGCTCAAGATGCACGCGTTCCTGGCGCTGACCGTCGGTTCGCTGGCGCTCGGCTCCTTCGCGGGGGCGGCACCGGCCGACACGATCGCCAGCTTCACCGCGGGCCTCGGCTCCACCGTCGCGAGCGTGGGCGTCCTCATCGCGCTCGGCGCCATCCTGGGCAAGCTGCTCGCGGACTCGGGCGGGGCGGACCAGATCGTCGACACCATCCTGGCGAAGGCGAGCCGGGGGCCATGCCGTGGGCGATGGTCCTCATCGCCTCGATCATCGGGCTGCCGCTCTTCTTCGAGGTCGGGATCGTGCTGATGATCCCGGTGGTGCTGCTCGTCGCCAAGCGCGGCGGCTTCTCCCTGATGCGGATCGGCATCCCGGCGCTGGCCGGGCTCTCCGTGATGCACGGGCTGATCCCGCCGCACCCCGGCCCGCTGGTCGCGATCGACGCCCTGGACGCCGACCTCGGGGTGACGCTGGCGCTCGGTGTGCTGGTCGCCGTCCCGACCGTGATCATCTCCGGTCCGGTCTTCTCGCGCTACGCCGCGCGCTGGGTGGACATCGAGCCGCCGGAGAAGATGATCCCGCAGCGCCCCTCCGAGGAGCTGGACCGCCGTCCGAGCTTCGGCGCCACCCTGGTGACGATCCTGCTGCCGGTCGTGCTGATGCTGCTCAAGGCCCTGGTCGCGATCGTCGTCGACGACCCGGAGAACGGTTTCCAGCGGGTGACGGACGTGATCGGTTCGCCGATGATCGCACTGCTCGCCGCCGTGCTGCTGGGCATGGTCACCCTCGGCCGGGCCGCCGGGTTCACCCGGGGCAGGCTCGCCGGGACCGTGGAGAAGTCGCTCGCCCCGATCGCGGGCATCCTGATGATCGTCGGCGCGGGCGGCGGCTTCAAGCAGACGCTGATCGACGCCGGGGTGGGCCGGATGATCCTGGACGTCTCCGAGGACTGGTCGATCCCCGCCCTGCTGCTCGGCTGGCTCATCGCCGTCGCGATCCGCCTCGCCACCGGCTCGGCCACCGTCGCCACCATCTCCGCCGCCGGTTTGGTCGCCCCGCTCGCGGCCGACATGTCGACCTCGCACGCGGCTCTGCTGGTGCTGGCCATCGGGGCCGGTTCGCTCTTCTTCAGCCATGTGAACGACGCCGGGTTCTGGCTGGTGAAGGAGTACTTCGGGATGGACGTCGGGCAGACCGTGAAGACCTGGTCGGTGATGGAGACCATCATCTCCGTGGTGGCCATAGGCTTCATCCTGCCGCTGTCGTTGCTGCTGTAGCCGCTTCCGTACGTACGCGAGAACGCCCGCCCCGGTGCCGTACCGGGGCGGGCGCTTCCTTTCGCGTACGCGGCCGGGGCGGGCGGCTCCTTCCGCGTACGTACGGCGTGGTCAGCGGTGGCCCGACTCGCTCCCGGCCGCCTTCTCCAGCTGGAACGCCTCGTTGCCCAGCCCGATCCGGGCGTGCACCTCGGGCCTGACCCTGCGCAGCACCGCCCCGTAGACCAGGCCGCCCGCGAGGGCGAGGACGATCACGCCGGGCAGCAGCCAGTTGAGGACCGAACCCGGGCCGGAGCCCACGAGGACGTCGAAGTCGCGGACGGTGAAGACGGCGATCGACAGCAGCGCGACCCCGGCGAGTGCGGAGCAGACCAGACGCGGGGCCTGCACCCGGCCCGCACCGCGCTTGACGAAGAACGCGATGACGGCGAACGAGGCGGCGGCCATCAGCAGGATCACGCCGAGCGCGCCCACGTTGCCCATCCAGGTGAAGAGGCGCAGGACGGGGACGGTGGGGTCACCGACGTGGTTGTCGTCGCTGAGGGCGAAGGCCAGGACGATCACCACGGAGATGGCGGACTGGAGCAGCGAGCCGGTGCCGGGGGCGCCGCTCGCCCGGTTGGTGCGGCCGAAGCGGGCGGGCAGCAGCCCCTCGCGGCCCATCGCGAAGCCGTAGCGGGCGACCACGTTGTGGAAGCTGAGGAGCGCCGCGAAGATGCCGGTGACGAAGAGGATGTGCAGGACGTCGGTGAAGGTGGAGCCGAGCCGGGTCTCGGTGAGGCCGAAGAGCATGCCCGGGCCCTCCTTCAGGGAGGTGTCCGCGACGGAGGCCGGTCCGACCGCCACGGTCAGGGCCCAGGAGCTGAGGGCGAGGAAGACCGCCGCGTATCCCACGGCGAGGAACATCACCCGGGAGACCACGATCTGCGGGCGGCTCGTCTCCTCCGCGTAGACGGGCGCCTGCTCGAAGCCGACGAACGCGGCGATGCAGAAGCAGAGCGCGGTGGAGAGCCCGGCCCCGGTGAGGGTCTCGGGGTTGAACGCCTGGAACGAGAGCCCCTCCGGGCCCGGCTCGGAGACGGCGGCGATGTCGAAGACCACGACGAGCACGCATTCGATGACCAGCAGGACCCCGAGCACCTTGGCGTTGAGGTCGATCTTCAGCCAGCCGAGGACGCCGACGACGACCACCGCGATCAGCGCGGGTATCCACCACTGCACGTCGATACCGGCGTACGTGGAGAGGATGACGGAGACCTCGAAGCCGAGGATCCCGTAGATGCCGACCTGCATCGCGCTGTACGCCACCAGGGCCACGAGCGAGGCACCGGCACCGGCGGTCGGGCCGAGGCCCCGGGCGATGTACGCGTAGAAGGCGCCGGCGTTGTGGACGTGTCGGCTCATCTCCGCGTAGCCGACGCTGAACAGCATCAGGACGGCGCCGAGGGTGACGAAGAGGAGGGGCTGTCCGACGATGCCCATCACGCCGAAGACCGTGGGCATCACCCCCGCGACCACCATCAGGGGGGCGCTGGCGGCGAGCACGGAGAGGAGCAGGCCCAGGGTGCCGAGGCGGTCGGCGCGCAGGGCGCGCGCCTCCCCCTTGTAGGTGTTGATCCCGCCGGTGTCGCCGGTCTGCCGGGGGGTGCCGGTCTGCCGGGTCCTGCCTGGAGATGAACTGCCCGTCGACATGGCGGGGGTGATCCCTTCTTCGGTCTTCGGTGCGCGGTCGATTGGTGCTCGGCACGCGTGGCCGGGTGGGCGCGTGCGTCAGGGCGCGCCTAGTGCGTGGTCGCGGGCGGCGGTGAACGCGGCGTACGGGTCCTGGCCCGCGTAGGACCAGGGCGCGGCCGTGGCGTACGGGCCGATGCGGTGGAAGAGGGCGGCGGCCTCGGCGGTCCGGCCCTCGCAGACCTTGGCGTGGGCCAGGAAGTTGAGGTCGACCCGGTGGCGGGGGTGGTCCTCGCGCTCCCACTCCAGCCACCAGTCGAAGGCGGTCTTCATCACCTGCCGGGCCCGCCGCCCCGACCAGTGCCCGGAGGCGACGGGGTCGTCCGGCTCGCTGCCCGCCGCCACGAGGACGCGGTAGCGCTCGGCGTGGGCGACCACCGGGAGGACGGCGAGCGGTGAGTCGGCCGGGGCCTGTTCGGCGGCCCAGGCGGCGAAGTCGTACACCTCGTGGAGCGGGTCCTGGCCGCTGTCGGGGCGGCTCTCGGCCAGTTGCGCGGTCATCACGTGGTGGGCGTGGTGGTGCTCGGGGTGGCGGGAGCGGACCTCCTCGAAGAGTCGGCCGGTCTCGTCACCGCCGCCCTCACGGCCCCGGTCCAGGAGGAGCAGGGCGAGCCACGGGGTGGGGTCCTCGGGGGTGAGGCGGGCGGCGGCGAGACACGCCTGCCGGGCGCGGGCCACCTCGTCGGCCTTGGCCTTGGGGCGCAAGGCCCGTACGGCGCGGGCGCAGCCGAGGAGGGTGGCGGCGTCGGCGCTCTCGGGTTCGGCGAGCAGCCAGTCGCCGGCCCAGTCCGCGGCGGAGGGGATCTCCGCGAGGCAGAGGAAGCGGTGCCCCCGGCGGTCCCAGTCCGTGCCGGTCGCCACCAGCAGGGCACGGGCCTCGCCCCACCGCCCCTGGGTGAACTGGGTGCGGGCGTCGATGAGTTCGATGTCGCCCAGGGCCGGGTCCAAGGCGTGGTCCGAGCGGCCGCCCCGGCGGCGGGAGCGGCCCGAGGGCGGCGGAGGCGGGGACATGCCGCAGACTTCTTTCGACGCGGTGTGCGAGCGGATGATCGCGCACAGCAAAGCGGTAGGGGGCGCTCCAAGTCAAGAGGAGGTCTACACCAACTCTGCTTCACGCATAGAGAGTTGGCCGGAACTCACCGGGTCGGCGTGGTGTTCGCGCAGCGCGCGGCGGGGTGGGCGGGCTCGGGGTGACGCCTGACACACTGGGCGTATGGAGCCTCGTGAACCTCTGAAACCCTTCCTTCTCGCCTTCCCCGGTCCGCTGCGCGACCGGCTGGTGGCTGCGGTCCTCTCCGGTGAAAAGGTGTCCACCTCCGGGCTGTTGGCCGAGTACGAGCTGGAGCGGGAGGAGCTTCCGCCGGTGGGCGAGCGGTCTGCGCTGATCGATTCGCAGGGGCGGGAGGTGGCGGTGGTCGAGGTGACCGACGTGCGGGTGCTGCCGCTGGGAGAGGTCGATCTGCGCCATGCGCTGGACGAGGGCGAGGGGTACCGGTCGGTGGCCGAATGGCGTGCGGGGCACGAGGCGTTCTGGCACGGGGAGGAGATGCGGGAGGCGATGGGGGATCCGTCGTTCACCGTGGACGACGCGACGCTGATCGTGGCGGAGCGGTTTCGGGTGGTGGAGCGGTTGGACGGGGGCGGGGCCTCGTCCTGACCATCCGGGGCGCTGCCCCGGCCCCCGCTCCTCAATCGCCGGAGGGGCTCACAGTGCCCGCGCCGCCGCCCTGCCCGCTGCCCGGCCCGAGAAGACGCAGCCGCCGAGGAACGTGCCCTCCAGGGAGCGGTAGCCGTGGATCCCGCCGCCGCCGAAGCCCGCTGCCTCGCCCGCCGCGTACAGGCCGGGCAGTGGGGTGCCGTCGGCGGTGAGGACCCGGGAGGACAGGTCCGTCTCCAGGCCGCCCAGGGACTTGCGGGTCAGGATGTTGAGCCGTACGGCGATGAGCGGGCCCGCCGCCGGGTCCAGGATGCGGTGCGGCTTCGCCGTACGGATGAGGCGGTCGCCCAGGTAGGCGCGGGCCCCGTGGATGGCGGTGACCTGGAGGTCCTTGGTGAAGGGGTTGGCGATCTCGCGGTCGCGGGCGGTGATCTCGCGGCGCAGGTCGGCCGCGTCGATCAGACCGTCGCCGGTGATCGCGTTCATGCCCCGGACCAGGGCGTCGAGGTCCTTCTCCACGACGAAGTCCGCCCCGTGGTCCATGAACGCCTTGACCGGTGCGGGCACGTCCGCGCGGGCCCGGCCGATCACGTCCCGTACCGACCTGCCCGTCAGGTCGGGGTTCTGCTCGGAGCCGGAGAGGGCGAACTCCTTGCCGATGATGCGCTGGTTGAGCACGAACCAGGTGTAGCCGTGGCCCGACTTCATGATGTGCTCGAGGGTGCCGAGCGTGTCGAAGCCGGGGAAGAGCGGGACCGGCAGCCGCTTGCCCCGGGCGTCGAGCCAGAGGGAGGAGGGGCCGGGCAGGATGCGGATGGCGTGCTTGGCCCAGATCGGGTTCCAGTTCTCGATGCCCTCGGTGTAGTGCCACATCCGGTCGCGGTTGATGTGGTGGGCGCCCGCCTCCTCGGCGATGCCCAGCATCAGGCCGTCGACATGGGCGGGGACCCCGGAGAGCAGCTTCTGGGGCGGGGTGCCGAGCCGCTCGGGCCACTGGGCGCGGACCAGCTCGTGATTGCCGCCGATGCCTCCGGAAGCGACGATCACTGCCTGCGCCTTCAGCTCGAAGGCGCCGGTGACCTCCCGGCTGCTGGCGGTGCCGCGCTCGGCCGCGCTCGGCGCCAGGATCTCGCCGGTCACCGTGTCCAGCGCCCCGGCGGTGCGGGCGAGACCGGTGACGCGGTGGCGGAACCGCGGTCGGACGAGCCCCCGGGCGACGCCCTCGCGGACCCGCCGCTCGAAGGGGGCGACCACGCCGGGGCCGGTGCCCCAGGTGATGTGGAAGCGGGGTACGGAGTTGCCGTGGCCGGTCGCGTCGTAGCCGCCGCGCTCCGCCCAGCCGACCACCGGGAAGATCCGCAGTCCCTGCCGGTGGAGCCAGGAGCGCTTCTCACCGGCTGCGAAGTCGACGTACGCCTCGGCCCACTTCTTGGGCCAGTGGTCCTCCTCGCGGTCGAATCCGGCGGTGCCGTACCAGTCCTGGAGGGCCAGCTCGCGGCTGTCCTTGATCCGCAGCCGGCGTTGTTCGGGCGAGTCGACGAGGAAGAGGCCGCCGAAGGACCAGTGGGCCTGCCCGCCGATCGACTGCTCGGGCTCCTGGTCGAGGAGGATCACGGAACGGCCCGCGTCGACCAGTTCGGCGGTGGCGACGAGTCCGGCGAGCCCTGCCCCGATCACGATCACATCAGCGTCGTACGCCATGGGTTCCATCCTGTCGGGGAGGCTCACGGAAGCCCGGGAAGGCTCGGCCGGGTGGCAAGTTACCCGTGCGTCAGATCTTGGGTACCGGCCGCTGCCACGTCAACCACCCGGGTGCTGTTGGATGAAACGCATGACGCCTTCTGACGAGATCCTGGACATCGTCGACGAGAACGACGAGGTCGTCGGGCAGGCCCCACGCGGGGAGGCGACCGCCCGGGGCCTGCGCCACCGCTGCGTCTTCATCGAGGCGCGGGACGCCGAGGGGCGGGTCTTCGTCCACCGCCGGACCGCCACCAAGCTGCTCTTCCCCTCGTACTACGACATGTTCGTCGGCGGGGTGGTGGGCGCGGGCGAGTCCTACGACGAGGCGGCGCTGCGGGAGGCGGAGGAGGAGCTGGGGGTCTCGGGGCTGCCGACGCCCGAACCGCTGTTCCGGTTCCTCTACACCGGCGGGAAGCACTCCTGGTGGTCGGCGGTCTACCAGGTGCGGTGCGAGCTTCCGGTCTCGCCGCAGGTCGAGGAGGTCGCCTGGCACGCCTTCCTGGGCGGGGCAGAGCTGGAGGAGCGGCTCGGTGAGTGGCTGTGGGTGCCGGACGGGGTGGAGGCGTACCGGCGGCTGGCGGAGTTCCGGGCGCTGTGACCTCGTAGGGTGCCCTGTGTGAACAAGATCGTGCAGAGCGTACGCCTGTGGTTCGCGCCGCAGCGGGTCCGGGAGGAGGGGGCCACCCCCGACTACCGGTTCTCCCTGGCCAACGAGCGCACGTTCCTCGCCTGGATCAGAACGGCCCTGGCCCTGATCGGCGGCGGCTTCGCCGTGGACCAGTTCCTGCCCGACCTGGCCTGGGGCGTCCGGGCGGGGCTCGCTCTCGGGCTGATCGGCGCCGGTGTCCTGTGCGCGTTGCGGGCGGTCAACCACTGGGTGCGGTGCGAGCGGGCGATGCGGCGCGGGGAGGATCTGCCGGTCTCCCGCTTCCCGACGGTGCTCAGCCTGGTGGTCGCGGTGGTGGCCGTCGCGATGGTGGTGGTGGTCCTCTTCGGCTGGGAGAGCCGGTGAGGGTCGTACGGGACGGGGACGGGGGCGGGGACAGGAGCGGCGGCCGGGGCGGAGGAGGCGGGGACCGGGATCCCGGGCTCCAGCCCGAGCGGACCCGGCTCGCGTGGCGGCGTACGACGCTCTCCGCCACGGTGGTGGCGCTGCTCGCCGGGCGGCAGGCGCTGCTCAGCGGGGCGACCCCGGCCGCGCTGGTCGCGGCGGCGCTGGTCGCTCTGGCCTGGCTGGGCTTCCTGGCGGCGGCCCACCGCAGGATGCGGCGCCTGGGCGTCGCCCGGCCGGAGCCGCTCGCGCCGCGCGGGGTGCTGGCGGCGGCGCTGTGCACGGCGGCGTTCGCGGCGTTCGCGGTGGCCATGCTGCTCTGAGCACGCCACGCCGCTCCGGGCCCCGCCCCGCTGGTGCGAACCCGGCGGCCCGTCCCCTCTCAGACGTCCCAGTCCACCGTGACGACGATCTTGCCCCGGGTACGTCCCTCCTGGTTGAGACGGTACGCCTCGGCCGCCTGCTCCAGGGGGAAGACCCGGTCCACGTGGACGGTGACGATGCCCTGTTCGGCCAGTTCCGCGAGCTGGGCCAGGTCGGCCGCGTCGGGACGGACGAAGGCGTAGCGACCGCCGTACGAGAACACCTCGCTGTCCGCGATCGAGGCGAGCCGGCCGCCCTCGGCGAGGGTCTCGGCCGAGACCCTCAGCGCCTCCCCGCCCACGGTGTCGAAGGCCGCGTCGAAGCCGTCGGGGGCCAGCTCCCGCAGTCGGCCGCCAAGCCCTTCCCCGTACGCGACGGGCTCGCCGCCCAGGCCGCGTACGTAGTCGTGGTTGCGCTCGCTCGCGGTGCCGACGACCCGGCACCCCTCGTGGCGGGCGATCTGCACGGCGACGGAGCCGACCCCGCCCGCCGCCGCGTGGACCAGGACGGTGTCGCCGCCGCGGATCTTCAGGGTGCGGTGCAGCACCTGGTACGCGGTGAGCCCGGCCAGCGGCAGTCCGGCGGCCTCCTCGAAGCTCAGGCTGAGCGGTTTGCGGGCGAGGGTGCGTACCGGGGCGGCGACGTACTCCGCGAACGTACCGCGGGAGAGGAAGTCCTCCCGGACGTAGCCGATCACCTCATCCCCCACCGCGAACTCCTCGACGGCGACGCCCGGTTGGACGACCACCCCGGAGACGTCCCAACCGGGGACCACCGGGAAGACGGCTTCGATGCCGCTCTGGAGGTAGCCCTCGCGGGCCTTCCAGTCGACCGGGTTGACGGCTGCGGCCCGCACCTTCACCAGGACCGAGTCGGGGCCGACCTTGGGGTCGGGCCGCTCGCCGTACTCCAGGACATCGGCCGGGCCGTACGCGCTGTAGCTGATCGCCTTCATCCCTCGACCTTCGGCGCAGGTCAGGGTGTGCGCAACTCAGGGCGGACGGAGGATCCCCCCTCCTCGGCGCGGACGCCCCGGGTGCCCGGGCGGGACGGGTCGGCCACGAGGGCCGGGCGAGGCGGGACTCCGCGACGGCCCGGCCGGCACACATCGGTGAACTCCCCTCGGGGACGGGATCCGTCACCAGGGTGCGGACGCGCCCGCCGGCGCCCGATCGCGGGAGCACACTGGACGACATACCGACTGGTCGGCATCATGGTCACCGACCGTCCCCTTCGCTCGGTCCCACTCGCTCGGCCCACCGCCCCGGAGGTACGCCCCATGAGCCCCGTCGCCCCACCAGGTCTCGACCCCGAGCTGCTGCGCGGCCATCTCGACCGTGAGCGCCCCGGACTGGTGCGCGGGCCGCTCCAGGCGCGGCTGATCGAGGGCGGGCGGTCCAACCTCACGTACACCGTCACCGACGGGGCGGGACGGTGGGTGGTCCGCAGGCCGCCGCTGGGCCATGTGCTGGCCACCGCTCACGACATGAAGCGCGAGCACCGGGTGATCAGCGCCCTGCACCCCACCGCCGTCCCCGTGCCGGAGCCGGTGCTGCTCTGCGAGGACGAGACCGTCCTCGGTGCGCCCTTCTACGTCATGGAGCACGTCGAGGGCGTTCCGTACCGCACCGCCGAACAGCTCGCCCCGCTGGGCCCCGAGCGCACCCGGGCCGCCGTCCTCGCCCTCGTCGACACCCTGGTCGACCTGCACGCGGTGGACCCGGAGGCGGTCGGGCTCGGGGACTTCGGGCGGCCCGACGGGTTCCTGGACCGGCAGTTGCGGCGCTGGGGCAAGCAGCTGGACGCCTCCCGCGACCGGGAACTGGCCGGCATCGACGAGCTGCACGCCTCGCTCGGCCGCGAACTGCCCGCGTCGCCCGCGCCCACGGTCGTCCACGGCGACTACCGCCTGGACAACGTGCTGCTCGGCCCCGACGAGCGGATCAACGCCGTCCTGGACTGGGAGATGTCCACGCTGGGCGACCCGCTGACCGACCTCGGGCTGCTGGTGATGTACAGCTCCGACCTCGGTCTGCCGCACTCCCCCGTCTCCACCACCAGCGGCGCCGCCGGGCACCCCTCCCCCGCCGAGCTGATCGAGCGGTACGCCGCCGGGTCGGGCCGGGACACCTCCGCCATCTCCTGGTACACCGCGTTCGCCTGGTTCAAGCTCGCCGTGATCCTGGAGGGCATCCACTACCGCTACACCCTCGGCCAGACCGTCGGCGCGGGCTTCGACCGGATCGGTGAACTGGTCCCGGTCTTCATCGAGCACGGCCTCACCACCCTCCAGGAAGGCTGACCACCCATGGACTTCGCATTCGACGCCCGTACCGAGGAGCTGCGCTCCCGGCTGCTGGCCTTCATGGACGAGCACGTGTATCCGGCCGAGCCGGTCGCGGAGGAGCAGCGGGCGCTGCTCGCCTCGCCGTGGGAGACGCCCGCGGTCGTCGGGGAGCTGAAGGCGAAGGCGCGGCAGCGGGGGCTGTGGAACCTCTTCCTGCCGGACGCGGCGTACGGGGCCGGGCTGACGAACCTCCAGTACGCGCCGCTCGCGGAGATCACCGGCCGCTCCCCGCACCTCGCGCCGACCGCCACGAACTGCGCGGCGCCGGACACCGGGAACATGGAGGTGCTGTTCCAGTTCGGCACGGAGGAGCAGAAGAAGCGGTGGCTGGAGCCGCTGCTCGCCGGGGAGATCCGTTCCGCGTTCGCGATGACGGAGCCGGAGGTGGCGTCCTCGGACGCGACGAACATCGAGACGCGGATGATCCGGGACGGCGACGAGTACGTCGTCAACGGGCGCAAGTGGTACATCTCCGGGGCGATGAACCCCGACTGCGCGGTCTTCATCGTGATGGGCAAGACCGACCCGGACGGCTCGGACCTCCGCCGCCAGCAGTCGATGATCCTGGTGCCGCGCGACACGCCGGGAGTCGAGGTGCGGCGGGCGATGCGGGTGTACGGCTACGAGGACCACTCCCACGGCGGCCATGCGGAGGTGGTCTTCCACGACGTCCGGGTGCCGGTGGCCAACCTGGTCGGCGAGGAGGGCGGCGGGTTCGCCATCGCGCAGGCGCGGCTGGGGCCGGGGCGGATCCACCACTGCATGCGGCTGATCGGGATGGCGGAGCGGGCCATCGAGCTGATGTGCCGCCGGGCGGTGGACCGTACGGCGTTCGGCAAGCCGCTGGCCGCGCAGGGAGTCGTGCAGAACTGGATCGCGGACGCCCGGGTGACGGTGGAGCAGTTGCGGCTGCTGGTACTGAAGACGGCCTGGCTGATGGACACCGTGGGCAACAAGGGAGCGCACACGGAGATCCAGGCCATCAAGATCGCCACCCCGCGTGCGGTGGTGGACATCCTGGACTCGGCGGTGCAGCTGCACGGGGCGGGCGGGGTGAGCCAGGACTTCCCGTTGGCGGAGCTGTGGGCGGCGGCGCGGACGCTGCGGCTGGCGGACGGCCCGGACGAGGTGCACCAGCGGTCGCTGGCCCGGCGGGAGGTCAAGAAGTACGGGTGAGAGCGGGGTGGGGGGGGGGGGGGGGGGGGGGGGGGGGGGGGGGGGGGGGGGGCACGAGGAGAGGGGAGGGGTATGAGATGTTTGGTTTCAGTCTGGTCGGC
>NZ_JBWKCM010000001.1:0-118844 GCF_056436485.1 Streptomyces sp. NPDC043746 | reverse complement strand
GGGAGATTGCGGATGGGGGGCGGCACGGGAGGAGGCAAACAGTGGGTCGTGCGCCTGGGGGAGGGGAAGAGGGCAGGGGGGGGGGGGGGTTCCGCCCCCTTCGGGGGGGGGGGCCCCCCACCGACGTCACCCGATCTCAGAAGGTGAGCTTCCAGCTGTCGATGTAACCGGTGTCGGACCGGTAGACGTCCTGCACCCGCAGCCGCCAGACGCCGTTGGCCGCCTTGGCGGAGGCGTTGACGGTGTACGTCGTGATGACGTTGTCCGCCGAGTCGCCGCTGCTGGAGTTCTTCAGCCGGAAGGCGGCTCCGTCCGGGGCCAGCAGATCGATCACCAGGTCACCGCGGTAGGTGTGCTTGATGTCCACACCCACCTGGAGGGCGGAGGGGGCGTTGCCGGTCCGTCCGGAGACGGTGATCGCGGAGGTGACGGCCGCACCGGCGTCCGGGATGGCGACGTCCGTGTCGTTGGTGAAGACCGTGCCCGCGGGCGGCTCGCCCGTGGAGCCCGCGGAGAGGGTCCAGATCGCGTGGGCGGCGGCGTCGCTGTTGCGGTCCAGGGCGGTGTCGTTGATGTTCGCCGTGGTGTCGCAGGAGGTGTGGTAGCAGCGGTCGAAGGCCTGGCCCGCCGTTCCGCCCCACTTCTGCGCCTGGGCCGCGGTCTTGGTCCGGCTGGCGCCGGTGAAGAGCCCGCCGACGGGGACGCCCGCCGCCTTGAACGGGGCGTGGTCGGAGCGGCCGTCGCCCTCGGTCTCGATCTCCGTGGGGACGTTCAGACCCGCGAAGTAGTCCTTGAAGGTCTTCTCGATGACCGGGTCGTCGTCGTAGACGAAGTAGCCCGCGTTCGGCGAGCCGATCATGTCGAAGTTGAGGTAGCCGGAGATCTTCGAGCGCTCGGCGGCCGGGAGGTTGTTGACGTAGTACTTGGAGCCGATCAGTCCCAGCTCCTCCGCTCCCCACCAGGCGAACCGCAGGTGCTTGTCGGGCTGGTACCCGGTGCGGGAGACGGCGAGGGCGGTCTCCAGGACGGCGGCCGAGCCGGAGGCGTTGTCGTTGATGCCGGCGCCGGAGGAGACGGAGTCCAGGTGGGCTCCGGCCATCACGACCTTGTTCGGGTCGCCGCCGGGCCAGTCGGCTATGAGGTTGTAGCCGACGGCTCCGCTGGTGGTGAACTGCTGGAGGGACGTGGTGTATCCGGCCGCGTCGAGCTTGGCCTTCACATAGTCGACGGACGCCTTGTAGCCGGGGCGGCCGTGGGCGCGGTTGCCGCCGTTGTTGGCGGCGATCGTCGAGAACTGGGTGAGGTGGCCCTTGACGTTGGCCAGCGGGATGTCCGGCGCGGCGACGACGGCCGCGGCCGACGTGGTGGACGCCGGGGCGGCGGCCTGCGCGGAAGGTGCGGCGGTGCCGATCAGGGCCGCGAGGGCCACGGCGGCGACGGCCGCCGGGGATCTGCGCAGGGTGAGGCGGTTCGGTCTCATGGTGGGGCTCCGGATTCCGTTCGGGGACTGACGGAACGTGCGGGGGGCACCCGGCCGCGTCGCACGTGTGGAACGTACGGCCGGGTCCTGGAGCTGGTGGTACGCACCGGGACCGGCCGCCCATGTCGGTGGGCGGCCGTGCGATGCGTGACCGATGGTCAATGAGGTGACAGTGTTCCGTCAAGAGCGGAAAGCGGACATGTCAGTTCCATTAACGAACACATATCGGTGTTTGGATGTGTTCAACCGGCCCTGATCAGGGCGGTGTTACGTACTTCCCCGGTGTTCCCCCGCACTCCCCGGCGCGCTACGGGCGCAGAGCGCGCAGCAGCAGGTCCGCGAGGTGGTCGGCGACCTGCTCGCGACTGAGCGGACCGTCCGGGCGGTACCAGGTGGAGAGGTGGTGGACCGAGCCGAAGTGGTAGTCCACCACCAGGTCGGCGGGGGTGGCGGCGGAGAAGACCCCGCTGCGCTGGCCCTCCTCGATCAGCGCCCGGAACCGCTCGTGGTAGCGGCGGCGCTCCACCCGCACCTGCTTGTTCTTCTCCGGGCTCAGGTGGTGCATGGAGCGGAAGAAGATCGCCGCGTCGTCCAGGTTGTCGATGGTCGTGACGACCACGTCGGCCGCCGCGTCGCGCAGCCGCTGCTCCACGGGGGCGTCGGCGTCCGCGAAGGCGTCGAGCCGCTCCTGCTGGAGCCGCAGCACCCGGGCGTAGACCTCCTGGAGCAGGTCCTCCTTGGAGCCGAAGTAGTGGTAGAGCGCCCCCTTGGTGACGCCCGCCGCCTCGACGATCTCCTGGACCGAGGTGCGGTCGTAGCCGCGTTCGGCGAAGAGCCGGGTGGCGGTGGCCAGCAGCCTCTGGGGGACGGGCGTGCCGTTCTGCTCCGTCGCCTTGGCCATGAGCCGCCACCTGCCTTTCGTACCGTGCGTTCGCTGTTTCGACGAGGTTCTAACGGGAGGAACGAAGTTCCCGCCTGAGGATCTTCCCACTCGTGGTCTTCGGCAGCTCGGTCAGGATCTCCACCTCGCGCGGGTACTTGTACGCGGCGAGCCTTTCCTTGCAGTACGTCCCCAGCTCGCCCGGTTCGACGGATGTGCCCGGACGCAGGCTGACATAGGCCCGTACGGTCTCCCCCCGGTACGCGTCGGGCACGCCCACGACCGCCGCCTCGCGCACCGCCGGGTGGGTGTACAGGACGTCCTCCACCTCGCGCGGCCAGACCTTGAAGCCGGAGGCGTTGATCATGTCCTTCTTGCGGTCGACGACATAGAGCCAGCCCGCCGCGTCCATGAACCCGATGTCCCCGGTGCGCAGCTCGCCGTCCGGGAAGGCGGCGGCCGTGGCCTCGGGGAGGTTCCAGTAGCCGAGGACGACCTGGGGGCCGCGCACCGCGATCTCGCCCTGTTCCCCGAAGGGCACCTCACGCCCCGCCTCGTCGAGGATCCTCACGACGGTGTCGGCGCCGGGCACACCGACGGAGAGGGTCCCGGATACCGGGTCCACCGGGGCCTCCCGCCCTGGCGGGACGGAGGCGCAGGGGGCGGTGCACTCGGTGAGGCCGTAGCCGTTGCGCAGATACGGGCCGAAGCGGGCGCGGAACCTCTCCACCAGCGCGGGCGGCAGCGGGGCGCCGCCGGAGGAGAGCTGCCGGAAGGAGGCGAAGTGGTCGGGGGTGGCGTCCGGGTGGGCGGCCAGGGCCATGAAGGCGGTGGCGGGGCCGATCGCGTAGGCGGGGCGGTGGGCGGCGAAGGCTTCGAGGACGACGCCCGGCTCGAAGCGGTGGGTCAGGACCAGAGTGCCCGCGTTGGCCGTACAGGCGGCGAACTGGCAGACCATGCCGGTGATGTGGAAGAGCGGGGCGAGCGCGAAGTAGACGGCCCCCTCGGGGACGGGCTGCCCCACGCGCTGCCGTTCGGCGTTGTACGCGATGTTGGCGTGGGAGTTCATGGCGCCCTTGGGGGTGCCGCTGGTCCCGGAGGTGTAGCTGATCAGCGCGGTGCCGTCGGCGACCGGCTCCCGGCCGTGCGGAGGTGCGTAGCCGGCACGGGCGACGGTCAGCAGATCGTCGGCCGGGTCGTCGGGGCCGGGGGCGGGAAGCCGCTCGAAGCCGAGGACCCGGGGGTCGTCCACGCTCTGGAGATCCCGCTCGCAGGCCGTGAGCGCGATGGTGAGGTCCGGGGCCGCGGCGGCCGTCTCCCTCAGGTAGGCCGCCCAGGCCCGGTCCGAGCAGACCAGCGCGGTGGCCCCGGCGTCGCTCAGCACGTGGCCCACCTCGCCGGAGCGGTACATCGGACTGAGCGGTACGACGGTGGCCCCGGCCTTCCACGCGCCGAGGAGCGCGAGGACGAAGTGCGGGCTGTTCTGGAGCATGACCGCGACCCGGTCGCCGCGCCGCAGGCCCCGGGCCGCGAGGTGCCCGGCCACCGAGTCGGAGAGCGCGTCCGTCTCCCGGTAGCTCAGGCGCCCGTCGAAGTAGGCGAGGGCCGTGCGGTCCGGGGCTCGGCCGACGGCGGCCCGGAAGGCGTGCAGCACGGTCGGGGGCGGGGTGATCGGGGCGCGCTGGGCCTCGCTGAGCAGGGCGAGCCAGGGCTTGGCCGCGTACCGCGAGGCGGCCTCGCCGGTCGTGTCGTTCATGCTCCGTCCGTCTCCTCCCACTGCCTCTGGAGCCGGTTCATCCCCCGCATCCAGCGGTCGGGGTCGGCGGCGCGCGCCTGGTAGTACCCGGCGACCTCGGGGTGCGGCAGGACCAGGAAGCGGTCGGACGCCATCGCGTCGAACAGGGCGTCCACGACGGCGTCCGGCTCGATGGCCCCGGGGGCGAGCACCAGCTCACCGGCCGAACCGGCGGCGGTGAGCATATCCGTCCGCACCCCCTGCGGGCAGATCGCGTGGACCTTGACGCCGCGGTGGCGGTAGGTGAGCGAGAGCCACTCCGCGAAGGCGACCGCCCCGTGCTTGGTGACGCTGTAGGGGGCGGCGCCGATCATCGTCAGCAGTCCGGCGGCGGAGGCCGTGGTGACGAACCGCCCGCTGCCGCGCTCCAGCCACTGCGGCACCAGGGCCCTGGCCGCACGGACATGGGCCATCACGTTGACGTCCCAGGCGGCGGCCCAGACCTCCTCGTCCGCGAACACGTCACCGGGCGAGGCGAGTCCGGCGTTGGCGCAGTAGATGTCCACCGTGCCCTCCAGCGCGTCCCGGGCTGCGTCCACGATGTCCGAGGCGTCCCCGGCGACGACCGTCCCGCCGATCTCCTTCGCGAGCGGTTCGACACGGGCGGGGTCGAGGTCGTTGACGACGACCCGCGCTCCCTGCTCGGCGAACCTGCGGGCCAGGGCGGCACCGATGCCGCCCGCGGCCCCCGTGACCACCACACCGGCACCCCGCAGCATGTCCGCCCCACCTGTGGTCATCGCCGTCCCACCTCTCCCGTACGCCTGCACTCCGGCCCGTCGACACCGGCAGACTAACCGGTCGGTATGTCATCGGAAAGGGCCCCGGAGCGGCGGACCGGCGCGGGCGGTCGCCACGGCCCGGGTCGTTCCCCGCGGCCCTCCGCCGCGCTAGCGTGCGTGGCCATGACAGTCGGCGCACGATCATGGAGGTAGCGGAATGCATCTGTCCCGACGTGGTGTGCTGGCGGCGGGCGGCGCCCTGGGAGCACTGGCGGCGACGGCGGCCGGCAGCACCCCCGCCGCCGCTTCGGCCGCTTCCGTACGGGGCCGGGGCCGCCCCCGGGTCCGTACCGGCTTCGACCGGCTGGCCGCCGACGGCTACCGGCTGCTGCGCGGCCAGAGAGCCGGAATCGTCACCAATCCGACCGGGGTCACCGCCGACGTACGGCACATCGTCGACGCGATGCACGAAGACGCCCGGGTGAACCTGACCGCCGTCTTCGGCCCCGAACACGGCTTCCGGGGCACCGCGCAGGCGGGCGGCTCGGAGGGGCGGTACGACGACCCGGCGACCGGGCTGCCGGTCTACGACACGTATCTCAAGAGCGGGCAGGAGCTCGCGGACGTCTTCACCGCGTCGGGCGTGGACACGGTGCTCTTCGACATCCAGGACGCGGGCGCGCGCTTCTACACGTACATCTGGACGCTGTACGACTGCATGGAGGCGGCCGCGCTCGCGGGCAAGCGGCTGGTGGTGCTGGACCGGCCCAACCCGGTGACCGGGCGGGCGGCGCTGGGGCCGGTGCTGGACCCGGCGTTCGCCACGTTCGTCGGCCGCCGGGAGATCGCCCAGGCGCACGGGATGACGGTGGCGGAGCTGGCGCTGCTCTTCAACGCGGAGTTCCTGCACGAGAACCCGGTGCGGCTGGAGGTGGTGACGATGTCGGGGTGGCGGCGATCGGACTTCTTCGACGAGACCGGGCTGCCGTGGGTGCCGCCGAGCCCGAACATGCCGACGCCGGAGACGGCCCTCGTCTACTCCGGCACCTGTCTCTTCGAGGGCACCAACCTCTCCGAGGGCCGGGGCACCACGCGCCCCTTCGAACTGCTGGGCGCGGAAGGCATCGACCGCCACTGGGCCGCCGCCGCCAACGCGCTGCGGCTGCCCGGGGTCGCCTTCCGGGAGGCGTACTTCGCGCCGACGTTCTCCAAGTTCCAGGGGAAGACGGTGGGCGGGGTGCAGGTGCACGTCCGGGACCGGGAGGTCTTCGACCCGGTCCGCACGGGCATCGCCCTGCTGGTGACGGCGAAGCGGACGTGGAGCGGGTTCGCCTGGCGCCCGGACAACTGGATCGACAAGCTCACGGGGAACACCAGGGTCCGCACCATGATCGACGCGGGGGCGGACACGGACGCGGTGGTGGCCGCGTGGCAGGAGGACCTGACGGCGTTCCGGGCGCAGCGGCGGAGGTATCTGCGGTACGGGGGGTAGTGCGGGCGGGGCGGTCCGGGGCGGGGGTGGCGCGGACCGGGGACGGTAGGGGCGGGCGCGGGGCGGGGCGACCGGGACGCCGTCGAGCCGCGCGCCGAGCTGGAACGTAGGGGCGGGCGCGGGGCGGGGTGCTCCTTCGGGAGGCACCGCGCCCCGGCCGGTCCCGGCCCGTCTCAGCCCGTGAGGTCCAGGTCGCCGAGGTTCTCGCCGTCCGCGGTCAGGCCGTGCTTGCGGTAGCCGAGCTTGAGGTAGAACTCCTCCGGGCCGCCCTCCCCCGGGTGCCAGGTCACCGTCGACACCGTCCCGCCGCGTCGGCGGATCTCCTCGTTCACCGCGCCCACCGCGAACCGTCCGTATCCCCGCCCCTGCTCACCGGCGGCAACGGCCAGCCGCCAGAGGCCGGAGCGCGGCGGGGCGTCCGGCAGATCCGCGTCGTAGTCGAACGGGACGCCGAAGAAGGCCATCACGAAGCCCACGACCCGGTCCCCGTCACAGATCAGCCGGGGCCAGGCGATCTCGGGGTGCACATAGGCCTCGGCCAACGACTGCGCGACCGGCGAGACGAACTTCCGCTGTTCGGGAGCGACTTCCAGGCGACAGGCTTCGAGGACCGTGTCGGGTGTGACCTTTTCCAGGCGGGGGGATGCTGCTGTCATACGCGCAGCCAACCTCACCCCTCCGAGCAGCGCCATTGACTTTCCCCACCCGCCCCGGCACCGCGGTGCGCCCTCTCACCACCGTCCGCGCGCCCTTCCGCTTCCGTCCGTGGCACCCGTCCGACATGGGGAGTCTCAGCCAATGGACGGTTTCCATCTTTCGATGGAGCCGAAACGGGCAGGCGTACGTCCACTCGTTGACGCCGATGGACGAACGACGGAGGTGGCAGTGGCATGGCCGGTTTCCGGAGTCTTGCGAGACAGGTCCGCGATCCACGGAGCGATCTGGCGCTGCGGCGGTACTCGCTGCGCAAGTGCCTGGAGAGGTTCGCCCCCTACGGACACCGGGCGACCTGGGACCATCTGTGCGCCCGGCACGGGATCGATCCCGAGGACCGGGCCCCCGATCCGGCGCGGCTGCTGGCCGCCCTGGAGGAGCTGGAGGAGGCGCGGGCCATCTGGCTCGCCTACGAGGCGGGGTTCGCGGAGCGGCGGCGGCGCGAGAAACACGAGGGCCTGCGGCGGCCGGGCGCGTTCGACGACTGGCACCGCCGGACGTGGGGCGGCCACGGGGTGGCTCGCTGCGCCGACCCGGAGGTCCACCCCGGCGAGCCGCTGGCCGAGGTGCTGCGCCGGCTGATCACGGCGCTGGGCTCGGGCCCCGGCTCCGCCTGCCCGGTCTGCGCGGACACCGGGATCGAGTGGCGCGAGGTGCCGGAGCGCGGGCGGGAGGCGTGGTCGGGTCCGGTGTGCACGGGGTGCGGGATCGCGGTGCCGCGGCCGGTGCTGACGGAGCACTCGCTGGCCAGGGCCAGGCTGGTACGGCACCGGAGGCTCACGGCGGCGGCGTAGGAGGCCTGGGCTCGGGCCTGTCGCCGGCTTTCGGACTCGTTGCCGCCTGCGCCCGCTGCCGGTTCACCGGCTGCCGGCTGCTCCAGACCTGTTGCCGGTCCCGGCCTGTCGCCGACTCGGACCCGTTGTCAGTGGCGGGTGTCACCATCGGGGACATGATCCAGGTCTGCCTGAACGGCCGCCGTGGTGCGGACGCCTCGGCCGCCGTGCCCCTGTCCCCCGAAGCGCTGGCCCGGTCGGCGGCCGAGGCCGTCGCCGCCGGGGCCACCGACATCCATGTGCATCCGCGGACCCCTTGCGGGCAGGACACGCTCTCGCCCCGGGTGGTGGCCGCGACGCTGACGGCGATACGGGCGGCGGTGCGCGTCCCGGTCGGGGTGACGACGGGCGCCTGGGCCGAGCCGGATCCGCGGCGCCGGGCGGAGCGGGTGCGGGAGTGGACGGTCCTGCCCGACCACGCCTCGGTCAACTGGCACGAACCGGGCGCCGAGGAGGTGGCCGCCGCGCTGCTGGAGCGGGGCGTGGGCGTGGAGGCCGGGCTCTGGTCGGGCACGGAGGGGCACCGCCTCTTCCGCCGCTCCCCACTGGCACCCCGGGTCCTGCGGGTGCTGGCCGAGGTGACCGACACCGATCCGGCGACGGCGACCGGTTCCGCCCGGCTGCTCCTGGCGGAGGTGGGCGCCGCCCACGGCCGCCCGGTGCTGCTGCACGGAGAGGAGGACGGGGCCTGGCCGGTGGCCGCGCTGGCCGTCCGGCTCGGCCTCGGGGTGCGGATCGGCGCGGAGGACGTGACGGTGCTCCCGGACGGCCGCCCGGCCCGCTCGAACGCGGAGCTGGTCGCCGCGGCGGTGCGGTTACGACAGAAGGGCGCCCTGCCGGGCAGGCCCTAAGGGCGGTCCTCCGCCGGGTCCTGCCTGCGCTCGGGCATCAGGCGGGAGCCGGTGATCCGTTCGCCGGTGATGTCGTCGGGGTTGGAGAGGACGCAGGTCTCCAGTGACAGGCAGCCGCAGCCGATGCAGTCGGTCAGATGGTCGCGCAGCCGGTGCAACTGCTTGATGCGCTCGTCCAGTTCCTGGCGCCAGGTCTCGGAGAGGCGGGCCCAGTCGTCCCGGTTCGGCGTGCGCTCCTCGGGCAGCGAGGCGAGGGCGTCCCGGATCGTGGCCAGCGGGATGCCGACGCGCTGGGCGGCCCGTACGAAGGCGACGCGGCGCAGCGCGTCACGCGAGTAGCGGCGCTGGTTGCCACTGGTGCGGCGGCTGCTGATCAGGCCCTTGGACTCGTAGAAGTGCAGAGCGGAGACCGCGGCGCCGCTGCGCGCCGAGAGCTGGCCGACCGAGAGTTCGTGGAGTGTCTGCGGAAGCTGGGGCACCCCTCAAACCTACTGCCATGTCGTTGACAGGAACGCGCCGCGCCAGGATGCTGAGCAAGCGCTTGGACATCTCGCACCGCAGAGTGCGGCACGCCGGAAGGCAGGGACCGGGAACATGGCAGAGCCGAAGATCTTCACGTCCGCGCAGGAGCTGCTCGACGGAGTGGGCGGGCAACTGGGCCACAGCGACTGGCTGGAGGTGGACCAGAAGCGGATCGACCTGTTCGCCGAGGCGACCGGCGACCACCAGTGGATCCATGTGGACCCGGAGCGCGCGGCGTCCGGGCCGTTCGGCACGACCATCGCGCACGGCTATCTGACGCTCTCGCTGCTGCCCGCGCTGGTTCCGCAGGTGATGCGGGTCGAGAACATGAAGATGGGCATCAACTACGGGGCCAACAAGGTCCGTTTCCCCTCCCCCGTCCCGGTCGGCTCCCGGCTGCGGGCCACGGCGGTGCTGACGAACGTCGAGGAGGCCGGGGGCGGCGTGCAGGTCACGGCCCTGGTCACGGTCGAGCGCGAGGGCGGCGACAAGCCGGCGTGCGTGGCCGAGTCGGTGTCGCGCTACTACTTCTGATCGGCTACTTCGGAGCGGCGCCGGGGCCCTGGGGCTTGTGCGGGGCCCCGACCATGCGCAGGACGAGGTCGGCGTAGAGCGCGCCGACCTCGTCGGGCGTGCGGCTGCCCTGGGCGTTGAACCAGCGGGCCACGTCGATGCAGAGGGAGAGCACGGCGAGGGTGGTGCCGGGGACGTCCGGGACGTCGAACTCCCCCGCCCGCACGCCCTCGCTGATGATCCTGCGCACCACCGCGTCGCTCCGGCGGCGCAGCTCGACGATCTCGGTACGGTGTTCGGGGCCGAGGGCGTCCAGCTCGTACTGGACGACGCGGGCGGTGGTGTGGCGCTCCGCGTGCCAGCGGACGAAGGACCGTACGGCTCCGGCGAGCCGCTCGGCGGCGGTGCCGTCCCGGTCGGCCTCGGCCTCCAGGAGGTACAGCGCCCGGTCGTGGCCGATCTTGCTGATCCGGTGGAGCAGCTCTTCCTTCGTCTTGTAGTGGATGTAGAGCGCGGCCGGGCTCATCCCGGCCCGGCCGGCGATGTCGCGGGTGGTGGTCGCGTGGTAGCCGCGCTCGGCGAAGGCGTCGACCGCGGCGACGAGGAGCCGCCTGGCCGCCTCGGGCGTGACCTCGCCCCAGGCCGCGTCCTCGGCGCTCGTCTCCTCCGGCGTACTCATCGCCCGGTGCCCCTCTCCGTCAACAGGACGAACACCATACCCCGAAGCTGAGCAAGCGCTTAGGGGCGTCTCGGGGGCCGGTCGGGTTTCAGAGCTTCTGGAAGGGGTCGTGCTCGGCGAGGATCTTCTCCAGCCGGGCCTGGTCGACCCGGCTGACGATCTGCCCGGCCTCCTGCCGGTCCCGGATCACCTTGGCGAGGGTGAAGCAGGAGGTGACGAGGTAGAGCACGCCGATGGCGAGGAAGCCGCGCACCCAGGCATCGGCGTCGAGGAAGAAGATACCGAGGGCCACCGCGCCCATCGCCACCAGGAAGGAGGCGACGGCCTGGCCGTAGAAGGCGGCGGTGCTCTGCTGCTTGACCGTTGTCGTGTCACTCATGGGCCCAGCATCCGCCGACGTGGCGCACGCCACATCCGCGCCCGTACTCATGCGGATACTCAGACAGGCGTACGAGCCGTGGCGGCCGGTGCGGGTGGGCTCAGAACGCCGAGACTCCCGTCAGCGCGCGGCCGATGATCAGCTTCTGGATCTGACTGGTGCCCTCGTAGAGCGTCATCACGCGGGCGTCGCGCAGGAGCTTGCCGACCGGGTACTCGTCGATGTAGCCGTAGCCGCCGAAGACCTGGAGGGCGTTGTTGGCGCAGCGGACGGCGGCCTCGGAGGCGTACAGCTTGGCCTGGGAGGCGGCGGTGGCGAACTCCTGGCCCCGGTCGATCAGGTCGGCGACCCGCCAGGTGAGCAGCCTGGCCGCCTCGACGTCCACGGATATGTCGCTGAGCAGCTCCTGCACGAGCTGGTGGCCCGCGATGCCCTTGCCGAACTGCTCGCGCTCCCCCGCGTACCGTACGGCGGCGTCCAGGGCGGCCTGGGCGATGCCGACACAGCCGGCCGCGACCGACATCCGCCCCTTGGCGAGGGCCGACATGGCGACGGTGAACCCCTTGCCCTCGGGGCCGAGGAGGGCGGTGGCGGGGACCCGGACGTCCTCCAGGACCAGTTCGGCGGTGGCCTGGCCGCGCAGTCCGAGCTTGCCGTGGATGGTGCGGCGGGTGAGGCCGGGGGTGTCGGCGGGGATGAGGAAGGCGGAGACGCCGCGGTGGCCGGGGCTGTCGTTCGTCCGCGCGAAGAGCAGGACGACATCGGCCCAGGTGCCGTTGGTGATGAACATCTTGGTGCCGTTGATGACGTAGTCTCCCCCGCTCTCGGCTCCGCTCGAGCGGGAGGTGCCCCCTCCGACGCGCACGGCCCGGGTGGTGAGGTTTCCGGCGTCCGAGCCGGTGCCGGGTTCGGTGAGGCCGAAGCAGCCGATCGCCTCGCCGGAGGTGAGCCGGGGCAGCCACTGCCGTTTCTGCTCCTCGTCCCCCCAGGAGGCGACGGTCTTGGCGACCAGGCCGAGCGAGACGGAGACGATCCCCCTCACCGAGGAGTCGCCGCGGCCCAGCTCCTCGGTGACCAGGCAATACGTGAGGTGGTCGCCGCCGGAGCCGCCGTACTCCTCGGGGACGGTCAGGCCGAGGAAGCCGAGCGCGCCGAGCTTCTCCACGATCGACCTGTCGACGTTCTCGGCCCGGTCCCAGGCGACGACGTGCGGCGTGACCTCCCGGGCCACGAACTCCTCGGCCAGCCGTCGGACGGCCTCCTGCTCCTTGCTGAGTTCCAGGTTCACGGCGGCCCGCCCCATCTCTCGTAGAGCACTTAATTAGCACTGCTAGTTTCTGGTTCGCAGCGCCTACTATGAGCCGCATGGCCCGACCGCGCAAGCCCCTCCTGAGCAGAGACCGCATCGTCGAGGCGGCGAGCGCGCTCGTGGACGCCGAAGGGCTGGACGCCGTCTCCACGCGGCGGCTGGCATCCGCCCTGGGGGTCAGCGGGCCCTCGCTCTACAACCACTTCCGCAACAAGGACGAGATCCTCGACGCGGTCGCCGACGCCGTCTCCGTACAGGTCGATCTGTCGATGTTCGAGGAGTCGGACCCGCGCGACTGGCGGGAGGCCCTGCACGACTGGGCCCTCTCCTACCGAGCCGCCCTCGCCGCGCACCCGCACATCGTCCCGGTCCTCGCCCGGGGCCCGGGCCGCCGTCCGGCCGGGCTGCGGGTCGCGGACGCGGTGTTCGGGGCGATGGTGGGGGCGGGGTGGCCGCCGGCGCAGGCGACGCGGATCGGGGCGCTGATGCGGTACTTCATCACCGGGTCGGCGCTGGGGTCCTTCGCCGGGGGCTTCGTCGACGACGAGAGCGCGTACGACCCGGCGGACTACCCGCACCTGGGCCAGGCGCACCTCCTGGCCGAGCGGCGGCGGGCGGTGGACGAGGGGGCGTTCGAGGTGGGGTTGCGGGCACTGCTGGACGGATTGGCGCTCCAGTTCGAGGAGTACGCGCGGCCCACGGACACGGTTCGGCGGGCGCCGAACCGTCCTTGACGCACCCTGGGCCCATGAGCCGTTCACCGCGCCCGGCGGGCCGTCCGACCAGGGCCCGCCGGCGCGTCACGCCGCGTCGGCCGCCCTGCTCGCGGACGGGACCCGCGCGGACGCCTCGGCATCCGGGTCACCGAGGCGATGACCGTACGGGGGCTGCTACGGCAGGACACCGGGTTCGCGCCGACGGAGGCGGGGCCCGGCTGGTTCGACCCGCTCGGCATCCCCTTGGACCGCGCCTGAGCTGCCCGTCCGGCGCGCCTGCGGCCGGGACCGGCGCCCACCCCGTCCTCTCCCGCGCCGCCTGCTGCTGGGCATGGGCATCTCGTTCTCCGGTGCCGTCGTCGTCGGCCTCGCGATGTCCGGGCACGGCGGCTCGTCCGTGCTGGGCGTGGCGCTCTGCCTGCTGGCCGCGGTGGTGTACGCGCTGGGGGTGGTGAGCCAGAAGCCGGCGCTCGCGTACGGTTCCTCGCTCCAGATCAGCACCCTCGGCTGCCTGATCGGCGCCGCGGCATGCCTCCCGTTGACCGGCGTACTGATCTCGGAGGCGGCCGAAGCGCCGCTGCCGGCCACGCTGAACATGGTCTACCTGGGCGTCTTCCCGACCGCGCCCGCCTTCACCACCTGGGGTTACGCACTGGCCCGGACGACGGCGGGCCGGATGGGCGCCACCACGTACGCGGTCCCGGCGCTGGTGGTGCTCATGGCGTGGGTGCTGCTGGACGAGGTGCCGACCCCGCTGGGTGTCCTCGGCGGGCTGCTCTGCCTGGTCGGGGTGGCGGTCTCGCGCAGGCGTCAGCAGACTGGGGCCCAGAGGTGGAAGTCCGGCCGGGCCGGTGGAGGGAACCGTCATGACGCGGAGCACCAGAGCGTACGGCAACCGTAACGGCGGCAGGAAGAAGGCGGACGGCGAGGAGGCCGCGCGGGCGGCGCGCCACGGGGGCCCGTATCTCGACGGCTTCAAGGTGGCAGACAGCGGTGACGACGACCCGGTCCTGGTGGAGCCGGACGGCCATGCCCGGGACGCCTGGCGGGAGGACTACCCGTACGAGCACAAGCTCCAGCGCCGCGACTACGAGAGGGCCAAGCGCGCCCTCCAGATCGAGCTGCTGAAGCTCCAGCACTGGGTGAAGGAGCGCGACGAGCGGCTGGTGATCCTCTTCGAGGGGCGGGACGCGGCCGGCAAGGGCGGCACGATCAAGCGGTTCACCGAACACCTCAACCCCCGCGGGGCCCGCATCGTGGCGCTGGAGAAGCCCACCGAGCGCGAGCGCACCCAGTGGTACTTCCAGCGGTACGTGGCGCACTTGCCGAGCGCCGGGGAGATCGTGCTGTTCGACCGCTCCTGGTACAACCGGGCCGGGGTGGAGCGGGTCATGGGGTTCTGCACGACCCGTGAGTACCTGGAGTTCATGCACCAGGCGCCGGGGTTCGAGCGGATGCTCGCCCGGGACGGCATCCACCTGGTGAAGTTCTGGTTCTCCGTCTCGCGCAACGAGCAGCGCAACCGGTTCATGATCCGGCAGATCGATCCCGTGCGGCGGTGGAAGCTGAGCCCCGTCGACCTGGCCTCACTGGACAAGTGGGACGAGTACACCGAGGCCAAGGAGCTGATGCTGTTCCACACCGACACGGCCGACGCGCCGTGGACGGTGGTGAAGAGCAACGACAAGAAGCGGGCCCGGTTGGAGGCGATGCGCCATGTGCTGGACCGCTTCGACTACCCGGGCAAGGACCCCGAGGTGGTCGGGGTGCCGGACCCGCTGATCGTGGGCCCGGCCTCCCGGCTGTTCGAGCAGGGCGAGATGGACGCCCGGCTGCTGGGGCCGGTCGCCTCGACCTCCCGCACGACGGACTACTGAGGGCTGTCCCAGACAGCCCTGAGGACTCAGAACACCACCAGCGCCCGGCCGCCCCTGCCCGCGACCATGGTGTCGAACGCGGCCGGGATGGCGTCCAGGCCGATGCGTTCGGTGACCATCATCGACAGGTCGAACCGGCCCGCGCGGATGTGGTCCGCCAGGGCCGGCAGATCGCGGGCCGGGTCGCTGTTGCCGTAGACGCAGCCCGTCAGGGACCGGCCCCAGTGGAAGATCTCCAGGGCGTTGAAGGTGACCTCCTGGTCCTTGCCGCCGATCCCGACGACCGTCGCACGGCCGCCGCGCCGGGTGGACTCCCACGCGGCCCGGATGGTCGCGGGGCGGCCGACGCATTCCACGGCCACGTCCGTGCCCTGGCCGCCGGTGAGCTTGCGGATCTCGCGCGGGGTGGTGGCGGAGGCGATGACGTAGTCGGTGGCACCGGCCTGCCGGGCCAGCTCCTCCTTGGCCGGGGAGACGTCGACCGCGATGATCCGGGAGGCGCCCGCGATCCGGGCCGCCTGGAGGACGGCGAGGCCGACACCGCCGATCCCGAAGACGACCACGCTCTCGCCCTCGCGGACCCTGGCGCTGTGGTGGATGGCCCCGTAGCCGGTGAGTACCGCGCAGCCCAGGAGGGCGGCGTCGGTGAGGGGGATGCCGTCGGGGGCGGGGAGCACGCAGTTCGCGGCGACCACGGTCTCCTGCGCGAAGGCCGCCACGTTGAGGCCGGGGTGGAGTTCGGTGCCGTCGGCCGTACGGGCGTGGAGGTCGGCGGTCCCCTTCAGCGCGTCGGCGCAGAGCCAGACCTCCCCGATCCCGCAGTGGAAGCAGGCACCGCAGGAGGGCGCCCAGTTGAGGACCACGCCGTCTCCGGGCGCGACATGCGTGACGCCGTCCCCGACCGCCAGGACCGTACCCGCGCCCTCGTGGCCGAGGACGGCGGGCACCGGGACCCGCATGGTGCCGTTGGACAGGGACAGGTCGGAGTGGCAGACCCCGGCGGCGGCGAGCGCGATGCGCACCTGGCCGGGGCCGGGCTCCGGCAGGACGATGTCGGTGATCTCCAGCGGAGCTCCGACGGCGGGCAGTACGGCGGCGCGGACCACGAACAGGCTCCTTACACAGGAAGGGAGTTACGGGGGTCAGAACTGGAGCGACTTGGTCTGGAGGTACTCCGCCAGACCGTGCGGCCCCAGCTCGCGCCCCACGCCCGACTGCTTGTAACCGCCGAAGGGGGCCAGCGGGTTGAACCGGCCGCCGTTGATGTCGACCTGCCCGGTCTCCATCCGGCGGGCGAAGGCCACCGCCTCCTCGTCGTCGGCCGCCCACACGGCTCCCGCGAGCCCGTACACCGTGCCGTTGGCGATCCGGAGGGCGTCCTCCACGTCCTCGTACCGGAGGATCGAGACCACCGGGCCGAAGATCTCCTCCTGGGCGATGGCCATGTCCGGGGTGACGTCCGCGAAGACGGTGGGGCTGACGTAGTAGCCGGTCTCCAGCGGGGCGTCGGGGCCTCCGGCGACCAGCCGGGCGCCCTCCTCCATCCCCGTGCGGATGTAACCGGTCACCCTGGCCTGCTGCTTGGCGTTGACGAGCGGGCCGACGCGCTCCCCGGGGACGTACTTGCCAACGGCCTCGGCCGCGAGCGTCACGGCCTCCTCGTACCGGTCGGCGTCGACCAGCATCCGGGTCCACGCGCTGCACGTCTGCCCGGAGTTGGACATCACGTTGGCGACGCCCACGTTGACCGCCCGGGCGAGATCGGCACCGGGCAGGATCACGTTGGCGGACTTGCCGCCCAGTTCGAGGGCGACGCGCTTGACCGCCGCTCCGGCGGTGGCGCCGATCTGCTTGCCGACGGCGGTCGAGCCGGTGAACGAGACCAGGTCGACACCCTCGTGCGCGGCGAGCGCCTGCCCGGCGACCGGGCCGAGGCCGGTGACCAGGTTGAAGACCCCGGGCGGCAGCCCGGCGGCCTCGGTGGCCTCGGCGAAGAGCTGGGCGGTGAGCGGGGTGTCCTCGGCCGGCTTGAGGACGACCGTGCAGCCGGCGGCGAGCGCGGGGGCCACCTTGGCGACGATCTGGTGGAGCGGGTAGTTCCAGGGGGTGATCGCGCCGACGACCCCGACCGGCTCCAGCAGGACGGTGGAGGTGCCGATCCTCTCCTCGAAGGCGTACGAGGCGGCCAGTTCGGCGTAGGAGGCGGCGACCAGCACCGGCAGGCCCGCGTGGACCGTCTGCGAGAGCGGCAGCGGCGAGCCCAGCTCGGCGGTGATCGTCTCGGCCAGCTCGTCCTTGCGGGCCGCGAGCGCGTCGCTCAGCGCGGAGAGCCGGGCGGCGCGCTCGCCGGGCGGGGTGGCGGCCCAGCCGGGGAACGCGGCGCGCGCGGCCTGGACGGCCGCGTCGACGTCCTCGGCGGTGCCCGCCGGGACGTGGCCGATGGTCTGCTCGTCGGCCGGATTCACGACGGCGATCGCGTCCTGGCCGACGGCGGGCCGCCACGCGCCGCCGATGTACATCTGGTCATGGGCCTTCATGGCTGAGTCCTCCCGGACGGGCTGTGCCGACGCCGACGCCGAGTACGGGGCGTACGGTCCCGACCGCCCAAACTAGCGCCGTTAGTTTTCCGGCGCCAGGGAGCCGCCGGAGACGCCCGTCACGCCGGGAGGCAGACGCCCCCGGCGCGCCCCGGCCCGCGAGCCCTCGGCCGGTAGGCCCGTCACGCGCTGCGATCCAGGGGCACGTTGCGCTCACGTGCGGGATCGGGCGCGGGCGGTACGCGCGGCGGCGGGGCGACCGCGCGGACCGCCGCCGGGACGAGGAGCGCGAGGGCCGTCGCATGAGTGGTGCCGGAGGGCGTCCGGGGATGCGGGGCACCAGATCGCGCCGAACAGGACGGTGTCAGTCGGACGGGGTGACGGTGACGGGGATGGCGTTGAGCACCGCCGTCCCCGAGAGCGGGTCCAGGAGGGTGCCGTCGAGCAGCTGGTTCACGTTCGCCCCAGGGGTGGCGGCGGCCACGGCCATCCGGGTGCCGGGGCGGCTGTGGCCCCAGCCGTGCGGGAGGCTCACCACTCCGCTCCGTACGGTGTCCGTGATCTCGGCCGGTGCCTCGATCCCGCCGCCCGCCGACTCGATCCGTACGGTCGCCCCGTCCGCGACCCCGAGCCGGGTCGCGTCGTCGGGGTGGATCTGGAGGGTGCAGACGTTGGAACCGCCGCCGAGCGAACCGACGTTGTGCATCCAGCTGTTGTTGGAGCGCAGATGGCGGCGGCCGACGAGGACGAGCGGGGCGGGCCGGCCGTCCAGCGCCCGGCGCAGGCGCGGCAGATCGGCGGCGACCGGCGCGGGAAGCAGCTCGATGCGGCCGGAGCGGGTGCGCAGGAGCTCCGGGAGGCGGGGCTTCAGCGGGCCGAGGTCGATGCCGTGCGGGTGGGCGATGAGTTCCTCCAGCGTCAGTCCGTACGGGCCGAGCCGGAGCATGAGGTCGAGGCGGCGTTCCGGGCCGGTGCGGCCGGTGAGTTCGCCGGCCAGCTCCTTCGGGGCGCCCGCCCTGGTGATCGCGGTGGTGATGGCGAGGTCGTCGACGGCGGAGGGCGGGGCGCCGTGCATCCCGCTCACCGCGAGGATCAGCCGGGCGTGGATCTCGCTCTCGTCCATCCGCCCGTCCTCCAGAGGCACCGGGGCGGGGGTGTAGCGGACCTGGTTGTGCACGGCGAAGGAGTTGAACGCGAAGTCGAAGTGGGCGCTCTGCGAGGGTGGCGGCGGGGGCAGGACGACATCGGCGTGGCGGGAGGTCTCGTTCAGGTACGGATCGACGCTGACCATGAAGTCGAGGTGACCCGCGAGCGCCGCGTCGAGCCGGTCGCCGTCGGGGGCGGAGAGGACGGGGTTGGCGGCGAGCACGATCAGGGCGCGGATACGGCCCTCGCCGGGTGTCTCGATCTCCTCCGCCAGTGCGGCGGTGGGGAGTTCGCCCTTGGCCTCGGGGTGGCCGGAGACGCGGCTCGCCCAGCGGCCGAGGGCGAAGCCCTTGCCGGGGGTGGGGCCCTTGCCGGGAGCCGCCGGGCGGCGCGCGCGGGCCGTCGCGGAGAGGGGGAACAGCGCGCCGCCGGGGCGGTCGAGGTTGCCGGTGAGGATGTTCAGGACGTCCACCAGCCAGCTGGCGAGGGTCCCGTGCTCGACGGTGCAGCTGCCGATCCGCCCGTAGACGGCGGCGGTGGGGGCGGCGGCCAGTTCGCGGGCGAGCGCGGTGATGACGGCCGCGTCCACGTCGCAGGCGGCGGCGACCGCGTCCGGGGTGAAGTCGGCCAGGGCGACGGCGAGTTCGTCCAGGCCCTCCAGGTGCCCGGCGAGCGCCCCCGGGTCCACGAGCTTCTCCGCGAAGAGCACCTGGGCCATCGCGGCGAGCAACAGCGCGTCGGCACCCGGCCGGATCGCCACGTGCCGGTCGGCGAGACGGGCGGTACGGGTGCGGCGCGGGTCGATCACGGTGAGCGTGCCGCCGCGTCGGCGCAGCGCCTTGAGGCGGCCGGGGAAGTCGGGGGCGGTGCAGAGGCTGCCGTTGGACTCCAGCGGGTTGGCGCCGATCAGGAGGAGGTGGTCGGTGCGGTCGAGGTCCGGTACGGGGATGGCGTTCGCGTCACCGAAGAGCAGGCCGCTGGAGACGTGCTTGGGCATCTGGTCCAGGGTGCTGGCCGTGAAGACGTTCCGGGTGCGCAGGGCGGCCAGCAGCAGGGGCGGGTAGAGGGCGCCCGCCATGGTGTGGACGTTGGGGTTGCCGAGCACCACGCCGACGGCCTGCGGGCCGTGCGCCTCGGCCAGGGCCGGTATCCGGGCGGCGATCCGGTCGAACGCCTCGCTCCAGGTGGCCTCCCGCAGCTGCCCGTCCCCGTCCCGTACGAGCGGGACCCGCAGCCGGTCCGGGTCGGCGTCGAGCCCGCCGAAGGACGCCCCCTTGGGGCAGATGAAACCCCGGCTGAAGACGTCGTCGCGGTCGCCCCGCGCTCCGGTGACGGCGGTCCCCTCGATGGTGAGGGTGAGGCCGCAGGTGGCTTCGCAGAGGGGGCAGATACGGGGTGCGGTACGGGTACCGGTTCCTGTTCCGGCTCCGGTTCCTGTTCCTGTACGGGATGCGTGGGACATGGGCCCTCCCCGGGCGGCGGCGCGCGTACGACGGTGTCGGCACGGCGAGCATACCGACCGGTACGCATGACGGGGAGGTGCCGGGGGACCGGGGTTGAACCGGGGCCGGGACCACGGAGGTTCCCCCGCCCGCGCCCCGGTCGTCCTCAGTCCAGGATCTGCGCGAGGTACGCCCGTACCAGCGTCCGGGTCTCCGCCACGAGCGCCGGGTCCCCCTCCGGGTCCGTGCGGAAGGCGAGCTGGAGCAGGGCGTCGGCGGCCTCGACGCTGACCAGGATGACCCGCAGCAGCTCAGGCCCGGGTTCGCGGTCGAGGTGCCCGGAGAGGAGTTCGGCGAGGCGGCCCGCCAGGCGCCGGTTGGCGTCGTCCGCCGGGCCCTCCGCGGGCGACGGCGGCCCGAAGTCGACCAGGGCGAACCCGGGCACGGTCCGCTTCATCTCCAGGTACTCGTCCAGCACCGCGTCGATGGCGCCGCGCCAGTCCCCGGCGGGCACGGATTCGAGCCGGGCCGTGATGCGCTCGGCGTACAGCTCCAGGTTCCGCAGCGCGAGGGCGTCGACGAGGGCCCTCTTGTTGGAGAAGAAGCGGTAGACGGAGCCGATGGGCACCTCGGCGCGCAGGGCGACGTCACGGGTGGAGAGCTGTTCGTAGCCGGTCTCGTCGAGCAGTCCGGCGCAGGCGTCGAGTATCCGGGCGAGCCGGTCGGCGCTGCGCTGCTGCACGGGGGCGCGGCGGAGGTTCGGGTTCGGGTGGGGCACGGACCCATGATGCCGTGGGCCCCCACGGCCCGGGGGTCGGACCTCCCCGTACTCGCCCGTACACACGTGCCGGACCTCCCCGCAGCCGCCCGTCCGCACGCGCCCGGACCTTTTGCACCCGCCCGCACCCACGCACCGGACCCGCCCGCACCCGCGTCCACCGAACCTCCCTGCCCCGCGCGAGTGGCCCCCGCCCCCGACGCCGGGCCCTCTCCGCCCGCATACGCCCCGAATGGCGTGATCCCTGCCGTTGACGTGCCCGCCCCTTATTCCTACGGTGTCCCATAGGATTCGTTGTCCGGCGGATCCACGGGCTTCATCGGCATCGGGAGTGCGGGATGAGCGGGATGAGCGGGATCGAGCAGGCCAGGAAGACGGCGGAGGCGCTGACGTACTCCTCCGGTTTCGGCAACGAGCACAGTTCGGAGGCGATCGCGGGGGCGCTGCCGCACGGCCGGAACTCGCCCCAGCGCGCGCCCCTCGGCCTCTACGCCGAGCAGCTGAGCGGCTCCGCGTTCACCGAGCCCCGCGCGGACAACCGCCGCTCCTGGCTCTACCGGATCCGCCCCTCCGCCGCCCACCCGGCCTTCACCCGGACCGGCAACGGCAATCTGCGCACGGCCCCCTTCACTGAGAGCGTGCCGGACCCGAACCGGCTCCGCTGGAACCCGCTGCCCGATCCCGCCCCCGGCACGGACTTCCTGGCCGGGCTGTGGACCCTCGGCGGCAACGGCGACGCCACCCAGCGCACCGGTATGGCGGTCCACCTCTACCACGCCAACTCCTCCATGACCGACCGGGTGTTCAGCGACTCCGACGGAGAGCTGCTGATCGTCCCGGAGCGCGGCGGACTGCTGCTCCGCACCGAGCTGGGCCTGCTGCGCGCCGAACCGGGCCATGTCGCGCTGATCCCGCGCGGGGTCCGCTTCCGGGTGGAGCTGCTGGACGAGACCGCACGCGGGTACGTCTGCGAGAACTACGGCCGCCCGTTCGCGCTCCCGGAGCTCGGGCCGATCGGCGCCAACGGCCTGGCGCACGCCCGGGACTTCCTGGCCCCCGTCGCCGCGTACGAGGCCGAGGACCGGCCGGTGGAGGTGGTCAACAAGTACTGCGGGAACCTCTGGACGGCCACGTACGGCCACTCCCCCCTCGACGTCGTCGCCTGGTACGGCACGCACACCCCGTACGTCTACGATCTGCGCCGGTTCAACGTCATCGGCACGATCAGCTACGACCACCCCGACCCCTCGATCTTCACGGTGCTGACCTCGCCGTCCGACACCCCGGGCCTGGCCGGTGTGGACTTCGTCGTCTTCGCGCCGCGCTGGCTGGTGGGCGAGGACACGTTCCGGCCGCCGTACTTCCACCGGAACGTGATGAGCGAGTACATGGGGCTGATCGAGGGCGCGTACGACGCGAAGGCGGACGGCTTCGTCCCCGGCGGCGGCTCGCTGCACACCATGATGTCGGCCCACGGACCGGACCGGGAGACCTTCGACCGGGCGAGCGCGGCGGAGCTGAAGCCGCAGAAGATCGACGACGGTCTGGCGTTCATGTTCGAGACCCGGTGGCCCATCATCGCCACCCGGCAGGCGGCCGAGGCCGACCACCTGCAGCGCGGCTACGACGACGTGTGGCAGGGTCTGAGCCGCAACTTCCGGCCGTAGGCACAGGCGGCGGCGAGCGGGCGGCGGAGCGGCCCGGAGGACGGGACGGGGACGACGTGACGGAGAGCCATGGGACGACGGGTGAGTTCGCGACGCGCGAGGACGTGGGTGCCCGTGCGGCCTCGGGGCCCGCTGGGGCCGAGGCGGGGTCCGGGACTGCCGCTCCTGGAGCCGACGTGAGCGGGACGCGTCCGTCGCCCGCCGGGTCTCCGTCGCCCGCCGGGTCTTCGGCCTCCCCGCCCTCCTTCGCCCCCGACTCGCTCGTCCTCAACCGGAAGCTGCCTCTCTGGTATCAGGTCTCCCAGTCGCTGCGCGCGTCCATACTCGGCCGTCCGCAGGACGCCTCCCTCCGGCTGCCCACCGAGGAGCAGCTCGCCACGCACTACGGCGTCAGCGTGCTCACGATGCGCCAGGCGCTGAAGGAGCTGGAGACGGAGGGGCTGATCAGCCGGCACCGGAGGCGCGGCACGTTCATCGAGCCGCGCGCCCGGCGGGCGACCCCGGTCCGGCTGCTGGGCTCGGTCGACGCGATCGTCGCCCAGCAGTCCGGGGACGCCACGACGGTCCTCGGCCACGGGGCGGTGCCGGTGCCGGGCGATCTCGCGGAGTTCTTCCCGGACTGCGGCGAGGTGGTCAGCTTCCGGCGGCTGCGCCGCGACGGCGAGAGCGGTGAGCCGACCAACTGGGCGGAGAACGCCGTACGTCCCGAGGTCGCCGCCCGGATCGACCTGGCCGACCTCGAACGCTGGCCGATGACGAAGGTGCTGCACGACATCGTGGGGGTCACGATCTCCCGGATCACCGACACGGTGGAGGCCCGGCTCGCGGACCCGGTCACCGCCGACCTCCTCCAGGTCCCGCTGCTGAGCCCGATCCTGCACTACACGGGCGTCACGTACGACGAGAAGGGCCGCGTGGTGGATGTGGCCCGGATCCGCTACCGGGGCGACCGGTTCTCCTTCTCCGTGACGGTGGAGGCCCGCTGACCCGTCCCCCTGGGGTACCGCCCCGCCGTTACGATGCGAACGGGTCACGGCGGCCCCGTTCACGGCGGACAGGGGAGGACGGCTCGGTGGCAGCGCGCAGGACGGCGACTGCGAAGGCTACGGACGCGGCTACGGCCACGGGCTCCCCGCACCACCTGGAGCTGGACGAGCTGATGCCGTGGTCGGTACGCCCCCTGAGGACCGGCCGTTCCTGGGTGCGCGGCCCCGACCCCGCCGCGCTCCGCGCCCGCTGGGAGCGGCTGGCCGCCGCCGAAGGGGCCGAGCAGGAGCGGCTGTTCCGCCCGAGCCGCTCCCGTACGCCGCACACAGCCGTCGCCGCCCTGCCCGGCCGGTCCGCCACCGCCACCGCCACCGGGGCCCCTGCCGGCACCGGCCGCTTCGCGCGGGAGCCGGGGGGCTGCCCCGATCCCGTACGGATTCTGCACGGTCCGTTCGACGAGCAGTGGCTGCTCCCCGACCACCGGCTGATCGACGCGGCCCGCCCCGAGCTGTGGCGGGTCAGCGACGAACGGCAGCTCTTCGCGGTCGAACACGGTTACGTGCCCCACGCCACCGGGTCCGGGCCCGCCCTGTCGGTGACCCATCTGCTCCCCGACGGGCACTCCCCCGCCGGGCGGCCGGGCCGGATCAGGCCGCTCTACCGGCGGCCCGGCGCCGCCGACCCCAATCTGGCCCCGGGGCTCCTGGCCGTGGTGCGGGCACGGCTGGACCCGGAGGCCACCCCCGAGGCCGTCCTCGCCTGGACCCTGGCCGCCGCGGTGCCCACCCCCGTCGGCTGCCGGGTCCCGCTGCCCGCCGATGCCGAGGTGTGGGCTGCCGGGGTGGAGCTGGGCGAGGAGCTGGTGCGGCTCCAGCTGCGCGGGGCCCGGGGCGGGGAGCGGCCCCGGCTGCCGGGCGGGCGCAGGCCCTACGTCCGGGCGGCGCTCCCGGCCCGGCCGCCCGGGATCGCGTACGACGCGGAGGCCGAGGCGCTGGTCATCGGGGAGGGCCGGATCTCGCCGGTTCCGGCGGCGGCCTGGGGGTTCACGGTGAGCGGGGTGCGGGTGCTGGAGCTGTGGTTCGGCC
Organism: Streptomyces sp. NPDC043746; assembly: GCF_056436485.1. Lineage (NCBI taxonomy): Bacteria > Bacillati > Actinomycetota > Actinomycetes > Kitasatosporales > Streptomycetaceae > Streptomyces > Streptomyces sp. NPDC043746. The sequence goes on along the minus strand of NZ_JBWKCM010000001.1, from coordinate 94,440 downwards.
GCCGGGCGGCGGCCGCGGTGGGCGCGGTGCCCGAGGGGGCGGACGCGGACGGGCTCGACGCGGTGGGGGCGCGCGGGTGGAGGCCCGAGTGGACCTCGGAGCTGCTGGAGCTGATCACCGTACTGGCCCTGCTGGACGGGGTGCGGCCCCGGCGGGAGGCGCTGGCGGCCCGGCTGGAGGGGGCGGCGGCGCCCCTGATCTCCCGGGAGGAGCTGCGGGCGGCCGGGGTGCTGCCGGTGCCCGTCTCCGCACGGCGCCCGGCCTCGGTCCTCGGCCACCAGGAGGAGGGCCCGGAGGGGCAGTTCGCGCTGCTGTGAGGAACGCGGGCCCGCCGCGAGCGGCGGGAGGGGTGACAGATCCGCCGGTCACACGGTATGCACGGGGCCATGGATACCTCGCCCCTCCCCCTCGACGGCATCACGGTGGTGGCCGTCGAGCAGGCCGTCGCCGCCCCCTTCGCCACCCGCCAGCTCGCCGACCTCGGGGCCAGGGTGATCAAGGTGGAGCGCCCGGACGGCGGTGACTTCGCGCGCGGATACGACACGGCGGCCCGGGGCCTCGCCTCGCACTTCGTCTGGTGCAACCGGGGCAAGGAGTCGCTGGCCGTCGATCTGAAGGACCCGCGCGGGCTGGCGGTGGTGCGTGAACTGGTCGCCGGGGCCGATGTGTTCGTACAGAATCTGGCGCAGGGCGCGGCGGCCCGGCTCGGTCTGGACGCCGCGGCGCTCTGTGCGGCGCACCCGCGGCTGGTGGCCGTGGACATCTCCGGGTACGGGGAGGGCGGACCGTACGCGCACAAGCGGGCGTACGACATGCTCGTGCAGTGCGAGGCGGGGCTGGTCTCGGTGACCGGGACCGCCGGACAGCCGGTGAAGGCAGGCATTCCGGCGGCGGACATCGCGGCGGCCATGTACGCGTTCTCCGGGGTGCTGGCGGCGCTGCTGCGACGCGGGACCACCGGGCGCGGCGGGCCGGTGGAGGTCTCCATGCTGGACGCGCTGGCCGAGTGGATGGGCCACCCGCTGCACCAGGGGATGCACGGGTCCGCGACCCCGCCGCGTACCGGGCTCGCGCACTCGGTGATCACGCCGTACGACGCGTACGGCACGGCCGACGGCGAGCGGGTGCTGCTCTCGGTGCAGAACGACCGGGAGTGGCGGCGGCTGGCCGAACGGGTGCTCGGTGAGCCGGAGTTGGCGGACGATCCGGAGTTCGCGACGAACACCGCCCGGACCGCGAACCGGAAGCGGACCGACGAGGTGGTGGGGCGGGCGCTGGCCCGGCTGACGGTCCGTGAGGCGCTGCACGCGCTGGAGGCGGCGGGGATCGCGTGCGCCCGGCTGAACACGGTGGCCGATGTCGCGGCGCATCCGCAGCTGGCGGCGCGGGACCGGTGGCGGGAAGTGGATTCACCGGTGGGGCCGTTGCGGGCGCTGCTGCCGCCGATCACGCTGCCGGGCGGGGCGGAGCCCCGGATGGGTCCCGTACCGGCACTGGGGGAACACACCGACGCGTTGCTGCGGTCCCTGGGGATGACGGACGAACAGACGGCGCTGCTGCGCCGGGACGGGGTGGTCGCCTGATCCGTCGGCGGTGGCGAGGGGTCCGAGCGGTAGGGCCGCCCCGAGCGGCGGGCCGGCCCCATGGCGGACGCGTCGTCGATGAAGGTCGTGGCGCCGTGGACGACGACGGGTGTGCCGTCGATGACGGACGGCGTGTCGCCGGAGACGGCTGATGCCCCGCCGCCCGCGGTCGACGCGGCGTCGGTCAGTGGCGGCTGCCGAAGAGCGAGCGCCGCAGTCGCCGCAGCGGGGCGAAGAGCGACACACGGGCGCTCCTGCTCCGTCGGCTGTGCGCGACATCACGCGAGGTCAGCTCACGCATCAGCAGCGTCGCTTCCGCCGCCTCGCGCTGCGGCACGACAGGGCCGCCGAGCACCGCGAGATGGCGGTCGAGGCGCGTACTGGTCGCACCGCTTCCACAGGTGATGGCAGGCACCCGCGGCCTGCTCCGCACCGTTATCTGTTCCATGTCACTCCCCACCCGTACGAGGGCACCCGGTCCGGGCAGGTTAACCCTATCGCCCCACGGTGACACACGGGTATCCCGCCCGCAGGATCGAGCACACGCATACGGAGGTTGACGACCAGTTACCGAATTCGCCTGATTCCCGGGCGACTTCGGACAGTTCGGATGGGCCGTTCGACGGTGCGGGAGACCCCGGAAGCCGGGGCCTCCCGCACAGAGGGGCGGTTGGCGGCGCAACTACCGCGTCAGGCAGCCGACTTGAAGACCGGCAGATAGCCACCCGACTGCCCGGCGGCGGTGGGGTGGTAGGACTCACCGATGTTGAGCCAGTTCACGCTGTGCAACCAGGAGTTGCTGGAGCAGATCTCGTGACCGGTGAAGGCCCCCCTGACATCACCGAAGGTGAAGCCGTGGTCGGCGGCGCGCTTGGCGGTGGCGGTGTTGAGGTGGTCGGAGGCGGCGTTGATGGCGGAGCGCTCCCGCTCGCTGAGGCCGGCCACACAGGTGCCGCTCAGCTGGTAGAAGCGCGGGTAGCCGAGGACGACGACCCGGGCGTTGGGGGCCTTGGCCCTGATGGCGCTGTACACGGAGTCGAGCCGGCCGGGCAGGGTCGAGTCGACGTAGGCGCGGGCGGTGGCGACGCGGTTCAGACAGGTGGCCTCGGACTGCAGGACACAGGTCGTCATGACGTCCGCGAAGCCCGCGTCGTTGCCTCCGACGGAGATGGAGACCAGATCGGTGGAGGCGTTGAGCGGCCCGAGCTGACTGCTCGTGACGTCGTTGGTGCGGGCGCCGGAGCAGGCGGTGAAGGCGAAGCTGGACGGGGAGTTGGCGTTGGCCCAGAGCCGGGGGTAGGCACGGGTGCTGCGCTTGCAGTTGCCGCTGGCGCTGTCGTAGCTGCCGGCGCCGACGCCGGAGGAGTACGAGTCGCCGAGGGCGACGTAGTCGACGGCCTTGACCGACGAGTCGGCGTTCGCGATCCCCGCACCGGTCAGGGCGAGGGCGGCACCGAGCAGGAGCGAGGACGAGAACGCCACAAGTCTGGACATCTTCATGGGGGCACTCCTTGGGGTGGGGGGAGTCGGTGAGCAGGGGGGTATCTGCGCTACTCCGTAGTAGCAGGGCACCGGACCGACTGGAAGTGTTCATGCCAAAAATTAGTTCCGAGTGCTTCCGCCCGCCGTCCTGAGTTCAACGCGCGCGCCGTGGAGCGCCGGTGCCGTTCCGTCACTTCCGGGGCGGTTCGCCCACCGGGGGAAACCCGGTGCACGGGGTGGCCCCGTGCCGGATCATGGGCGCCATGCCAGCCAACCCCGAATCCGCTCTGCCGATCCGGCTCAACGTCGACGACAGCGATTCGCCGTCCGACGTCGTCGACGCGCTCTTCCTCGGCCGCTTCGCGACGGGCGAGCAGCCGTACTCCCACAGCTCCTCCCTCGACCGGGTCAAGGCCGGGGCGGCCCTGCTGCCCCCGCACGCCGCGGTGCTGCGGTCCGCCCGCGACGACGACCGCAGCGCCACGCTGGCCGAGGGCGACGGCTGGACCCTGCTGGTCTCGCGGTGGAAGCACGGCGCGGACGTCACGGTCACCGCGACCAGCCCCGAGCTGGCGGCGAAGGTCCTCGGCCAGGCGACCGACGGCGCCCAGGACGAGCCGGAACCGCAGCCCGACAACGTGGCCATGGGCTTCTGGTACGTCTCCCCGCGCCGCGGCCCCTACCGCACCACCCGGCAGATCACCGCCGGGAGCTGGGACGAGATCCGCCCCAACTACACCGCCCCGGTGGCCGACGCCATGGACCGGCTGATGAAGGTCACCCCGGACGACATCGCGGGCCGGCTGCTCCTCCTGCACGGACCGCCGGGCACCGGCAAGACATCGGCGCTGCGCACACTGGCCCGCTCCTGGCGGGACTGGTGCCAGGTCGACTGCGTGCTGGACCCGGAGCGGCTCTTCAACGACGTCGGCTATCTCATGGACATCGCGATCGGCGAGGACGACGGCTCGGCGAAGAGCCGGTGGCGGCTGCTGCTCCTGGAGGACTGCGACGAGCTGATCCGGGGCGAGGCCCGGCACACGGCGGGCCAGGCGCTCTCCCGGCTGCTGAACCTGACGGACGGCCTGCTCGGCCAGGGCCGGAACGTGCTGGTGGGGGTCACCACCAACGAGGACCTGGAGCGGCTGCACCCGGCAGTCGTCCGCCCGGGCCGTTGCCTGGCCCGGATCGAGGTGGGACCGCTGACGCGCCGGGAGTCGGTGGCCTGGCTGGGCACGGAGGAGGGCGTGGGCCGCGAGGGCAGCTCGCTCGCGGAGCTGTACGCCCTGCGCCGGGGCACCGGCCCCGCGTCCGTGCCGAAGCAGGACGCGGGCGCGGACGCGGGTCTGTATCTGTAGGAGCGGATACGGGGGCGGGCTCCGGGAGGGGTACGGGGGCACGATCCGCGGCGCACACGAGGGCGGGCGCGGGCGCCTCCGCTGTGAGGGGCGCCGGGTCCCCCCACCGCAGCGCGTCCCCTCGGCGCGCCCGTCACCTCAGCGTGCGTACGCCGCCCGTACCGCGTCCTGGGCGAGCGCGAGTGCCCTCTCCCGGGAGAGCCCGAGCCGCTGGGCGGCCTCCGCGTAGCTCTGGGCCGCGGCGGCGGCCTTCTGCTCGGCGGCTCCCCCGGCGGCCGCGACGAAGCTCCCGTTGCGCCCCCGGGTCTCGATCACCCCGTCGGCCTCCAGCGCGCGGTAGGCCTTGGCCACGGTGTTGGCGGCGAGGCCCAGCTCCTCGGCGAAGCCGCGCACGGTCGGGAGCCGGTGGCCGACGGGAAGCGCACCGGAGCGGGCCAGTTCGGAGAGCTGGAGGCGCAGTTGCTCGTACGGGGCGATGCCGGAGTCCGGGTCCAGGACGATCTTCTCAGTCACCCGCCGATTGTCCCCCACGGACCCCCTCGGGGACGGCCCGGCGAACGGAGCGCCCGCGCCCCCACGGCCGGAAAAGGGGAGGCGGTCGTGGCAGGGCCGCGCGTAACCTCCGCCGCATGACAGTGATTGTGCGCGATTTCCGGCCGTCCGACGCCGAGGCGTGGACCCGCGTCCGGCGGGCGGTGGTCCCGTATCTGGTCACCACCCCCGAGCAGGTCACCCACGACCTGGCACACGCCAACCCGGACCGGCACTACCGGCTGCTGGTGGCGGAGCGGGACGGCGAGATCGTCGGCACCGCGCAGGCCGGCATCGCCCACGACAGCCCGGCGCCGGGGCAGGGGTTCTGCACCCCGCACGTCCTGCCCGGCCACACCGGCCGCGGGGCGGGCTCACTGCTGCTGAGCACAGCGGAGGAACATCTCGCGCAGGCCGGAGCCACGGTCGTGCACGCCTGGGTGCTGGACACGCCGGAGAACCTGGAGTTCGCGCGCGCCCGGGACTACCGGCCGGGCCGCTCCGCCCACTTCCAGCACCTGGATCTGGCGGGCGGAACCCTGCCCCCGCTCCAGGAGGTCCCGGCAGGCGTCGAGCTGAGGCCGGGGTCCGCGTTCGACGACGACCCGCGGCCGCTCTTCGAGGCGGACGCCCAGGTGACGCTGGACGAGCCGAGCGACATCCCCACCGAACTGGACGACTACGAGGACTGGCTGACGAACATCTGGCGCCACCCGGCCTTCGACGCCGCGCTGACCACGGTGGCCCTGGTGGACGGCCAGGTGGCGGCCTTCAGCGCGGCGGGCACCGACGGGGAGCGGACGTACTCCAGCAACATGACCGGCACCCTGCGGGCCTTCCGGGGGCGGGGCCTGGCCAAGCTGGCGAAGAACGACTCGCTGCACCGGGCGCGGGCGGCCGGATACACGGACGCCTACACCTCCAACGACACGGGCAACGGCCCGATGCTCGCCATCAACAAGTGGTTCGGCTACACGGTCCGCGCCACGGAGGTCCGCCATGCCCGCACCCTCGGCTGAACCCGGCACACCCAGCTCCCGGCAGCCCGTGGTCGTCGCCCTGACGAAGGCGGGCCGTACCAAGATCAGGTATCCGGCGGAGCCGGTACGCGACGACGGCACCCGGATCACCGTTCGGGCACCCTGGGCCGCGCCGGGGGTCCGGGACTTCGGCTTCGTACGGTTCGAGCCGGGCGATGTCCTCACCGAGCACTACTGGCGGGACCGGTGGTACGCGGTGAAGGAGGTGCGCACCGGGGGCGGCGGGCTGAAGGGCTGGTACTGCGACATCACCCGGCCCGCGGTCCTGGCCGGCGGGGTGCTGACGGTCGAGGATCTGGACCTGGATCTGTGGGTGTCGGCGGACGGCTCCTGCGTACTGCGGCTGGACGAGGACGAGTTCGCGGCGAGCGGCCTGGCCGGGCGTGACCCCGAGGCGGCCGGCGCGGCGACCGCCGCCCTGGACGCGCTGGAACGGCTGGCCCGGACGGAGGACCTGAAGGGGTTCAGGGACCTGCTGACCTGATCGCACCGCACGCCTGCGCCCGCCGACGGGGCCTCAGGGTCCGGCCCCGGACTCCACCACCAGCTCCACCTCGTACCCCGCGCCGTCCTCCAGACGGACGGCGTGGTGGCCGTCCCCACCGGCGTACGGGTGGCGGTCGGGGTGCGGCAGGCGCCAGCCGTACGCCGGGGCCTTTGCCGCCAGGGAGTCCAGCGCGGCCCGGTCCGCGACATGGAACGCCAGGTGGTTGAGGCCCGGACGGCGGCGGTCGTGGTGGCCGGCGGAGATGTCCGGGGACTGTTCGAGGACCACATAGGTCTCCCCTCGCCGCCAGCTACGGCCGTGCGGCCAGCGCTGGTAGGGGAGATGGCCGAGCCGCTCCAGCAGCCACCCCCAGCTCCGCTCGGCGGCCGCCAGCTCCGGCACCCCCAGCTCGATGTGGTGGACCTGGCCGGTCCGCTCGCCGGCGGACGGCAGGGCCACGGCCCGCCGGGGGCCGTCCGGCCGGTGGGCGATCGGGTCGCCGTCCTCGTGCCAGTGCATCAGGAAGTGCTCGCCCGACCGGTAACCGTCCAGGCCCGCACGGCAGTAGGCGACCATGTCGTCCGGGAGGGCGTCCAGCGGGAACCAGTCCAGCTCGGAGCACTTCTCCGGCTCCGCGTTGCGCGGCGGGCGCTCCTCGTCGTACTCCGCGAGGAAGAACCACCCCATGCGCGCCCCACCGCCCGGCCCGCGGTGCTGCATCACGAGGGCGACCCGCACCTCGTCCGGGTCCAGGACGACACCGATCTCCTCGGCGGCCTCCCGGATCATCGCCTCGCGCACGTCCTCGCCGTCCTCCGCGTGGCCGGAGGGCAGGTGCAGCAGGCCGTCCGCGTATCCGGTGCCGGCGCGGCGGGCGAGCAGGACGTCCGGGCCCCGGCGCAGGATCAGGTGGACGTCGACGACCTCGGTGTGGCGCCGGGGCGGCTCGGCGCGGGCTACCAGGGCGTACCGCTCGTCGTCCACCTCCTTGCCCCACAGCCGAGCGTCACCCGCCAGATCCTCGTGGTGGACACGCTCGGTGTGCGCGGCGAGCAGGGCGGTGAGCCTGGCGGCGGAGAGCCCGACGCCACCCCCCGCCCCCTCGATCAGGACCAGCCGCCCGCCGGGCTTCAGCAGGCCGAACCAGTGCTCCAGGGCGGCCACCGGATCGGGCAGCAGCCGGACGACGTGCCGGGCCACGATCACGTCGAACGCCCGCTCCCCCACCGGCGGCCGGGCCGCGTCCCCCACCAGGACCTCCGCCCCGGTCCCGGCGAGCTCGGCGCGGGCCAGCTCGGCCGTCCGGGGCGACCGGTCCACGGCGGTGACCCGGTGCCCCTGCCCGGCGACGAGCAGCGAGAGGCTCCCCGTACCGCACCCGAGATCCAGCACATCGCCGCGGGTGGCGGGCAGCCAGCTCTCCAGCCGGTGGGCCCACGCATCGCGTACGACAGGGTCGAGCAGCCCGTGGCCGGGCTCCTCGTCGAAGGATCCGGCAGCCGCGTCCCAGTCGGTCGTCGTCATGCCGCCGATACTCCCAGCCACCACGGACAGGGGCGGTCCTCCCGGCCTCCTTTCGGCCGTTCTGCCTCCGCACGAGGGCCAGCCGGTACACCGGCGGCCCGGCACAGCCGCTCCGTGCCGGGCGGGTGCGCGACGCGGCGGCACGGCGCTCTGCTCGTGGACGGGGTGCGCGGGAAAGGCGGTGGGCCGGGCCCCGCACGCCGAGTGCGGGGCCCGGCGGCGGCGCCTCCCGTCCGCGGGAGGGGGCGGGTCAGCCGGTCACCGTGGTGACGTCGTCGCGCAGGTGCCGCCGTTCAGCCTGAAGACCCGGGGGTCGTGGACGAGACCGGTGGGCCGGCCGTTGAAGCCGAACCGCACGGTGCCCCCGGGGGCGACCGCGGCGTTCCAGGCCAGGGCTTCGGCCGCGGCCCGCGGGCCGGTCTGCCGGATGTCGGCGCCCCAGGTGTCGGTCACCCGCTGCTGGTCGGCGAAGGTCCAGTCGAGCCGCCAGGACGCGAGGGGGCGGTCCCCGGTGTTCTTCACGGCGACCTGGGTGGTGAAGCCGTTGCTCCAGCGCTGTGAGGTGTAGGTCACCTCGCACTGGGCCCGCACGGGCTCACCGCCGCCCAGATCGTCGACGTAGGAGGCGATCCAGGCGAGTGGGGCGTTCCAGTTGATGGTGATCTCGTTGGTGGCCCAGGACTCGATGTCGTCGATGTAGCACATCGCCGGTGCGCAGCCCTTCAGTCTGGCCTGGGCGACCGGGTCCTCGATCGACGCGTTGGGGCCCCCGGCCAGCGATCCGGGTGCGGGGTTCGGCAGGGCCGGGTCGAGCTGGTTGGCCCAGAAGCGGTGGTGCTGGTTGCGCGCGTCCCGCTCGCCGTACCCGGTGACGTACGACTGGTTCAGCGGGTTGCGGCCCAGCAGGTAGTCGAGTCCGCGCAGTACGGCGTCACGGTAGGCGGTCCGTCCGGTCAGGTCGTGCGCGGAGCCCAGGACGACCATGTTGTTGGCGACCTGGCTGTTCGAGCCCCATACGTAGTGCCCGCCGTCGGGTGCGTAGGGGAGTCCGTACGCGGCCCGGGCCGAGTCGGCCGCGTAGCCGTCGGCCGCCTCGGTCACCGTGGCGCGTACCGTGGCGAGCTGGTCGGCGGACAGTCCGCCCGGGACGCTCGCGAGGTTCAGGGCGCCCAGCCCGGCGACCGAGCCCCACGACATTCCGCCGCGCGGGAAGACCGCGTCGGTGTCGCCGTGCAGCGGGGAGCGGAGGATCTCCGTGCGGTAGGTCTCCTCGCCGGTGGTGAGGAAGAGTTCGGCCGCCGCCCAGTAGAACTCGTCCCGCACGTCGTCGTCGCTGTAGGCGCCGCCGCCCGTGCCGTCCTGCGGATCGGCGAGGATGTCCGGGTGGCTCTTGGCCGCTGCCCACGCGGACCGCGCGGCCGACCGGCACCGCTCGGCGAAGCCGGGGTCATGGACCTGGAAGAGGCGGGCGCACTGGGCGGCGGTGGCCGCCAGGTTGAGAGTGGCCGCCGTGGTCGGCGGGTGCAGCTCCCGGGGCTGGGGGTCCCGGTCGGGCCGCAGCGGCAGTCCGGTCCACTCCTTGTCGTGCAGCTTGTGGTGGGCCATGCCGGCGAGGGGCTCGCCCGCGGGGACCTGCATCCGCATGAGGAATTCCAGCTGCCAGCGCGCCTCGTCGAGGATGTCGGGCGTTCCGTTCCCGTGCTCGGGCAGCCGGAGCTTCCCGTCACCGAGCGGCCCGGCGTCGGCGGTCGGCGCGTACAGGGTCCGTTCGTACGTGGACATCAACTGGGCCACCGCTATGCCGCCGTTGACCACGTACTTGCCGTGGTCTCCGGCGTCGTACCAACCGCCCCTCGCGTCGAGGCGGTAGTCGCACACGCCCGGTTGGCAGGGCACGTCGGCGTCGCCCTGATTGGGGCTCACCCCGATGTGGCCGGCCGGCCGCGCGTAGCGCTCGCCCACGATGTCCGCGTCGATCTCGATGCCGCTGCGGTTGTGGTAGAAGTACGCGAGCGCGTCGGTGCGCAGCGAGGCGTAGAGGTCGTCGCCGATGGCGAACGGTTCGCTCCGTTCCCCCGCGACCGTGACGGTGTACCCCTCCCCGGCGGCGGTCACCGCGGTGAAGTCGATGGTGTGGACGTGTTGCCGCGAGGTGGGGTCCGTGCCCGCCGGGGTGGTGGTGCCGTCGGCCACGCGTGCGCCTGCGGCCGATTCGAGCGTCCAGCGCAGCGGTTCGGTCGCGTCGCTGACGACGGTTCCGCTCTTGGGGCCGTGGGTGAGGTAGCCGACCTGGTTGACCCGGACCGGCGATCCGGTGTCCGGTTCGTACGGCGGCGGCGCGCTCCCGCCGCGCAGCGACACGTCGTCGACGCAGAAGGTGATGGGCTCGGCGCTGCCCCCGATCTGGAAGACGAGCTGGGCCGCGCCGTGGTCGGCTCCCGCCGTGAAGGTCTCCGTGACCCGTGCGGCGCTCGTCCCGATCTGCTGGGCGGCGGCCAGCTCGGTGGTCCAGGGTTCGGTCGCCATCTGGACGTTGGTGCGGATGGTGACGGGCGCGGTGGACGTCGCCGTGTAGCTCAGGGTGTAGGCCGCACCGGCGGTGAGGGGGAGACCGTTCTGTCCGACGATGGCGTCCCAGGGGTTGGCCGTGCCCGCGGGTACGTCGGCACACAGGCGCCCGTCCGAGACGGCGACGGGGCTGTTGGCCGTCGACCACCAGGGGGCGGTGCCGGCGGAGAAGTCCCCGTTGACGATGAGTTCGGGGGCCTCGTCGAGGGGCTGGACCGCGTCGGCGGGCGCGGCGAGGGCACCGGCCATCAGGCAGGCGGTGGCTGCTATGCCCGCTAAGGCGCTGACGCGTCGGGAGCGGCCCGGGCGGGGGTACGGACGGGGCACGGGAGACGAGGATGGCGGCACGCTGACGTCCTTTGGGTGTGAGGGAAGGGCAGGGGGTGACCGGTTGCACCGGCACCGCCCCCGGTGACGCATGCGAGTGGGAGCGCTCCCAAATCTGCGGTCCGCAGGGCGCACCGTCAAGCGGTTGCACAGGATTCGCCGCCCGCCGGGCATGCGGCGAGGGTGGCTCCAGAACCTCCGAGCCCCCACCAGCCGCACATCGGTCCGCGTGAACCATTTCGTCCGACGGGTTGTCAGGGGCACGGCAATACTCCTATGGTCCGTAGTGCCTACACATGGGAGCGCTCCCAGATGCAAGCGGCGGGCGCTCCCCGCTTCCTCGATCGCCCCTCCGGCCGTCTTCCGTGCAGAGGTCCCGATGCGAGCGTCACCGCGCCTCCGTGCCGTGCCCGCCCGCTCGTCTCTCCCGCCGAGACCGCCCCGGCGCGGCCCGGCCCACAGGGGTCCCACCGCGGAGCACGGCCGGAAGGCCGTCCCCACACAGGCACAGGAGACCTCATGACCAGACGCAACAAGCTGTTCACCTCGCTGGCGGCGGTGTTCGCGACACTGCTCGGCGGATTAGGCCTGACGCTGATGGGCCAGAGCGACGCGCAGGCCCACGGCGTCACGATGGCCCCGGGATCGCGCACCTACCTCTGCATGCTCGACGCCAGGACGGGCACCGGCGCCCTGGACCCGACCAACCCGGCGTGCAGGGCCGCGCTCGCCGAGAGCGGTGCGAACGCCCTGTACAACTGGTTCGCCGTGCTCGACTCCAATGCCGGTGGGCGGGGGCCGGGTTACGTACCGGACGGGAAGCTGTGCAGCGCCGGTGACCGGTCGCCGTACAACTTCACCGGCTACAACGCCCCGCGCTCCGACTGGCCCCGGACGCATCTGACGTCCGGCAGCACGATCCGGGTCGAGCACAGCAACTGGGCCGCGCACCCGGGCTCCTTCCGGGTGTACCTGTCCAAGCCCGGCTACTCGCCCACCACCGCGCTGGGCTGGGGCGACCTGGACCTGATCGGGACCGTCACCGACCCGCCGCAGTCCGGCGGACCCGGCACGGACGACGGCCACTACTACTGGAACCTGGACCTGCCCTCCGGACGCTCGGGCGACGCGGTGATGTTCATCCAGTGGGTGCGCTCGGACAGCCAGGAGAACTTCTTCTCCTGCTCCGACATCGTCTTCGACGGCGGCAACGGCGAGGTGACCGGCATCCGGGGCTCGAACGGCACCCCCGGCCCGGCACCCGCCCCGACCCTCCCCCCGAGCCCCGCGCCCACGGACCCGCACACCGGGTGCATGGCGGTCTACAGCGTGACCAACTCCTGGAACGGCGGCTTCCAGGGCTCCGTCGAGGTCATGAACCACGACACGAGGGCGCGTGAGGGCTGGGCCGTGCAGTGGAAGCCCGGCCCGGGCACGCAGCTCAGCAGCGCCTGGAACGGCTCCCTCACCACGGGACCCGACGGCACGCTCACCGTCAGGAACGCCGACCACAACCGCACCATCGCACCGGAGGGCAGCGTCACCTTCGGCTTCACCGCGACTTCGACCGGCAACAACTTCCCGGTCGGCTCGATCGGCTGCGTCGCTCCATAGTTCCCTCAACCAGCGTATGGGGGGCAGGGCTCCGGGCGTGGCGCCGCCCCGGCGCTGTCCGGCCGGTCACGGCCGGGCAGTGCCGGGAGGGTCACGGGCGGCCGGAGAGAACCCGCACGAAGGCCGGGCGGGGGGCCGCCGGTCCGTCGCCGGCGCACCGGCCACCCGTGGCGGTTGGCCCCCCGCGCGCGCAGGGGGGCCGACCGGGGAGCCACCGCTCGTGGCCAAAGGCGTGTCCACCCGGACGGCCATGGACGCCGGAACGCTCCGACGTGGGCTTGCGACCCGCTCGCCCTCCTCCCGTCTCAGCCCCCTCTTAGCCCCTCCTTAAAGCGACCATAAGGATCCCCTCCACCCCGCCCCAGCAGGGGTTTTCGGCGTTTCGAGGGGCTAGCTTGCTGAGCGCCGGGACGGATTCAGGGACCGGCGCCCCACTGTTGTGCCGCTGTGAAGGAGAACCCTCCATGACCGCTCGTCGCAAGGCCGCCGGGATCGTCGCCCTCGGTTTCGCACCGTTCGCGCTGGCCGGACTCGCCGCTACCCCGGCGCTCGCGCACGGTTCGCTGACCGACCCGGTGAGCCGGGTGTCCGCGTGCTTCGCGGAGGGGCCGGAGAACCCGGTGTCGGCGGCGTGCAAGGCGGCGGTGGCGGCGGGGGGTACCCAGGCGCTGTACGACTGGAACGGGGTGAACATCGCCAACGCTGCCGGAAAGCACCGGGAGTTGATCCTGGACGGCAAGCTGTGCAGCGCGGCCAACGACAAGTTCCGCGGGCTCGACCTGCCGCGCGCCGACTGGCCGGCCTCCCCGGTCAAGGCGGGCAACCACACCTTCAGGTTCCGGGCCACCGCCCCGCACAAGGGGTCCTTCGAGCTGTACATGACCAAGGCGGGGTACGACCCGTCGAAGCCGCTGGCCTGGTCGGACCTGGAGGCGAAGCCGTTCGCGGAGGCCACCGACCCGAAGCTGGTGGACGGTTCGTACGTCTTCGAGGGGAACATCCCTGACCGGGCGGGGCGGCAGCTGATCTACACCGTGTGGCAGCGCTCCGATTCACCCGAAGCCTTCTACGCCTGCTCCGATGTGGTCTTCGGCGGCGGGTCGGGCGGTGCCGGTGGTGGCGATGCGCAGGAGGAGGAGCCCGGGGGTGAGTCGCCCAAGACCGATGGCGGTGCTCCCGCTCCCGCGCCCGCGCCCTCAGCCCCCTCCGCGCCTTCCGAGGACGCCATCACCAAGGGCGCCGCGAAGTCGTCCGTCGAGCACAACGGGCACGGTGACGACGACGCAGGCACCGGCGCCAAGGTCAACGTCGCCGCCCCGGCCCCCGAGGGGAGGACCGAGGCCGAGGGGAATGCGCCGCAGGCCAACGCCGTCGGGCAGAGCGACGTGCTGGCCGAGACCGGAGGGTCGAGCAGCAGCACCTACCTCGCGGTGGGCGGGGCTGCCGTGCTCGCCGCCGGCGCGGGCGTGCTCTTCGCCTCGCAGCGCCGCCGGGCCACCGCCCCCGGCCGCCGTCGCGGTCGCTGACCCGCTGAGCCGCCGCCCCGGGCTTCCGGGGTGAGGCGGTCGCAGGAGAACGGGCCGAGGCCGCTGTCCGCCCCACCGGACGGCGGCCTCGGCCCTGGGCGGTTCCGGGTGTCAGCCGATCACCGAGGAGCAGGTGGTCGGCGTGGCGCGTGCCGGGTCCAGGGCGTTGGTCACCTCGTGGAAGGCGATCCGGTCGATGGTGCCGATCGCCACGTGCTCGGACAGGTCCAGCGGGCACAGGTCCTGGAGCAGGACGTTGCGCACGCCGGGGCCGTCCAGGTACTGCGTGCGGTACGGAGTGACCACCTGGTCGTACTTGGTGGCGATGACGGTGTAGCGGACCCCGGGTACGGTGTCGCCGCCCGCCGTGAGCTTGGTGATGAACGGCGAGCCGACGACCTGGTCGGCGAGGGCGGGGGTCTTGTCGTTGATGAACTTCTCGACGCCGGGGAAGTACGGCAGCAGCTTGGTGAGGCCGAGCAGGGTGGTGCCGTGGTTGCTCGGGGCGATGCCGACCAGGGCGTTGACCTTGGCCGCGCCACCGAGGAACTTCAGGTAGTAGTGGGGCATCATGCCGCCCTGCGAGTGGCCGACGATGTCGGCCTTCGGGGCTCCGGTGGCGGCCAGCACCTTGTCGACGAAGGCGCTGAGCTGTTCGGCGGACTTGTCGACGGGGCCGAGGCCGTGGAAGAACGGCACACCGGGGAGCTGGCCGTAGTCGAGGGAGAAGACGCAGTAGCCCCGGTTGACCAGGTAGGGGGCGAGGCCCAGCCAGTTGTCGATCGAGTTCCCGAAGGTTCCGTGGACCAGGACGACGGGACGGGGATGGGCGGCGGAGGGCTTGCAGGAGTAGTCGTTCCAGCCACGTGAAGTGGCCGTCGCGGCGGTGGGGGTCGCCGCGGTCGCGGTCGCCGTGGGGGCGACCAGAAGGGCGATGGCCAGGAGGAAGGCGGCGAGGACGCTGCGCGTGCGGGGGACGCGCGCAGCACGGAACCAGGGCAGCATCGTGTGGTCTCCTTGCGGCTCAAGGGAGGTGCGATGGCGGTGCGCCCTGTGGCCCGGACCACAAGCTTTATGTGCTCATGCCAAATTACGCACGGGTAAGGTTCGGTGGGAAGTTACGCGTCGGTAAAAAGTGGCGCGGTCTCACCGTCGGCCGGGTAAGGGGCGTCCCGGACGCCTCCGGCACGTCAGCCCCGGTTGCGCGGTTCTGTGGCACCGGACAGCCGGCCCCAGGGCGTCGACCCGCCGTTCAGGCCGCGAGGCCCGCCGGCTTCACCGCGCCGGGGCCGAACCTCTCCCGCAGCCGGTCCGCCACCTCCTCGATCCGGCGCGACCGCTCGTCCGCCGGGTCGAAGGTGAGCTGACGGGAGGCGCGGGAGGCGTCGGCCAGCCCTTCCGCACGCAGCGCGATGCCCCGCACCCGGGCCCGCTGGAAGCCGAAGGACTCGTGGATCCGGTAGGCGAGTGCGGTGAGCGCGGCCGAGTGCGCCGTCGGCCCCCCCAGGGTGCGGCTCCGGGTCAGCGTGGCGTACCCGGTCCTGTCCGCGTACCGCACCGAGAGGACCAGCGACCGGCACACCAGCCCCTCGCCCCGCAGCCGCGCCCCCAGTTCCTCGGTGAGCGAGAGGAGGGCGCGGCGGTGCCGCTCGGGGGCGAGTTCGTCGTACGGGAAGGAGCGTTCGGCGGCGATCGAGCGGGCGGCCGCGTTCGGGACGATCCGGGTACGGTCGATCCCCCGCGCCCGCTCCCACAGCTCCCGCCCGGCCCGTGCGCCGGTGATGCGCTGGAGCGTGGCCAGCGGTGCGGCGGCGATCCGGCCGACGGAGTCGAGCCCGTAACCGCACAGGGTGCGCGCCGTGGCGGCCCCGACTCCGTCCAGGGCTGCGGCCGGGAGCGGTGCGAGGAACGCCGCCTCCGCGCCCCGGCCCACCACGAAGGTGCTCCCGGGCGCGGCCCGCCGGGCGGCCAGCCGGGCCACCATGGGGTTGGCCGCCGCCCCGATCGCGCAGTCCACGCCGTGCAGGGCGAGCGCCCGGACCCGGATCACCGAGGCCAGGTCTTCCACGTCCCGCCCGAAGTAGCGCAGCGCGCCGCCCACATCGGCGAGCGCCCCGTCCGGCGGGGCGGCCTCGACCACCGGGGTGAACGCGCCGAGCAGGGCGAGCAGTCCGGCATAGGCGGCGCTGCCGGGTGGACCGCCGACGGTCCTGCGGAACCGTAGGTACAGCACTCCTGCCGGGTCCTTCGTCATCCCGCGCTCCCCTGCGACCGGTGCCACAACTTCCTTCCGGTGGGCGCCCCTTCGCCGG
This sequence comes from Streptomyces sp. NPDC043746, assembly GCF_056436485.1. Taxonomy (NCBI): domain Bacteria; kingdom Bacillati; phylum Actinomycetota; class Actinomycetes; order Kitasatosporales; family Streptomycetaceae; genus Streptomyces; species Streptomyces sp. NPDC043746. Next base: position 78,088 of record NZ_JBWKCM010000001.1, on the reverse strand, counting down.
GCGGCTGGAGGTCGGCCCAGGGGTTCATCTCGTAACCGGTCTCCATCCGTATACGACGTCCGGGACCGGATTCCCGCCCCTCGGCTCCTTCTCCCGGCTCCTCCTCCGCGAGCCTGGCCGCGACCGCGTCGAGCCCGCCGGTGCGCCGGAGTTCGGCCAGTTCGGCGAGGTTCCAGGCGGCCTGGCCCACCACACTCAGGCTGCGCGCGCCGCGCCGCTGCACCACTCCGCGCACCAGCAGCAGCCAGGAGTGGAAGACGGTGTGGGCGCACGCGGCGTGGCTGTCCTCGAAGAACGCCAGGTCGGCCAGGCCGGTGCCGTCGTCCAGGGTGGTGAAGACGACCCGGCGGCCGGAGCGCATCGGCGGGGTCTGGGTGGCCGCCTTCGCCCCGGCGACCAGCACGGTCTCACCGTGCCGGGCCTCGCGCAGCCGCTTCGCGGAGACCACTCCCAGCTCCTCCAGGAAAGCCCGGTGGTCCCCCATCAGGTGACGCGAGACGTCCATGCTCAGTACCCCGAGTTCGGCGCTCAGCCGCTCCGCCTCGTTGAGGTCGGGCAGCCCGAGCGAGCCCGTACGGTGCCCGTCGTCCAGCGGGAGCTGCCCGCCGAGTGCTCCGGAACCGGGGCTCCGGTGGGCGCGGTGGAGTTCAAAGAGGTGCAGCAGCAGGTCGCGGCGGTTGGCGCCGAAAGCGTCCAACGCGCCTACCTGCGCAAGCCGTTCGGCCACCGGGCGACCCGGCCGGGCGCGCTGCCAGAAGTCGAGCAGCGAGGTGTACGGCTGCCCCTCCTCGATCCGGGCCGCCTCCGCCTCGCTGATGCCGTGGACGTCCGAGAGCGCGAGCCGCAGCCCCCACGCCTCCTTCCGGCCCCGATCCCCCTCATCGGACACCAGTTCGATTCGATGGGTGACTGCCGACCGGTTCACATCCAGCGGCAGCACCGGCACCCCGCGCCGCCGGGCGTCCGCGAGCAGCAGCCGCTTCGGGTACATCCCTGGATCGTGCGTGAGCAGGCCGGCGTAGAAGGCCGCCGGATGGTGCGCCTTGAGCCAGGCCGACTGGTACGTCGGCACGGCGAACGCGACGGCGTGCGCCTTGGCGAAGCCGTAGCTGCCGAACGCCTCGATGATCTTCCAGGTGCGGGCGATCACCTCGGCGTCGTACCCCCGGGCCGCCGCGCGCAGCGGGAACCACTCCCTGATCCGGTCCAGCGACTCGGGGTGGGAGAGACCGCGCCGCACCCGGTCGGCCTCGCCCCGGCCGCAGCCGGTCATGATGTTCACGATCTCGATGATCTGCTCGTGGAAGACGACCACGCCGTAGGTGCCCTTCAGCGGTTCCTCCAGGTCGGGGTGGGGGTAGCGGACCGGCGCGCGGCCGTGCCGGGCCTCGATGAACGGCCGCACCATGTCGGCGGCGACCGGCCCCGGCCGGAACAGCGAGATGTCCACGACCAGGTCGTGGAAGGTGGCGGGCTGGAGCCTGGCGACCAGATCGCGCTGGCCGGGCGACTCGATCTGGAAGCAGCCGAGCGTCTCGGCGGAGCGGATCAGGCGGTAGGTCTCCGGGTCGCCCTGCGGTACGGCGTCCAGGTCCACCTCCGCGCCCGAGACACGTTTCACCTCGGCGACGGCGTGCGCCATCGCGGACTGCATCCGTACGCCCAGCACATCGAGTTTGAGCAGCCCGAGGTCCTCCACGTCCTCCTTGTCGAACTGGGACATCGGGAAGCCGTCGCCGCTGGTCGGCATCACCGGCGTACGGCGCATGAGCCCGGCGTCCGAGAGCAGCACCCCGCACGGGTGCATGGCGATCCCGCGCGGCAGCGCGTCGAGCCCCTCCACCAGCTCCCAGAGGCGCCCGTACTCCCCCTGGTTCCGTGCCACCTCCTCCAGTTCGGGCAGCTCCTCCATCGCGGCGCGCGCGTCGCGGGCCCGGATGTGCGGGAACGCCTTGGCGAGCCGGTCGGTCTCGGCCGGGTCCATGGAGAGCGCGGCGCCGACGTCGCGGATGGCGTGGCGCACCCGGTAGGTCTCGGGCATGGCGACGGTGGCGACGCGTTCGGGGCCGAAGCGTTCGATGATCCGGCGGTAGACGTCGAGCCGGCGGGCCGATTCGACGTCGATGTCGATGTCGGGCAGGACGAAGCGGCGCTTGGAGAGAAAACGCTCCATGAGCAGCCCGTGCTCGACGGGGTCGGCGTGGGCGATGCCGAGGAGGTGGTTGACCAGGGAGCCCGCCCCGGAGCCACGCGCGGCGACCCGAATGCCCATATCCCGCACATCGTCGACGACTTGAGCGACCGTCAGGAAATACGAGGCAACTCCCCGGTGGGCGATGATGTCCAGCTCCTCGTGCATCCGGTCCCAGTACGCGCGGTCGCGGTCGTAGCCGCGCAGCACCATTCCGGCGGCGGCCCGGGAGGTGAGCACCCGGTGGGCGGTACGCCGGTCGGCGCCGACCAGGTGGGGCTCGGGAAAGTGGATCCCGTCCAGGCCGATGTCGGTGACGGGGTCGACCCGGCAGGCCTCGGCGGTCTCCCGGGTCTCCGCCAGCAGCCGGGCCGCCGCGCCCCGGCCGAGCCCGGCGGCGGAGGCGATCCGCTCGGCGGTCTCCCGCATGGCGCCCTCGCCCTTCAGCCAGCGCTCCCCGCTGTCCAGGGGTGAGCGGCGCGGGTCGAGGGGGACGAGCCTGCGGGCGGAGTCGAGGACGTCGGCGATGGGGCCCTGCCCCGGGTCGGCGTACCGGACGGCGTTGGTCAGCACGGCCCGTACGCCCTGGTCGGCGGCGAAGCCGAGGGTGCGGGCGGCCAGCCGCAGCGACCCGGGGCCGGCACCGGGGCGCCCGTGGTCGACGGCTTCGAGGCGCAGGTCGTCGCCGTACAGCTCCCGCCAGGGCGCGAGGAGCGCGGCGGCCCGGTCGGGGCGGCCAGCGGCGAGCGCCCGGCCCACCTCGGACGCGGGCCCGAGCAGCACGGTCAGCCCGTCGGCGGGCAGCGCGGCCCGGCCGACGACGGGCGGACCGGCGACGGAGAGCGGGCCGGATCCGTCGAGCGGGCGGGACCCGCCGGGGACCCGCACACCGTCCGGCGAGCCGCGCCCATCCGAGTCGGGCCGGGCATCGACGCCCCGCACCCCGTCGGCCGCCCCGCCCCGCGCGTGGGCGGCGGTCACCAGTCGGCACAGCTCGGCCCAGGCGTGGGCGCCGTCGCGGGCGAGGAAGGTGACCCGGGGTGCGGATTCATCGACAAAGGCACCCCCGCGCGCAGGAGTGCGCGAGGGCACCGCCCGGCGCGCCCCCTCCCCGTACGACACCACCGCGAGGTCCACCCCGAAGACCGGCCGGACCCCACCTCCCCCTTCGGCCCCCGTGCAGGCCTTTGCGAAGCGGATCGCCCCCGCGAGGGTGTCGCGGTCGGTCAGCGCGAGCGCGCCCATCCCCCGCTCGGCGGCACGCTCGACGAGCCGCGCGGGGTGCGAGGCCCCGTACCGCAGGGAGAACCCCGAGGCGGTATGCAGATGCGTGAAACCGGACATCCGCACCTCCTGGACCGTTCCGACCGTTCCGTCACTCACCACCCCCTGCTCTCCACCATAGACCAGCTTCGAACATTCGTACGATAACCAGTGTGCACCCCTTTCCGGGCGACCCCGACCAGGTGACGTACGGCCCCGTTCCCGAGGTCGGGCCGGGGCAGGGGGTAGACATGGCAGGTGCATGGCAACACCCTGCCAAGGTCTCCTGCCCCGTACCCGCCCCGGCAGGGACGCGACGGACACACGGGAGAGGCCCCCGGTATGGACCGGGGGCCTCTCCTCCGTACGTCGGTGCGGTGTGACGTCAGCCGATCTCGGCCCCGTAGGCGGCGAGCGCCTCGGAAACCGGCTGGAAGAAGGTCGTGCCGCCCGAGGAGCAGTTGCCGCTGCCGCCCGAGGTCAGACCGAGCGCGGTGCTGCCCGCGAAGAGCGCGCCGCCGCTGTCGCCCGGCTCGGCGCAGACCGTCGTCTGGATGAGGCCGTTGACGATGTCGCCGTTGCCGTAGTTGACGGTGGCGTCCAGCGCGGTGACCTCGCCGTCGTGCACCCGGGTGGTGGAGCCGCTGCGGACGACCGTCTGGCCGACCGTCGCGTCGCCCGCCTCGGTGATCTGCTGGGTGGAGCCGTCGTAGAGGTTGACCTCGCTCGGGTGCGCGATGTCCGAGGTGTACTTGACCAGGCCGTAGTCGTTCTCCGGGAAGCTGGAGCCCTCGGTGGTGCCGATCGCCTGGCCGCCCTGGCTGTCCGACCAGTCGGCGACCGACTCGGTGCAGTGGCCGGCGGTGAGGAAGTACGGCTCGCCGTCCTTGACCACGTTGAAGCCGAGCGAGCAGCGGGAGCCGGAGCCGAAGATCGCGTCACCGCCCGCGATGAGCGGCTTGAACTCGCCCTCGGTCTTCTTCAGTTCGGCCTTGCCGCCGAGCCCCTCGACCACGGCCGAGAGCTTCTTCCAGGCCGCGCCGTCGACCGTGCGGTCGGCGGTGACCAGGACCTTGTTGCTGACCGGGTCGACGGCCCAGGAGGTGCCCGGGATCGTCGCCTTGTCGGTGAGGGTCTGCCGGGCCGACTTCAGCTCGGCGAGGGAGTTCTCCACGACTCTGGCCTTGCCGCCCGCCTGACGGACCTGCTCGGCGGCGGCCTCGTCGACGACGTTCACGACGAGGACCTTGGCCGTGCTGTCGTAGTACGAGCCGGCCGCGTCCGCGCCCAGGTCCCGGTCGAGCGTGGTGGCGAGCTTTCCGGCCGCGTCCGCGCTGAGCGTCTTGACCGCGAACCGGGACACGTCGTCACTGGCGTTCGCAGACTGGAACGTGAAACCCGCTACGACCAGGGCGACCACGGCCGACCCGGCGACCGTCGCGCGCTTCCTGGATATGCGTCGATGCTTCAACTTCGACCTCCTGTGGGGCCGTGCACGGAGCATGTGGGGTGCCCGAACACGGAGGATGGGGCGCCCACTATTCCGAGGGGACCAGGAGCACACAAGGTCGACTTCCGGACGTGCACACGGCACCGACGCTTCACCCGCGCCATGTTCACTTACCCCGGGTCACGCCATGTCGGTTCCGTTCGCGAACACCCGGTGCAACCGGTGGCGGCCCCTGGGTGAGGACTAGTCCTGTCTGGTATTCGCCCCCATGGAGGGCCGACCGGATGCCGACGAGTCCCTGACAGGACGGTGATGAGGTCCCGACGGGGAGTGCCGGTTGCCGCCCTGATGGGTCATCATCGAAAAGTCGGCAGACGCCGGGGGGACCGAGCTGAGGAGGCGCGGGTGCGCGGTCGGGTGCGCGCGGCGGACGGGCGGCATCTGATGGTGGAGCGGCTGGGGGACCCCCGGGGCAGACCGGTGTTCCTGCTCCACGGGACCCCGGGCAGCCGGCTCGGCCCCGCCCCCCGGGGCATGGTCCTCTACCAGCGCCGTACCCAACTGATCACCTACGACCGGCCCGGGTACGGCGGCAGCGACCGGCAGGCGGGCCGCCGGGTCGGCGATGTCGTCGAGGACGTCCGGGCCATCGCGGACTCGCTCGGGCTGGAGCGGTTCGCCGTCGTGGGGCGCTCCGGCGGGGCCCCGCACGCGCTGGCCTGCGCGGCACTGCTGCCCGAGCGGGTGACCCGGACCGCCGCCCTGGTGACGCTGGCCCCCTGGGGTGCGGCCGGGCTCGACTGGTTCGACGGGATGGCCGCGTCCAACGTGCTCGCGTACTCCACGGCCGCCACCGACCCGGACTCCTTCACCGAGTCCTTCATCGTCCGCTCGGCGCAGATCCGGCAGAACCCGGTGCGGCTTCTGGACGATCTGCGCCGGGAGCTGACCGACTCCGACCGTATGGTGGTCAACGACGCGGGCATCCGCTCTATGCTGCTGCGCAACTACAGCGAGGGGCTGCGGACTTCGGCGTACGGCTGGATCGACGACGCGATCGCGCTCTGCAGCCCCTGGGGGTTCGACCCGGCCCTGATCACCGGCCGGGTGCTGCTCTGGCACGGGGTGAAGGACGTCTTCTCACCCGTCGGCCACTCCCGCTGGCTGGCCGGGCAGATCCCGGGCGCCACCGCCGTACTGGAACCGGCAGCGGCGCACTTCGACGCGCTCTCCGTCCTGCCCGGCATCCTCAACTGGCTGCTGGACGACCGGGAGCACCCACCCGACCGGCCACTGCCCACCCCGACGCCGGGCTGACCGGACGGGCCGACAGGCCGACCGAACGGGTTGACGGGCCGACCGGCGGGGCCGACCAGGGCGGGCGGTCCAGCCGGACGGCGGCTGAGCAGATCCGCCCGGCCCCCGGACCCGGTGGCCGGGGCGGTGCCCCGGAGGCGCCGCGCCGGACGGACCGGCCTCACACCGCCAGCGGTTCCAGCTCCCTCCGGAAGCGGCGTTCGTCGCGGGCCATCTGGGTCAGCGGGTGCTCGTCCCCGAGTTGCCGCGAGAGTTCGCCCAGCACCTCGGCCCGCACCCGCGCGGCCTCCTCCTCGCGCCCCATCGCGTCCAGCGTCACCGCCATGTTCGAGATCAGCGCCAGCGTCTCGGGGTGGTGGGCCCCCAGCACCTGCCGCAGCTGCGCCGCCAGCCGCTGTTCCGTCTCCAGCACCAGCGGCAGGTCGCCCCGGTCCGCCGTGGCGTTGGCCAGGTTCATGACGCAGAAGAGCGTGTTCGGGTGCTCCCGGCCGAACCGCTCCCGCATCGACGCCACCACCAGTCTCAGGATCTGCTCCGACCGCTCCGCCTCCCCGGTCCCCGAGAGGTAGACGCCCAGGTTGTTCTGGGCGGCCAGGGTGTACGGGTGCTTCTCCCCCGGCACGTTCATGTACTGGTCCACCACCTCCTGGGCGGTGTCCCGGGCCCCCACCGCCTCCCCGGCGGCGAACAGGTCGGCCGCCAGGTTGAGGTCGCAGGCCAGCGAGTCGGGGTTGGCGGAGGTGTACTTCGCCTTGTACCGGGCGCGGGTGGCGACCGTCAGCCGGCGGGCGTCCTCCAGCCGGCCGGCCCTCCGCAGCGACACCGCCAGGCTCTTGGCCGCGCTCAGCGTCGTCGGGTAGGTGCGGCCTAGCGTCTCCTTGAAGCTCTCGTAGGTGCGGCTGAGCAGTCCCACGGAGTCCTCGTACCGCCCCACCTCACGCAGGTCGCGGGCGAGGTTCATGGCGGAGGAGAGGGAGTAGGGGTGCTTGGCGCCCAGCACCTCGGTGCGCCGGTCGTAGACGTCCTGGTCGATCTCGCGGGCCCGCGCGTACTGGCCGATGCTCCGCAGGTTCAGGGCGAGGTTGTTGGCGGCTGCCAGGGTCCTGGGGTGCGAGTCGTGGAAGATCTGGCTGAAGCCCTCGTGGGCCTCGGTGGCCAGCTCGATCGCCTGGCCGTACTCCCCGAGCAGCCCCAGGTCGATCGCCAGGCTGCTGGTGGTCATGTAGGTGTGGGGGTGCTCGGGGCCGAGAACCTCCCGCTGCCGACGCAGGGTGAACTCGTCCAGCTCCTTGGCCTCCACGTAACGCCCCCGCGTCCGCAGGATGTTGGAGAGGTGGAAGCAGAGGTAGAGGTACTGCAGATCGCGCTCGCCCAGCATCTCCAGCCAGCTCTGCCGCAGCTCCTCCCCCAGCGTCCACGCGGTCCGGATGTCACCGCGCTTCCACAGGTAGCGGACCCGGTCGATGAGGAGCCTGCGGGTCTCCGGCTCCTTGCAGTGGCGGGCGTCGGAGGGGCCCAGGTGCGGCCAGATCGTGGCGAAGCGCGGCCAGGTCTCCGGGTTGTCGATCGGCTCGTCGTCGTCGGGCCGGGCGCCGGCCAGGATGCGGTGGACGACATGGCGCGCCTCGCGCTGCTCCTCCTCGCTCAGCTGGGCCTTGATCACGGCCTGGACGAGGCGGTGGACCTGGATGGAGTTGGAGACCTGGTCGACCTTGGCGAGGGCGAACCGGCCGATCTCCCGGATGACCCGGCCCAGCACCAGCTTCTCCTGGAGCGAGGAGTCGTACGGCTTCAGCGCCTCGATCATCTCCTTGCTGTAGAGCAGGTTGGCGGAGATCGGCTCGGGGGCGAAGAAGGCGCAGAGCTGGAGGAGGCGCACCGCGGCCGGTGAGCGCTCCTTGAGGCGGGCTATGGAGATGTTCCAGGTGGCGGCGACCGGTTCCGGGTAGCCCGCGGGCTGGTTGAGGGCGAGCACCTGGGGCGCCTGGCGGGCGAGCTGTTCGAGGTAGGTGTCGATGGGGGTGGCGGTCTCCGCGATCCAGGCCGCCGCCTGTTCGACGGCGAGCGGCAGGTCGCCCACGGCGGTGGCCACCTGGTCGGCGTCCTCGTCGCTCAGCCCGGGGGCGCGGCGCTGGAGGTGCTCGATGGACTCCTCGCGGAGGAAGACGTCGACGGGCAGCGCGTCGCCGTGCTGGGACCAGCTCTGGTTGCGGGAGGTGACCAGGATGTGGCCGGAGCCTCCCTGCGGGAAGTGGCGGCGCAGGGTCTCGGGGTCGTCGGCGTTGTCGAAGACCAGCAGCCAGCGGTCCGAGGGCACTCCGCGCCGCAGCAGGTCGACGGCTTCCTGGGAGGCGGCCGCCATGTCGTCGCCGCCCTGGGCGCCGAGCCGGACGGCGAGTTCGGCGAGGGAGGCGATCACGTCGTCGGACTGCTCGGACGATATCCACCAGACCAGGTCGTAGTCGGCCATGAAGCGGTGCACGTACTCCAGGGCGACCTGGGTCTTGCCGACGCCGCCGAGCCCGTACAGCGTCTGGGGCTGGGGCAGGACGACGGCCATACCGCCGCCGAGCTGGTCGCGCATCCGCTCCAGGACGAGGGAGCGGCCGGTGAAGCCGGGGTTGCGGGGCGGTACGTTCCAGATCCTCGGTACGGTGCCGGGGAAGCGCGGCCCGGGGGTCATCCCGTCGACCATCTGGACGGGCCGGTCCAGGGCCCGCATCAGGGCGGTGGTGGCGTGCACCTCGTCCAGGCGGAAGAGGTCGACCGGGTTGCGGTCGATGTACGGGGCGGTCAGGCGTACGTCCCCGACGCGCAGCGGCAGCAGCTGGCGCCGACCGCCGCCCGGGTCCTCGGCGACGGCCCTTTCCCACAGGTCGACCGCGCGCTGCGACTTGAGGTAGGCGGTGGAGAGGAGCACCACGGTGCGGGCGGCGTTCTCGGTGGTGAGGGCCCCTTCCTCCGGGGGCCGTTCGGCGGAGACGTCGCGCGGGACGACCCGGAAACCGGCCCGCGTGAGGACCGCTTCGATCCAGTCGGCCCACATCCGGTTCTCCGCCACGTAGCTGAGGAGGAGGTCGGCGGGGAGGGCGGGGCGGCGGCGGGTGAAGGCGTCCCGGATGCGCAGCCGTACCTCTTCCCCGACCGGGGGCATCGAGGTGATCTCGCGGTCGGTGATGACGGCGGTGAGCCGTTCGAAGGCGGAGAGCAGGGAGTTGGTGAGGCCCGCCTCGTCCCCGAAGGTGGCGAGCGTCTCCTCGTAGGCGTAGTAGGGGCGGTAGGGGATCTCCACCGCGCCCCAGTAGGCGGTGAGTTCGTCGCCGGACAGGTCGCGGGGCAGCCGGTCGAACTTGAGCCGGGCCAGCGCCCGTCCGGCGTCCGCCTTCTCCTTCTCGCCCTCGTCGATGCGCATGGGGACGGGGAAGATGCGGATGGGGCGGCCGGTGTAGCGCTCGGCGATCTGGCGGGCGACGGAGGCGGCGCCGTCGATGGACTGGTCGCTGAGGGTGAAGCAGTCGACAAGGGCGTCGGGGAGGTGGACGGTGCAGATGTCGGCGATGTCGCTGAGGCCGGTCCGGCTGTCGATGAGGACGTAGTCGTAGTGGGTCTTCATGTCCTCGCGCAGCGCGTCGAAGAAGTGGCCGCCGCCGAGCCGGTCGTAGAAGTTGTCCCAGTCGAAGGTGGAGACCGTGGCGGAGTACTCGCGGTTCTGCCGTCCGGCGGAGACGAAGTCGAGCGTGCCGCCCTGGGGGAACTCCCAGCCCAGCACCTCCGGGGTGAGGGAGACGGCGTGCGGCTGGATGCGGGCGTAGTCGCGGTGCCAGTCCTCCGCGCGCTGGGCGGGGCTGGTCGCGGCCCAGGCGTACTCGGTGATGAGGTCGATCACGCCGGTGGTGGCGCCGAGGGTGGCGGGTTCGAGGAAGGGGTGGAAGAACCGGTGGAGCCCGGGCGCCTCCAGGTCCCAGTCGACGGCGAGCACCCGCTTGCCGTTGGCGGCGAGGATCCAGGCGGTGTTGGCGAGGGCCATGGTGCGCCCGGTGCCGCCCTTGTACGAGTAGAAGGTGACGATACGCCCGTCACGACCGGCACTCATAGGTCCTCCGCTTCCGTCGCAGGGTCGTGCGGGTCGGGTGTGAAGCTGGTATGGCCCATGGGGCCGGTCAGCCGGGTCCGTTCGCCGTGGCCGCCGCCCGCGGGACCCGGCGGGTAGGCCGTGGCGTGCCGCAGATACTGCTGGGCGGCGACCTCGACGACCTGGGGCAGGATCTGGCCGAACGCCTCCATCGTCGGCACGCCCCGGGCGGCGGCCCGGCAGAAGGCCCGTCCGTGGCGCATCTTGGCCGGCATGGTCGCTTCCAGTTTCTGGGTCAGTTCGGCCTCCGCCGCCCGGCTCTGGTGGTCCTCGCGGCTCCACGGCACGACCATGGTCACCCAGGGCCGGTCCTCCGCGTCGAAGGCGGCGAGCCGGCGTCTGCGGTCCTCGTCCTGGAGGGCCCAGCGGTCGACGAGGAGGATCTCGGGGGTGCTGGGCGGCGCCTTGCCCTCGGGGCGGCCGGACTCCTCGTCGAACGAGGTGATCTGGGCCTGGTAGTTGAGCGAGCGCACCAGCTCCTCGGCGACATAGGCCAGGGGGCGGGCGGCGGCCGGGTGGTAGGGGTTCCAGTCCTGCGGGTGGTCGCCGTAGTAGTGGCTGTCGCGCCCGTCGGGCAGGTCGTGGCGGGTGGGGGCGGCGATGGTGATCCGCATCGGGCGGGGGGCGCCGACCCCGCTGCTCGGGGAGCCGAAGGCGCTGGGGGCGAGGCGGTAGTCGACGGGTCTGCCGGTGTCGATGCGGACGGTGTCGGCGACGCGGACGATGCGTTTGGCCAGTTCGTAGACGGCCCGCTCGTACTCCTGGGCGAAGAGCCTGAGCTTGATCAGACCGTAGAGGCCGTCGGTGACGTACCGTTCCCCGAAGTCGCGGTGGTTGAACTGTAACCGCTCGGCGGAACCCGGCAGTTGACTGGGAGGCACCGGCACCCACAGAGCCGGGACGATCGCTTCGGCGGGCTGGTTGGAGCGGGCCCGGTGGTGGATGGCCCGCTGCTCGAAGGCGTGCCACTCCTTGCCGCACATCTCGCTGGCGAAGTAGCGCGGGGAGAAGAGCGGGACGAAGACCCGGCAGGTGGCGAGCACTTCACCGAGCCTCTCCGACCAGCCCTCGCCGGAGCGTATCTCGCGGTCCATGAAGCCGGCGGAGGCACCCGCGGGAAGATCGGTCATGGCCATCACATGGCCGCAGAGATCGCGGAAGAGCCGTTCGACCCACATGTCGGGGTCCGTTCCGCTGGCGACCCCCGGAGTGTGCGCGTAGCTCAGAAAGAAGTACGGCCGATGGTCCGCCGCTCGCTGCTGCGTCGATGCGTGCACACGACCCCCGTCCTGTGTGAGCACTCGCATCCGGGGAGAAGGAAGGGAATGCGAGCGAATTCATCATTCCGGAGCGGACTGTGCTCCACCCCCCTGCCGTTCGGTCATTGAACGCTGCTTTTCAGTCAACCGTGTCCGTCTTCACCGCACTGCCGTCCACTCCGTACCGGTCTTGCAACCGTTCTTCCCCGATGTCCCGTCTGTTCCGTTGATCTCTTTACGCATCACGGCGAGCAATTGCTTTCCGTCGACGGTCGTCTCGGCCGCTTCTCCGATCATGTCGAGGGCTTGCGGAACTCCGGCGAGGAACTCCGGGGCGAAGAGGGCGAGCCCGACCCGTTCATAGGTCTCCGACAGCAGCCGGGAGAACGGAACGGCCTCCTCCTGCTCCCCTCGCTCCTCCTGCCAGGGCAACCGATGATCCCAGGAACCGTCCGACGCGTACAGATCCGTGACCTCGCGCAGCGCCCGCAGCTTCGCCCGCCGGAAGCCGCGCAGCAGGGCGGTCGCGAGGGTGTGGGCATCGCCCCCGGCCACGATCCCGAGCGCCCCGTACCCATGGCGTCCGGCCTGGACCGGGGCGCCCTCGGTGAGCGGGGTGAGGGTGGTCAGGACGGTGGCCGCCTCGGCCGCCTGGTCCGGGACGGCTTCCGCCAGCAGCGCCCAGGCCTCCGCGAGGGAGGCGGACCATGCCTCGGCTTCCTGCGGGTCCAGCCGGTGGGCGGCGGACGCCTCGAAGCAGGAGCGGTACGGATCGAGATCGTCGAGCAGTACGTGTGCGGGTTCGGGGCCGGGGTCGCGCACGGGCGCGGGGCTCTGCACCTGACCGGGTGCGGGGCCGGTCCCCTCGGCCGACTCCGGAGCGCGTACGGACCAGGCGTCCGCCCGCAGCGCGCGTACGGGCCGCCAGTGCGGGCCCTCCCCGGCTCCGCGCGCGATACGCAGCACGGCCGCTCCCGTACGTACGGCGAAGCCCTCGCCCTCCGCGCGCACCAGCGCCGTCCCCGCCTCGCCCGCCTCGCCGATCCGGACCTCCCCCAGGGTCGGCAGGAAGAGGCGGCCGTCGCGGTGGACCACCGGGACGGCCACACCCAGACGGGCGTGCACGGCGGCGGCGGCCACCGATGCGGCCAGCCGCTCCACCGGGGGGCCGCCCACCGACCGGCCGGCCCGTACCGCCTCCAGGGTGTCGAGCAGCCAGGTACGGGTGTAGGGGTGGGCGAGGACCAGATCGAGCCCCGCCTGACCGGCCGGGGCGCTCTCGACCTCGGCGGCCAGCGCCCATGCCGCCGCCCACGCCTCCCCGCCCGCGCCGTCGAGCCTGTCGTGGAGGTGGGCGAGCAGGGTGCGGGTCAGATCCTGCTGGGCGGAGAGCAGTTGGCCCGGGTCGCGGACGGCGGGCGACTCGCAGGCGGCGGCGGTCCGCTCCTCGATGCCCCGGATCAGCGCGGCCAGGTCGGCGCAGTAGACGGAGGGGTTGTCGAAACCGCCTGCCGGGCTGTAGCGGTGGGTGTAGAGCCCGCCGCCGCACGAGCGTACGACGGGGCAGCGGCGGCAGGTCGCGCTGACCCCGGCCAGGCCCAGTTGGCGGGCGCGGACCCCGGGGTGCGCGGCGACCTCGTCGAAGCTGTGGGTGAAGACGTCGAACCCGGTGGCCGCGGCCCCTTCGTAGGCGCTCTTGAGGGAGTCGACCTGCTCCAGCTGGCCGTCGGTCTCGACGACGACCAGGTCCGTGGGGGCGAGGCCGAGGGATTCGGTGAGGCTGGGGCCGCCGTTCAGGGTGGAGAGCACCGACGAGAAGAGGCGGACCGGCACCGGCCGCCCCTGCTCCTGCCAGCGGTCGAAGACGGTGAGCAGCCACGCGGCGTAGGCGGTGGGCGACCCGTCCGGGCGCGGTGGCGGCTCGCCCCAGGTGGCGTGCGGCAGGAGGAAGTCGATGAGGGGAGGCTGGAGTTCGGTGAGCGCGTCGAGGACCGCGACCGGGTCGTTGGCGATGTCGATCGTGCAGAGGAGGCCGAGGTCGAGGTGGCGGTAGCGCTCCTGGCGGAGCAGGGCCACGGCCTTGAGGACCCGCGAGTGGCTGCTGCGCCCGTCGGCGTAGCGGCGGTGGCGGTCGTTGGCGGCGCGGTCGCCGTCGAGGGAGATGCCCACCTTGACGTCGAACTCGTCGAACAGGTCGAGGTAACGGGGGCTGAGCTGGAGGCCGTTGGTGTGGATCCGCAGATCCAGTTCGGCGGTGCCCGCCAGGGCCGAGGTGAACTCCTGGCAGACGCGGCGCAGTCGGGCCGGTCCCGCGAGCAGGGGCTCCCCTCCGTGCAGGATCACTGACACGGAGGGCAGGGCGTGGGTCCTGGCGTGTTCGGCCAGGCGTCGAGCCGTCCGGGAAACGACATGGTCAGAGATCGTCCTGGGCCGGGTTCGCCAGCTCTGATCAGCATGTTCGTAGACATAACAATGGTCGCAGGCCAGATCGCACCTGCTGTGAACCTTCAGAACGATTTCGCGGAACGGGACCGCGGGTCCTGTCATTCCACCAGTCTAGTCCAGCGCTCCGCGCCGGAATTCCGGTGGCGCGAAAGCCTTCGGCAGAGAGCCGAAGCCTTCGACAGAGGGTCTCAGAGAGCGGAGTTGAAAGTGGAAATGCGAGGAGGGCGGCCGTCGGCCGCGGGGACCACTCGCGCGAGCTTCGCGGTGGCCTGGCCACCGGAAAGATCGATCTTGGCGAGCGGCACACGGCTCTTCTTCGCATCAGCGAAGAGGGGGGATGTCTCGTAGGTCTTCACGGCCGTCCTAGGGGGGCTCGTTCCGGTCAGGGGGGCACCACCGCCAGCTGCACCATTGCAGTGCCTGGCGGCACGACTTTACTCTCAAGAACTAGGTGCGCAACTCGTGTCGCGGCCCCGTGGTCCGAGTGACATACGGGACTGCTCCAAATGGTTCGGAATATTTCCTTCCGACAACGGAGCCCCACTACATGGGATACGGGAGTGAACATGACGGCGATTCCCGGACCTCTCCAGAGCATGGTCTTCAGGAACGCCGACCTGCCCGCTCTCTTCCACCGCACGGACGCCATCGCCGTCTCCCGCCAGCGGGAGGCCGTGAACACCACCCGGATCCAGCTGGCGCTGCTCGTGGCGGGCGCGGTGCCCGCGGCGCTCCCCTGGCGCGCCGAAAACGGGCTCGCCATCCAACTACTGCACGGGGCAGCCGTGTTGGCGTATCTGGGTGTCCTGTTCACGACCTACCTCGCCTCCCGCCGCAAAGCAAAGTCGCACTGGCAACTCAACCGTTCCGCGGCGGAGTTCATCAAGTCCCTCTGCTGGCGGTACGCGGTCCACGGTTCCCCCTTCGACACCTCGGCGCCGCACCCCGAGGCGCTCTTCGCCAGCCGGCTGGAGGAGGGGCTCCAGGAGCTGCGGAAGGTGGGCTGGAGCGATCCCCGGGAGACGATGGCGGAGCGGGACGACGCGGTCATCACGGACTCCATGCGGGAGTTACGGGGCAAGGCCTTCACCGTCCGCAAGGAGACCTATGTGCGGGACCGGCTGATCGAACAGCGGCGGTGGTACCGCAGGCGGCGGCTGGTCTCCCGGCGCGGGGCGCTCGTCTGGTCCGGGGCGATCGTCGCGCTGACCCTGCCGGCGCTGGCGCTGAGCGTGTCGCAGACCTTCGGGGTGGGACGTTCGTTCGGGCTGACCGGGGTGCTGTCGGCAGCGGCCGCGGCCTGTCTCGCCTGGAACGAGCTGCGCCGCCACCATCCGCTGATCTCCGCGCACTCCCTGGTGGAGGACGACCTGGAGTCGATGCAGGCGGCCATGGAGACCACGCTCACCGAGCGGCAGTGGCCGGTGGCGGTCTTCGAGACCGAGCGGATCGTATCGCCCGAGCACACGGACTGGCTGGCCCGCCACCGTACGTGACGTGCCGTCGTCCTCACGTCAGCCCCGCTCCACGCCGTCCCGCCAGATGACGGTGACCGGGCGGCCCAGCATGCGGGCGTAGTCCACGATGTCACCGGTGCCGCCGAGGCCCCGGGCCGGGCGGCCGTCCCAGACGGCCAGGAGCAGGTCGCAGTGGTCCGCGATGTAGGCGCCCGCCGCGTAGTACGCCTCGTCGGTGGAGTGCGGGAAGTCGAGCCGGACCTCCTGGGCGGCGCGGGACTTGAGCAGCCGGTAGCGGGCGAGGTCGGCGGCGGTGTCGAAACAGGCCTCGTAGTCGCCGCTGGGGATCACCACCGTCAGCTTGGCGCCCCGGGCGAGGGCGAGGTCCGCGAAGAGCTGGTCGGCGCCGACGGCCAGGCTGGAGAGCACCTCCGTGGCACCGTCGAGGCCGGAGAGCGCCGAGCGCAGTCCGGCGAGCACATGGCCCCGGGCCCCGGCGGGGATGGTGCGGTGACCGGTGATCCCGATGCGATTCACGGAGCTGGAACCCCCTGGTGTCGGCGCTTCCCGTGCGGCCGGTCCTGTCGCCATCCTCTCAAGAGCCGGGGGTGTGCGGGAGCCCCCGTCCGGCATTCCGGACGGGGGCTCTTATGTACGGACAGCTCCGGGCCCGGCCGGTACGCCGGGGGGGGCGAGCCCGGAGCGCCGGGTCACGGGACGCGACGCGCCTCGTGGGCCGGTCAGTACACGCTGACGCCGTACGCGTTCAGGGCTTCCACGACCGGCTGGAAGAAGGTCGTGCCGCCGGAGGAGCAGTTGCCGCTGCCGCCGGAGGTGAGGCCGATCGCCCGGGTGCCGGAGTAGAGCGGTCCGCCGGAGTCGCCGGGCTCGGCGCAGACGTTGGTGCGGATCATGCCGTACACGACCTGGCCGCCACCGTAGTTGACCGTGGCGTTGAGGCCGGTCACCGAGCCGCTGCGGGTGCCGGTGGTGGAGCCGCGGCGGGTGACGGCCATCCCGACGGTGGCGTCGGCGGCGCTGGTGATGTCCTGGCCTCCGACCGAACCGTCCTTGGGGATGGTGGTGTTGGTGTAGCGCACGATGCCGTAGTCGTTGTTGGGGAAGCTGGATCCGGAGGCCGTCCCGAGCACGGTGGTGCGGGCGGAGTTGGCGTACCAGGTGCCCGTGCCGTTCGTGCAGTGCCCGGCGGTCAGGAAGTAGTAGGTGGAGCCGCTGCGGACGTTGAAGCCCAGCGAGCAACGGCCGGTGTTGGAGTAGATCGCGTCGCCGCCGGAGATCAGCTTGCTGAACTTGCCGGGGGTGCGCTCGATGGTGAGGGCGGAGGCGTTGGCGCCCGCGGCCTTCTTGATCCGCGCGATCTCCGCCTGGGTCACCGTGCTGTCCACGGTGACCAGGAGGCGGTTGGTCTTCGGGTCGATGTTCCAGGCGGTGCCCGCGATGTCGGCGCCGAGGACGGCGTCGCTCGCGGAGGCCAGCTGGTCGGCGCTGAAGGTGCCGGTGGATTCGGCACTGGCGGTGGGGACGGTGAACGCCGCGACGGCGGCGAGTCCGGCGAGGACGGCCGTGGTACGGACGCGTCTGCCGTGGTTGCGGCGGGGGTTGGTGCGCTTGATCCTCACTTCGGGTTCCTCCGAGGGGAATCGGGGGCCCTCCTGTGGGGTGGCGGGCCCGTGAGGCGCAGTCGGGGGCGTGTCCGGATCTCGAATTCGCCATGCCCCTGACAATCGCTGACGGGAGTATCGAGGCGTCCGGACAGCGGACGCAAGCATGCCTTTCAGCCACGCGCGTCCCACCCGCCCCCAGCAGCAGTCGCAGGGCCGCCGGGAGCCGGAGAGCGCGCGGGGCCGGGAAGACCGCGCGGTTCAGACGTCCAGGCGGTTCCGCTCCCCCGCCGCGACCGGCACGGTGAGGGTGTTGCCCGGAGGCGGGAAGGGGCAGAGGAAGTGGTCCGCGAAGGCACACGGCGGCAGCAGCGCGCGGTTGAAGTCGACGCTCAGGCTGCCGTCCCCGGCGGGCCTTCCCGGGCGGAGGAAGCGGAAGCGGTAGCTGCCGTTCCCGCTGGTGGCGTCGGCGAAGACGGCCCAGAGCGAACCGTCCTCCTCGACCGCGACCCGGAGCGTGTGCTCTTCTCCGGCCACCGTGAAGGCGATCTCCCCACCGAGCCCGAGCCCCCGCTCGGCCCCGTCCGCGTTCGCCACCCGGACGTCCCGCTCCTCGGCGTACGGCCGGAAGGCCCCCGGCAGTACCCAGGCCGGGTCGTACGGGGTGGCGTCGATGGTCGAGAAGGCGTGCCGCGCGGGTGCGTCCGGGTCGAAGTCCCGTACCGCCCAGAGCCCTTCACGGCGGATCACCACCAGCCGCCGGTCCCCCCGCGCCACCTGGGAGTCGTCGGCGGGACCACTGTCCGCGCCCAGCCGGACCTCGCCGGTCAGCGGCTCGCCGTCGACGACGATGCCGTCCTCGACGGTGGCGGTCAGCACCACCGCGTCACCCTCCTCGCGCCACCGCCCCGGGACGGCCGGAATTCGCCCGTCCGGGTAGTCGGAGAGCCAGTGGGTTCCGGTCAGGGCGAGCGGGCCGTAGGGGGCCGCGACCGCGAGGACGCGCCCCTCGTGCCACCGCTGCCACTCGCGGGCGGCCGCGCCCGGCGCCCCCGCCTGATGGTGCTGCTGTGCGTCCGTGCTCATGCGCTCAACCTTTCCACACCGGCTCCGCGAGGCCGAGGTGCGACCGCAGCGGGAGCCGGAGACCCGGAGCGGAATGCGCCGCTCGCCTGGAGGAGCGGGACGGCCCGGTCGACGAAGCCGTCCAGGCCGCCGGGGTGAGCGCGCGCGAGCCGAAGCAGCCCGGGACGGACGGGGCCGGCGGGACCGGCAGAACCGGCGGGACCGGCAGAACCGGCGGCACCGGCGGGCTCAGTAGTCGCACCCGCAGGACTCGCCGCGACAGCAGCAGCCGTCGCCGCACCGGCCGCAGCAGTTGCCCGCCTCGCAGCAGTCCCCGCAGCTCGGGCACGGCGCCTCCCGCCGCTCCCGGCTCCAGGGGCCCTCGTAGCTCCCGCAGCACATCCGGCAGGTACAGGCGAGCCCAGCCCACACCGGGCACCCGGCGATCAGCCCGCGCCGGTCGCGCGGCGGCCGGGGGCGGGGGCGGCGCGGCCTGTCTGAACCTCCGTCAGGGACCGAGACCATCAGACCGGCACAGTTCGCGACAATCCGGGCGAACTGTCCGTGACCCGCCCTCAGAGCCAGGCAGAGGCCGCAGAGATGGGCCGTCTCCTCGGTGCGCAGGCCTTCGGGGGGGGGCGGCGGGGACAGGGCCTCACGACTCCGAACACGCCCCTCCCCCGCGAGCTGTTCCCGCCGGCGCGCGCCGCTCGCGCACCCGAGCGCCGTACATCGTGTCGAGCGATCCGTTCACCCGTACGTCCCCCAGGTCACCCGTACGGACCGGCGCATCATATTTTCTCATCGGAACCCCCGTTATCCAGGAGGAACCTTGACGAACCGCCACATGTTCTGCACCAGTACCGTCACGAATCACCTGCGCGGCGACTATCCACTTGGCGCGGTATCCGCATCATGGACGACCATAGGGATACGTAAGAGATGCGGAACACCAAGGAACCGCGGTTGAGAGGAGGCGTCCATGGGATCGGTGCGCAAGGCGAGTGCCTGGCTGGGCCTCGTGGAGGACCACGACGAGCGGTACTACGACGACGAGTACGCCGAGGGTGCGGAGACGGGCACGGGCAACCAGGCCTGGGTCACCGACCCCCGGGTGCAGGTGGCCTCCGAGGCGGCCGAGGAGCGGGACCGCCGGATCGCCACGGTGACCCCGGACAGCTTCCGGGACGCCCGGGCCATCGGTGAGCTGTTCCGGGACGGTGTCCCGGTGATCGTCAACCTCACGGCCATGGACCCCGCCGACGCCAAGCGCGTGGTGGACTTCGCCGCCGGGCTGATCTTCGGCCTGCGCGGTTCGATCGACCGGGTGGCCACCCGGGTCTTCCTGCTCTCCCCGGCCGACACCCAGGTGGTCGCCGGTGAAGCCGCCGGACGCACGTCCGACGGCTTCTTCAACCAGAGCTGAGCAGGGCGCTCGCCGGAGAGTTCCGGTCAGCGCCTCCGGTCGGCACGCCCCGCGGGACGTGCCGCGGTCACCGGAAGGCGTCGAGACCGGTGAGCGCCTTGCCCAGCACCAGCTGGTGCATCTCCACGGTGCCCTCGTACGTGAGCACCGACTCCAGGTTCGTGGCGTGCCGCATCACGGGGTACTCCAGCGAGATCCCGTTGGCCCCGAGGATCGTGCGCGCGGTGCGGCAGATCTCGATGGCCTCCCGCACGTTGTTGAGCTTGCCGAAGCTGACCTGCTCGGGGCGGAGCCGCCCCGCGTCCATACGCCTGCCCAGATGATGGGCGAGCAGGATGCCCTTGTGCAGTTCGAGTGCCATGTCCGCCAGCTTCGCCTGGGTGAGCTGGAAGCCGCCGATCGGCCGGCCGAACTGTTCCCGGGTCCGCGCGTAGTCGAGCGCCGACGCGAAGCTGGCCCGCGCCGCACCCATGGCACCCCAGACGATCCCGTACCGCGCGTGGCTCAGACAGCTGAGCGGGCCGCGCAGCCCCTTCGCCTCCGGCAGCACCGCGTCGGCGGGGAGCCGGACGCCGTCCATGACCAGCTCACTGGTGACCGAGGCGCGCAGCGACCACTTGTGGTGGATCTCCGGCGCGGAGAAGCCGGGGGTACCGGTGGGGACGACGAAGCCACGGATGCCCCGGCCCTCGTCGCCCTCGTCGGTCTGCGCCCAGACGATCGCGACCCCGGCGACCGAGCCGTTCGTGATCCACATCTTGCGGCCGGTGAGCACCCAGTCCTCACCGTCGCGCTTGGCGTACGTCCGCATCGCGGCGGGGTCGGAGCCGTGGTCGGGTTCGGTCAGCCCGAAGCAGCCGATGGTCTCGCCGGCCGCCATGCCGGGCAGCCACCGCTGCTTCTGCTCCTCGGAGCCGAAGCGGTGGATCGCGTACATGGCGAGCGACCCCTGTACGGAGACGAGCGAGCGGATCCCCGAGTCGGCGGCCTCCAGCTCCAGGCAGGCCAGCCCGTACTGGACGGCGCTCGCCCCGGCGCAGCCGTACCCGTCGAGGGACATGCCGAGCGCGCCCAGCGATCCCAGCTCCCGGGCCAGCTCCCGGATGCCGGGCAGCTCCCCCTTCTCGTACCACTCGGCGATGTGCGGCAGGACCCGGTCGGCGGCCCAGGTGCGGACGGTGTCGCGGATCGCGAGGTCGTCGGGGCCGAGCAGGTCGTCGATGCCGAGGGGGTCGGTGGCGTCGAACGGAGGGAGCTTCGAGGGCTTGGCGGACTCGGTGCTGGACATGAGGGTGCCTCCGGCGGCTCGCACGGTGTCCGGAAGAGTGGGGTCCGGCCACGCCTTCCGGAAACTAGCAGTGGTAGTCAGGGCGTCGTGGAGACGTTACGGCTCAGGGTGCCGCCCGTCCAGAGCCGGTCGCCTCGGCCGGCTCGCGCGGCGCGGGGAGCGTCACGCGCCGGGCCGGGCACTCCACGGTCCTGGGCTCCACGGTCCTGGGCTCGGGGACGGGGCGCTCGGCGGCCTCGGGTCCGGCGGCCGGGTGCTGAATTGCCTCGTGCGCGGTGGGGGCGGGGACGCGGGGCTCGTCGGCACCGGGCTCCGGCGGAGCGCCGCCGTCGGGGCAGGACTCCTTCGGCGGGCACTCCATCGCCCTCGGCAGCCGCAGGGCGGCCAGCGCGCCGATCAGCAGCAGCCCCGCGCTGACGAAGAGCGTGATGTGCAGCCCGCCGACGAAGGCGTGCCGGGCCGTGGAACGCAGCAGGTCCCCGAGCGGGCCGCCCAGCTCGGCGGCGACCTGGTAGGCCTCGCCCAGCGAGTGGGAGGCCTCCGCTCCGGCGCGGGCGGGTACGCCCTGGTCGCGCAGGGAGGCGAGGCCGGGAGCGTAGGCGGCGTTCATGACGCTGCCGAGCAGGGCGATACCGAGCCCGGCACCGAGCTGGTAGGAGGTCTCCCCTATCGCCGCGGCCCCGCCCGCCCGCTCCGCCGGGGCGTCGCTGAGCATCGACTCGTACGCCCCGAAGAGCGTCGTCTGGAGTCCGAAGCCGAGCAGGACGAAGGCGCCGGTCAGCAGGGCGGGCCGGTCGTGGTGGCCCATCGAGGTGAGCAGCAGCACGGAGGAGGCGGTCAGGACGAAGCCCCAGCCCACCATCCTGCGGGGGCCGAGGCGGCGCAGGGTGTACGAGCCGGTGGCGCCCGCGGCCATCGCGGCGAAGGTCAGCGGCAGCAGCCGCAGCCCGGTCTCCAGCGGGCTGAGCCCCAGCACCAGCTGGAGGTACTGGACGGCGATCAGTTGGAGGCCGACCAGGGCCAGCATGGCGAGCACGATGCAGCCGACGGCGGTCGAGAAGGCCGGGCGGGCGAACATCGAGATGTCGATGAGCGGGTGGGCTCGGCGCTTCTGGCGGCGTACGAAGAGGATGAGCAGCGCCAGTCCGAGGGCCAGCGGGACCAGCGTGACCGGGTCCAGGAGGCCCGCCCCGCCGCCCAGCCGCTTGACGCCCAGGACGACGCCGAGCACCCCGGCCGCGGCCATCAGCGCGCCCAGCACATCCCACGGCCCGTCCTGGGAACCGCGCGACTCCGGCAGCAGCCACCGGCCGAGCGGCAGGATGACCGCCATCAGCGGGATGTTGATGAGGAAGACCGAACCCCACCAGAAGTGCTGGACCAGGAAGCCGCCGACGACCGGCCCGGTGGCGGCGCCGACCGCGGCCACCGCGGTCCACACCCCGATGGCGAGCGCCCGCTCCCGCCGGTCGGGGAAGACCTGGCGCAGGATCGACAGGGTGGCGGGCATGATCATCGCGCCGCCGACGCCGAGCAGGGCGCGGGCCGCTATGAGAACGGCGGGGGTGTCGGCGGTCGTAGCGAGCAGCGAGGCGGCGCCGAAGAGGCCGTAGCCGAGGAGCAGCACGCGCCGTCTGCCGACCCGGTCACCCAGCGTGCCGAAGAGGATGAGTAGCGAGGCGCAGACGAGGGGGTAGGCGTCGACGATCCACAGGAGTCCGGTGGCGCTCGGGCGCAGGTCCTCGGTGAGCGAGGGGACGGCGACGTGGAGCACGGTCGCGTCGAGCGCGACCACGAGCAGGCTCAGGCAGAGGACGACGAGGACGACCCAGCGGTTGGCGCCGTCGGCGGCGCTGCGCAGCCGGACTCCGGCCGTGGTCGTCCCGGACATCTACATACCTCCCGATGGGTCCCTCGCGCTCGGTGGACCGGCGGGGACTGTGGCGTGTCGCGTCTCCGGGGGCCCGGCATCGACGGGCGAGTGCGCCGTCAGCGTACGCGAGTTCGGCCTGCTGACACGTGGTCCACCTCATACGCCGGTCCGCCACACAGTGTGTCGTACGCCACTGCGGCCCCGTCGGCGGGCCCCCGCGCCGCACCCCGGCGGGCCCCACGGAGGGGCGGAGCGCGGCGGCGCGCGTCTCCCCCGAATGGCCGGATCAATTCCCGCGGATTCCCCCGTACGAAATTAACCGGGAGATCAAACACACTTCCGAAGGGAACCCCGGGGAAATGGGGCGCAAGATCACGGAGATTCTTCTGCGGGCCGGGAAAAAGTCACCGTTCTGAGACAAAGTCCACATCACATCGTCATCACAAAGCGGCCGGATTGGCCTGCACGCACACTCACTCGCTGTAACGTCGATTGGGTGCGTACCGACATCTTTGCCCGCCTGGACCGGGAGCCGGAACCGCCGAAGATAGTGGCACCGCGGATGAGCCGTCACCGCATCGCCCTCTTCGGCGGGACGTTGGTGTTCTATCTCGCCATCGTCTTCGCCGTGCTCGTGACGTCCTGGCTGGTGGCCCTGGACTGGAAGGTCATGCTGTTCAGGCCCTACCAGCAGTGGCCCGAACTGCACGCCTTCCTCGACTACTACGTCGTGCTCGGCCAGCGCGGCCCGACGGCGGTGATGGTCGCCTGCTGGCTGGGCTGGCGCTCCTGGCGGCAGCACACGCTCCGGCCGCTCCTGGTCCTCGGCACGGCCCTGCTGCTGCTGAACGTGACGGTGGGAGCGGTCAAGCTGGGTCTGGGGCGGCTCGGCCCGCACTACGCGACGCAGATCGGCTCGGCCGAGATGTTCGCCGGCGGCGATATATTTCCCTCAGGTCACACCGCCAACGCCGTCGTGACCTGGGGAATCCTCGCCTATCTGGCCACCACGCCCCGGGCCAGGCGCTATCTGTCGGCGCTCTCCGCCACGGTCTCGCTGGGCGTCGGCCTCACCACCGTCTACATCGGCACGCACTGGCTCAGCGATGTGCTGCTGGGCTGGGCGGCGGGGCTGCTCATCCTGCTGGCGCTGCCCTGGTTCGAGCCGCTGATCGCCCGGACGGAGAGCTGGATCTTCGACGTGCGCGAGCAGTGGCGGGCCCGGCGCAGGGCCCCGCGTCCGGCGCTCGTCCCGCAGGACGGGCCGCAGCCGGTGCTGCTCCCGCAGTCGATCGCGGGCGAGGGCGCGGCCCGCGCGGCCGTGTCGGCCGCGCCCGCCGCACAGGTGTCCACGGGAGTGGCGACTGCCGCGACCGGGACCGCGAAGGCGACCGGGGTCCGGGCGCGGGCGCACACCGCGCCCACCGCCTGCCCGGAGCGACCGGCGTCCGCCCCGGCGGGCAGCCGCCGCCCCCCGCAGCACCCGGAGCACAGCTCCCGGAGCACGGCGAGCCCGGCGCGGCCGATGACGGGCGGCTGAGGACTGTCCCGTCCTCCCTGAGGACCAGGACCCCCGCGTACGGCCAGGGCCCCGACCACACCATGGTCGGGGCCCTGGCCGTAGGCGGCCGTACCGGGGGCGCGGAAGGGCGTCAGCCGACCCAGCAGCGGGTGACCGTGGCGTCCTCGACCTGGAAGTTGATGCGCCCGGAGCGGAACTCCATCGTCAGGAACGAGCCCGGCGGGACCGCCCGGACCGTGTCCCAGCCACGGCTTCTCGCCAGCTGCTCGGCGGTGTCGGCGGCGAGGCCGACATACGAGTCGGGGACGTCGTCGGGCTGTGCGGGAGGGGTCGGTAGAGAGGCCATGCCCTCACCGTAGGCGGCCGCGGAGCCGGACGGAAGGCCGGACCGGGGTCCGGCCCGGCATCCTCACATGCCGTCGCGGTCACGCTTGTGTCACAGAATCCCCACACGCCCATATCCCGGTCCATTCACTCGGACAGCCCGCCGGGAAGTTGCGGCGCGAAATGGTCCGCGGCCCCCGTGCAGCCGCGCGACGGGGCCGGTCGCCGCACTCCGAAAACACCCTGGGTGACCTGCCGCTTTACCCGGCCGGAGTCCCGTCACCCGAATGGCCGGAACACCGGGTAATTCTGGCCCCATAGCTGTGTCCTGTCTTTCCCCACGTTTCTTCCACGACTCCCCCTCCCGTCACGAAGCCGGGAGGAATCTCACGATCCGGCGAGCGCCCGGTCGAGCCGGTCCCGGGCCCGGGACATCACCTCGATCAGCTCGGGCGGCTCCACCACCTCGAAGTCGACACCCATGAGCAGCACGTGGATCACCAGCACCTCCAGGTCGGGTGCGCCCGCGGTGAGCCGGCAGCTCCGCTCGTCGACGGGCTCCAGCACCCCGGCGGAGGGCGAGATGTGCCGGGCCGCCTCCGCCACCGGGGCCTTCAGCAGGAGCACCGCCCGCTCCGCGTAGGCGGAGACCGCGACCCCCCGGGAGACGTAGGCGGCCAGGTCCTCGGCGGGCGGCGTCCGGGGCGTGAAGCGGGGGCCGTGCGGGGGTGTCGGGGTGATCCGGTCCACCCGGAAGGTCCGCCAGTCCGCCCGGTCCAGGTCCCAGGCGACGAGGTACCAGCGGCGCTCGGTGCAGACGAGCCGGTGGGGTTCGACGGTCCGGCGGGAGTCCGAGCCGCTGTGGGCCCGGTAGGAGAAGCGGAGCCGCTCGCTGTCCCGGCAGGCCCCGGCGAGTTCGGTGAGGAGCGCCGGGTCCACGGTCTCGGCATCCGCCGCGTGCAGCATCGGCACGGTGAAGGCGCCCAGCGCGCTCACCCGGCGGCGCAGCCGGTGCGGCAGCACCTGCTCCAGCTTGGCCAGGGCGCGCACGGAGGTCTCACCGATGCCCTCGACGCCGTGGCCAGCCGCCGTGCGCAGCCCCACGGCGACCGCGACGGCCTCCTCGTCGTCCAGCAGGAGCGGCGGCAGCTCCGCCCCGGCACCGAGCTGGTAGCCGCCGCCGGTGCCGGGGCTGGCGTTCACCGGGTAGCCCAGCTCGCGCAGCTTCTCCACGTCCCGGCGGACGGTACGCGGGGTGACGCCGAGCCGCTCGGCCAGGTCGGCGCCGGACCAGTCGCGGTGGGCCTGGAGCAGCGAGAGCAGGCGCAGCAGTCGTGCCGAGGTCTCCAACATGGGAAGGAGTCTGCCAGGGCTTGCGGACAGCTACCGTCCGCAAGCCCTCCGGAAGCAGGCCCGAACCGCTCAGGCGGCGGGAGGCCCGGGCTCCATCCGTACGCAGAGGTCGTTCCCCACGGTGTAGCAAGGGGTGGCCACGGCGCCCTCGGCCACCGGACGGCCCGGGTAGACGAAGGTCTTGTGCCGGGTCCAGACGTCGTCGAGGATGCGCGAGATCCTGACCGCCTTCGCGCCCGGGACCGGGATCAGCCACAGCCCCCAGAGCTGCTCCCCGGCCAGCGGGCCGGTCACCAGCGGGGCGTAGGGCAGCGTGAAGGCGAAGCCGCCCGGCTCCCCGGTGGCGGTGAGCGGGACGCGGTGGAGGCGCGCGGGGTCCTGCTGGAGCCGGGCCTCCACCACGGCGCCCTCCCCCGCCCCGGACCCGTACAGCACGCCCTCGACGCTCATCCCGGACCGGCTGACGCGGATCGCACCGGCCTCGGCGTGCGGGGCGCGGACCCAGCTGCGGACCGCGAGGCGGCCGTCGAGGGTGGGATAGGGCACCCGCCAGCGGACGGTGGCGGTGGCGGCGTCGGGGGTGCGGTCGATGAGGGTGCGCAGGTCCCGAAGGCCCGGCAGGACGGCCGGCGTGTGCTCGGAGCCGGGCTCCTCGACGTACGTGTCCCACCACCCCTCGGGCAGTTCGGTGGCCGGCTCCAGCACCGCCCGCAGCCGGCCGGGGGCGGTGGTGCTCAGCGGCAGCCGGACCGTGGTGCCCGCCCCTCCCCTCCGGCGCAGGAGCAGCACGGCCCCGGGGCCGGGGGCCGGGGCGAGGGCCAGCTCGAAGGTGAGCGTCCCGGCCGGGTCGGCGACGCAGTCGGCGCGTACGGTGGCGGTGGTCATGCGGTCCTCCCCTTGCGGAGCACGTCGGCGGCCTTGTAGCGGAGGGCGTACGCGCCGTCGAGCACAGTGCCCCGGGTACGGTGCAGCGCGGTGCGCAGGGGTCCGTGGCTCCGGCTCAGGCCGCCCCGGGAGACGAGTTCGGTGAAGAGGCTCTCGTGGCGCTCGGCGATCCGCGCCGGGTCGAAGCGCTCCGACGCCCCGATCGCGGCGCGGCCCATCCGGTGGCGCAGGTCGTCGTCCTCGATCAGCCGGAGCAGCGCTGCGGCGACCGCGTCGGTGTCCCCCACCGGTACGAGGCGGCCGTCGACGCCGTCCTCGATGATCTCGGCAGGTCCGTGCGGGCAGGCGGTGGCCACGACCGGCAGTCCGCCGCGCATCGCCTCCACGATGGTCATCCCGAACGACTCGCGCTCCGACGTGACGGCGGCGATCGACCCCTTGGGCCACTCGGCCTCCATGGGGTTGGCCGCGCCCATCAGGAACACGTGGTTGTGCAGGTCCAGCCGGTCGATGAGCGTGCGCAGCGTGGCCTGTTCGTCGCCGCTGGCGTCCGCTCCGCCGTAGATCCTCAGCCGCCAGTCCGGGCGTACGGCCGCGACCTGCGCGAAGGCCCGCACGAGCAGGTCGTACCGTTTGACGCGGTGCAGCCGGCCGGCCGCGACGACCCACTTCAGATCGCCGTCGGCGGGCGGACAGCCGGGCACGGGAACGGCGTTGGGGATGGCCTCGATCCGCACGCCGGGCAGCTTCATCCGGCGGCGGTAGTCGGCGGCGTCGGCGCGCGTGACGGTGGTCAGCGCGTCGAGCAGGGTGTACCGGTGGGCGATCTCGCGCCGCAGGCGGTAGCCGTGGTTGTCGAGGGTCAGGTGCTCCTGCCCGACGCGGACCGGGCCCCGGCGGGTCTGCCGGGTGATGTGCACGTTCAGGCCGGGGCGGGTGCCGACCACGACATCGGCCTCAAGCGTCCGGAGGTGGTCGGCGATCCGGGCGTCGGTGAGCCTGCTGTACTGCTTGTGCCGGCTGTCGCCGCGCGGGAACACCACGGCGGGCCGGGCGTGTTCGGCCTCGTCCCCCTCGTAGGTGCCGCTCTTCTTCCGCAGGTCGACGAGGTGGCGGAGCACCACACCCTCGGGCGCGCCGAGCTGGGGTGTGTCGCGGTGCCGGAAGACGGAGACGATCTCCACGTCGTGCTGTTCGGCGAGCGTGCGGGCGAGTGTGAAGGTCGAGCGGATCGTCCCCCCGATGCCGTACGCGTTGTGCAGCAGAAATGACATGTGCATGGAGCTGCCGTCTCCCCCTGGTCGGGCCCGGTGTTTCGTGACTGTACGTCCCGGTGGTTCACCATCTGTTCCGCCGACCCGTTCCACCACCCCGAACGGATCCGGAATCCGGGTGGATTCCGCCGTGGAATGCTTCGCACCGTCCGGTGCCCCCGCCGCGCCGCCGGAGCCGGGACCGACCGGGCCGTTCCCGGGAGCCGCGGACCCGCCTCCCGCTCGACGTCCGGTGTCCGCGGGTCTTTCGGGGGCGGCCGGGGCGCCTCCCGGCCGCCTGCCCGCCATCCGTTCCGGCGACGCGTTCCTCCGTGCTTGACGTGGGACGAAGCGGGGAGGTTGCCTGCGTCCGGGGAAAATCTCCGGAGCATGCGCCCGACCGGCTCCCCTCTCGCCCCTCTCGCCCTCTCGGCCCCCGAGGGAACCGAAGGTTGACTCGTCGATGTGGAGATGAGTCGACATGGCCCTCACTTCCGTGCTCGCCGGTGCGTGACCCCGGCCACGGGTTCCCCGTTGTCTCTTCATGAGCCGGGAACCCCCCGGCCCACGCACCGAGTTCGAGGAGCCACCCGTGCCGCGCATGCTCGACGTCAGCCAGGACGTACGCGCCGAGATCGGCGACGACGAAGCCGACCGGCTGCTCGTCGGCGACGACACCCCCGGCAGCTACGACTGCACCTCCTGCCGCACCCCCGGCGACTCCGACCAGGAGCGCACCAGCACCGTGCTGTTCATCGGGGACGAGACGGCCGTGCTCGCGTTCGCCCACGCGACGTGCATCCCCTCGCAGGTCGTCAGGGTCGCGGAGGACCAGCTCCAGGGCGCGGTGCGCAGCATCACCGGCAGCGAGCAGCAGAATACGGAGGGGCGTATGCCCGAACAGGCCGTCCTCGGCATCACCAGCGGTCTCGTTCTCATCGAGGACGATGTCCGCCCGGCCCTGGTCGTCGAACCGACCGGACCGGTCGCCCGGCCCGGCACCGACGGCAGCGGGGGCGACGAGTTCCTCCAGCTGCTGCTGGAGCAGGGCTTCCACCCGGCGCCCGACCTGCACACCCTGCCCGCGCCGCTGCCCGGCTGGTCGGTGCTGCTCGCCGTGGGCCAGCTGCACGCCGTGCTGCAGCCGGGCTCCGGCGGCGGGAACCCGGTCGCCTGGTGGCAGGCCCACCAGCCGCTCCAGGTCACCGACGGCTGGCGGGCGGCGGTCAACAAGTCGCAGCAGGTCCTGGTCTTCGCCGCGCCGGCCGGCACCATCGGCCAGCAGCCGCGCGAGGATCTGCTCCGGGACGCCCTGGAGAAGGCCGCGGTCAACGGGGTCCTGGTCGCCGCGTCGATGCCGCTGGCCGGGACCTGAGCGTGTCCGCCCCGCCCGGGTACCCCCGCCGAACAGCGTTTTCTCCGGCGGAACCGCATCCGACGGGCGACGAGGTCGTTGGCACCTACGTGCACTCATACGACCCATCCCGCCAGCACCAGAGCCAGATTCCTGCCATGCGTCCCGCGCAGGATCCATCGGCGGGCACCTCCGCCACCCCGATCTACGACGCGCTGTACTCCGAGTACCGGCGCTCGTTCCGGGCGTTGCCGGGTGACCGGAGCGGTGAGGAGAATCTCCGCTTCCCGGCCTTCGGCGCCGGGCTCTTCGCCACCCGGGCCCCGCTGGGCGGCTACCCGCCGTCGGCCGGGTCCGCCCGGCACACCGGAACCGGCAGCGTTCAGAGCCAGCACACCGGGAGCCTCGGCTCCTGGCAGCGGGTGGGCCGGCACGCCGGGCGCCCCCGGCCGGCGGCGCTTCCGCCGGGCTCCCGGGAGTCCTGAGAGCGGGTACGGGGAGAGCCCCGGCGTGGTCCCTGGGCAGGGACCGCGCCGGGGCTCTCCCGTGTGCGCTACTTGGTGCGGCCGCGCTTCTCGCGGACCCGGACCGAGATGTGGATCGGAGTGCCCTCGAACCCGAACTCCTCACGGAGTCGGCGCTCGACGAAGCGGCGGTAGCCGTGCTCCAGGAAGCCGGAGGCGAAGAGGACGAACCGGGGCGGCTTGGTGCCCGCCTGGGTACCGAAGAGGATGCGCGGCTGCTTCCCCCCGCGGACCGGGTGCGGGTGGGAGGCGACGATCTCCCCGAGGAACGCGTTCAGCCGACCGGTGGGGACGCGGGTCTCCCAGCCCTCGATCGCGGTCTCGATCGCCGGGACCAGCTTCTCCATGTGGCGGCCGGTGACGGCCGAGACGTTGACGCGCGGGGCCCAGGCGATCTGCGCCAGCTCCGTCTCGATCTCGCGCTCCAGGTAGTAGCGGCGCTCCTCGTCGAGGGTGTCCCACTTGTTGAAGGCCACGACCAGGGCCCGCCCGGCCTCCACGGCCATGGTGACGATCCGCTGGTCCTGGACGCTGATGGACTCGCTGGCGTCGATCAGGACGACGGCGACCTCGGCCTTCTCCAGGGCGGCGGCGGTTCGCAGCGAGGCGTAGTAGTCGGCGCCCTCCTGGAGGTGGACGCGGCGGCGGATGCCGGCGGTGTCGATGAACTTCCAGGTGATGCCGCCGAGCGTGATCAGCTCGTCGACCGGGTCTCGGGTGGTGCCCGCCAGTTCGTTGACGACGACCCGGTCCTCGCCCGCGACCTTGTTGAGCAGGGAGGACTTGCCGACGTTCGGGCGGCCGATCAGCGCGATGCGGCGGGGGCCGCCGGGGGCGGTGCCGAACTTCTGGGCCGGGGCGTCCGGGAGCGCCTCCAGGACCGCGTCCAGCATGTCGCCGGTGCCCCGGCCGTGCAGCGAGGAGACCGGGTAGGGCTCACCGAGCCCCAGCGACCACAGGGCGGTGGCGTCGGCCTCGCCGCTCTGGCCGTCGACCTTGTTGGCGCAGAGCACCACGGGCTTGCCCGCCCGGCGCAGCAGCTTGACGACGGCCTCGTCGGTGTCGGTGGCGCCGACGGTGGAGTCGACCACGAAGACGACGGCGTCGGCCGTCTCGATGGCGTACTCCGCCTGGGCGGCGACGGAGGCGTCGAGGCCCAGCACGTCCTGCTCCCAGCCGCCGGTGTCGACGACCTTGAACCGGCGGCCCGCCCACTCGGCCTCGTAGGTGACGCGGTCGCGGGTGACGCCGGGCTTGTCCTGCACGACGGCCTCGCGGCGGCCGATGATCCGGTTCACCAGGGTCGACTTGCCGACATTGGGGCGGCCGACGACGGCGAGCACGGGGAGCGGGCCGTGACCGGCCTCGCCGAGAGCGCCCTCGACCTCCTCCGGGTCGAAGCCCTCCTGCGCGGCAAGCTCCATGAACTCCGCGTACTCGGCATCGCCAAGCTCCCCGTGCTCGTGGTCCGAGCCGCCGGAGTGAATCTGGTCGTTCATGAAGTCCGTTCCTCTTTGCATCATCGATGGACCGCGATCAGCGCGGTCCACTACTCAAGTACTCAAGTCTGGCCTATCGGCCGGTGAGGCGCTTGGCGCTCTCCAGGTGGGCGGTGAGCCGCGCCTGGATCCGCAGGGTCGCCTCGTCCAGCGCCTTGCGCGTCCGCCGCCCGTCGCCCGCGGCCGCGTCGAACGCGTCACCGAAGACGACGTCGACCCGGCTGCGCAGCGGGGGCAGCCCCCGTATCAACCGTCCGCGGCGCTCGGTGCTTCCCAGCACGGCGACGGGGACGATCGGCGCCCCGCCGCGTACCGCGAAGTACGCGAGTCCGGCCCGCAGCGAGGCGAAGTCGCCCTCGCCCCGGGTGCCCTCGGGGAAGATCCCGAGCGCCCCGCCGTTCGCCAGCACCCCCAGCGCGTGGCTGATCGCGGTGCGGTCCACCGTCGTACGGTCCACCTCGATCTGGCCGATCCCGTGCAGGAACGGGTCGAGGGGGCCGACGAACGCCTCCTTCTTGATCAGGAAGTGCACCGGCCGGGGCGCGGTGCCCATCAGCATCGGGCCGTCGATGTTGTGGGAGTGGTTCACCGCGAGGATGACGGGCCCGGCGGCGGGCACCCGCCACGCGCCGAGCACCCGCGGCTTCCAGAGCCCGTACATCAGGCCGACGCCGATGCGCCGCCCGACCGCGGCCCCGCGCGGTGTGGGCGCCCCCGTGGCGTCGCTCACGCGGCGGTCCGCTTCTCCTCGACGAGGGTGACGACGCACTCGATGACCTGCTGGAGGGTCAGCTCGGTGGTGTCCACCTCGACGGCGTCGTCGGCCTTGGCGAGGGGGGAGGTCTTGCGGCCGGAGTCGGCGGCGTCCCGCAGGATCAGGGCCTCGCGGGTGGCGGCGAGGTCGGAACCCTTGACCTCACCGCTGCGGCGGGCGGCGCGGGCCTCCGGGGAGGCGGTGAGGAAGATCTTGATGTCGGCGTCCGGCAGCACGGTGGTGCCGATGTCCCGGCCCTCCACGACGATGCCGCCCTTAGCACCCGCGGCGATGGAGCGCTGCAGCTCGGTGATGACCGTGCGCACCTCGGGGACCGCGCTGACCGCGCTGACCTTGGAGGTGACCTCCTGGGTGCGGATCGGGCCGGAGGCGTCCTCGCCGTCGACGGTGATGGTCGGGGCGGACGGGTCGGTGCCGGAAACGATCACCGGCTTGGCTGCGGCGGTGGCGATCTCGGCCGGGCTGGAGATGTCGATGCCGTTGTTCAGCATCCACCAGGTGATGGCCCGGTACTGCGCGCCCGTGTCCAGGTAGCTCAGGCCGAGCTTGGCGGCGACGGCCTTCGATGTGCTCGACTTTCCGGTGCCGGAGGGCCCGTCGATGGCGACGATCACGGCGGAGCTTGCGGTTTCCACGGCGGTGGACACCTTCCTGGTGCACGGGGTGGGGACGGACGGGCCACGGGGGCCTTGTACCAGGTTACCGAGTGCCGGGCGCGCCCTTGTACCCCGTACGGCTCAGGCACCGGACACCGCCGGCGCCAGAGCCGCCGACCTGAGCCCCACCGGACTCAGCCGCGGATCGACCAGCCGCGCTCGGCGAGTGCGGCGCCGAGCACCTGGGCCGCGCTCGGCTCGACCATGATCTGGACCAGACCCGCCTGCTGCCCGGTGGCGTGCTCGATGCGGACGTCCTCGATGTTGACCCCGGCCCGGCCCGCGTCGGCGAAGATCGCGGCCAGCTCGCCCGGCTTGTCCCCGATGAGGACGGCCACGGTCTCGTACGCGGCCGGGGCGGCGCCGTGCTTGCCCGGGACCCGGACCCGGCCCGCGTTGCCCCGGCGCAGGACGTCCTCGATGGCGTCGGTGCCCGCGCGCCGCCTCTCCTCGTCGGCGGAGTGCAGGCCGCGCAGCGCCCGTACCGTCTCCTCCAGGTCGGCGGCGACCCCGGCCAGCACGTCGGCCACCGGCCCGGGGTTGGCGGAGAGGATCTCCACCCACATCCGGGGGTCGGAGGCGGCGATCCGGGTCACGTCCCGTATGCCCTGCCCGCAGAGCCGTACGGCGGACTCGTCGGCCTCCTCCAGCCGCGCGGCGACCATGGAGGAGATCAGCTGCGGGGTGTGTGAGACCAGGGCGACGGCCCGGTCGTGGGCGTCGGCGTCCATCACCACGGGCACGGCCCGGCAGAGCGCGACCAGCTCCAGCGCGAGGTTGAGGACCTCGGTATCGGTGTCGCGGGTCGGAGTGAGGACCCACGGACGTCCCTCGAAGAGGTCGGCGGTGGCGGCGAGCGGCCCCGAGCGCTCCTTGCCCGCCATCGGATGCGTACCGATGTACGGGGTGAGGTCGAGGCCCAGCGCCTCCAGCTCCCGGCGCGGGCCGCCCTTGACGCTGGCCACGTCCAGGTAGCCCCGGGCCGCCCCGTCGCGCATGGCGGTGGCCAGGACGGTGGCGGTGTGGGCGGGCGGTACGGCGATCACGGCGAGGTCGACCGGTCCGGTGGGCGGCTCGTCGGTCCCGGCGCCGAGCGCGGCGGCGGTACGGGCCGACTCGGGGTCGTGGTCGACGAGGTGGACGTGGATGCCGCGTCCGGCCAGGGCCAGGGCGGCGGAGGTCCCGACGAGCCCGGTTCCGATGACGAGGGCGGTTCTCACTGGGCGATGTCCTTGCGCAGGGCGGCGGTGGCGCCGAGGTAGACGTGGCTGATCTCGGCGCGCGAGAGGTAGGTCTCGACATGGGCCAGGAGGCGGACGACGCGGGGCATGGCCCCCTCGACGTCCAGCTCCTGGGCGCAGATCAGGGGGACGTCGACGATCCCGAGGCCGCGCGCGGCGGCGGCCGGGAAGTCGCTGTGCAGATCAGGGGTGGCGGTGAACCAGATGCTGATCAGGTCGTCGGCGACCAGCTCGTTGCGTTCCAGGACCGCGGTGAGCAGCTCACCGACCCGCTCCTCCATGTGTCCGGCCTCGTCCCGCTCCAGCTGGACGGCGCCTCGGACCGCTCGTACCGCCACGTCCTGACTCCTCGCTCGTTCACTTCCGCTGCTCCTGATCACCCTAGAGGGGCGGGAGGGGGGGCGGTCACCGCGCTCTCTGGGTGAGACGGGCGGTGGCATGGACCGCGAGGAGCATGTGCCAGATCCGGCCGGCGAGGTGTTCCGGCGTCGCGGCGACGCGCCCGTGCACCCAGTCGGCGAGCACGCCGGTGAAGAGTCCGGCGACGGCGCTCGCGGTGAGGTCGTGCCCGGGCTGCGCCGGGCGCCGTGCGGACAGCTCGTCGAGGCTGCGCTGCCGCAGCTCCCGGTGGAGCAGCTCGCCGAGCGGCCCGCCGCCACCTTCGCGCAGGAGGCTGCGGTAGACGGAGGCCCGGCCGTGGACGGACGCCAGGAGCGCGGCAAGCGGGGGCGGCGGCGCGTCCGGTCCTGGCGGCGCGCCCTCCCAGGCGTGCAGGGCGTCGACCGCTTCGGTGACGACCTCGGCGCAGGCGTCCACCGCGAGCGCGTGCAGGTCGTCGTAGTGGAGGTAGAAGGTGGCGCGCCCGACCCCGGCCCCGCGGACCACCTGCGCGACGCTGACCTGTTCGAGTGGCCGGTGCTCGCAGGCGGCGAGCAGAGCCGTACGGAGCTTGGCGCGGGTGCGTGCGGTACGGGGGTCGGCGCTGCCGTCGGTGACTGCCGGAGCCATCAGGGGCTCAGCCGGCGAGCAGGACGGCGCCGAGGGCGAGTGCGGACGGCACGGCCTGGACGTAGAGGATCTTCCGGCTCACGGTGGCGGCCCCGTAGATCCCGGCGACGACCAGACAGCTCAGGAAGAAGACCTGCGCCTGGAAGGCGACCGGGTCGGCGGCGACGAGGCCCCAGACCAGGCCGGCGGCCATGAAGCCGTTGTAGAGGCCCTGGTTGGCGGCGAGGGTGGCGCTCTCGCGGGAGAAGGCGGGGGTCGTACCGAAGGCCGAGCGGCCGCGGTCGGTGTCCCAGAGGAACATCTCCAGGACCAGGAAGTAGGCGTGGATCAGCGCGACGAGCGCGACCAGGACCTGAGCGGCGATGTGCATGGCGGTCGGCCTCTCTGTGACGATTTCCTGGACGACTGTACAGGAAGTGCTCCCGACCCGCCCGGTTGCTTCACCTCCGCCCTCCCCGCCGCCACCATGGCGGGCACGATCCCCCACTCACACCTGACCACTGGAGAGCCCGTGAACGCACGGCGAAGGACCGTCCTGGCGGCGGGCGCGGCAGGCGCCGCCGCCCTGGTGACCAGCTGCGGATCGGACGGCGACGGAGGCGGTGGCGGGGATACGGCCGCCACCTCGCCCGGGACCTCGCCGGACGCCTCCCCCGGCGGCGGGCAGCAGCTCGCCTCGACCGATGACATCCCGGTCGGCGGGGGCATGGTCTTCAAGGAGCAGAAGGTGGTGGTGACCCAGCCGGAGGAGGGCGAGTTCAAAGCGTTCTCCGCCGTCTGCACCCACGCCAGGTGCCTCGTCTCGACGGTCGGCGACGGCACCATCAACTGCCCCTGCCACGGCTCCAAGTTCTCCCTCACGGACGCGGCGGTCGAGGCCGGCCCGGCGACCCGCCCGCTGCCGGCCGAGCGGATCACGGTCACGGACGGGGAGATCCGGCTGGGCTGAGCGGTGGAGCCGCCCCGGCCCGGCCCGGTTGTTTCCGGATGCGGCCCGGCCCGCCGTCCACGTACCCTCACGGCCATGATCACTCCCGCCGACGAGGCTCTCGTACGTGACCACACGGTCTACGCGTGTGTGATGGGCTCCCGGGCGTTCGGTCTGGCGACGCAGGACAGCGACACCGACCTGCGCGGGGTGTTCGTGGCCCCCACCCCGCTGTTCTGGGGCTTCACCAAACCCCCGACACATGTCGAGGGCCCGGCGCACGAGCAGTTCTCCTGGGAGCTGGAACGCTTCTGCGAGCTGGCGCTGCGGGCCAATCCGAATGTGCTGGAGTGCCTGCACTCCCCGCTGGTGGAGTACATGGACGACACCGGCCGGGAACTGGTGGCCCTGCGCGGGGCGTTCCTCTCCCGCCAGGCGCACACCACGTTCGTCCGCTACGCGCTGGGCCAGCGCCGGAAGCTGGAGGCGGACGTACGGCAGTACGGAGAGCCGCGCTGGAAGCACGCCATGCACCTGCTGCGGCTGCTGGCGAGCTGCCGGGACCTGCTGCGCACGGGTGAGCTGCGCATCGAGGTGGGCGAGGCGCGCGAGGGGCTGCTGGCGGTGAAGCGGGGCGAGGTGCCATGGCCGGAGGTGGAGCGCCGGATGAACCGCCTGGCCGAGGAGAGCGAGGAGGCGGCGGATGCCTCCCCGCTGCCGCCCGGGCCGGACCGGGCGGCGGTGGAGGACTTCCTCGTACGGGTGAGGAGGGCGTCGGCGCGGTAGTCGGGGGCGAGGGGGCGTCGGCCCGGCAGGAGCCTGCCGGTGGCCTCCGGAGGCCGGGCCGGGCGGACGGCGGACCGGCAGCCCC
Organism: Streptomyces sp. NPDC043746; assembly: GCF_056436485.1. Classification (NCBI taxonomy): domain Bacteria; kingdom Bacillati; phylum Actinomycetota; class Actinomycetes; order Kitasatosporales; family Streptomycetaceae; genus Streptomyces; species Streptomyces sp. NPDC043746. Next base: position 41,107 of record NZ_JBWKCM010000001.1, on the reverse strand, counting down.
GAGAGGCCTCAAGGCGTGAGCCTCGCCCGTACGACCACCTCGTGCAGGGCGTCGAACGCCGTCGCGGTCTCCGGGAGCGAGGAGCGTTCCTGTGCCTCGTCCAGCACGCGGTGCAGTTCCTCGATGTCCCGGGCCACGGCCTCGCCGTCCGCCTGCGTCGCCGTCGCGTGCTCGGCCTCAGCCTTGGCCTCGATCAGGTCGGGCAGATACGCGGGGGCGTCGACCTCGTCGAGCAGGGTCGGCAGATGGGCCAGCACCTCCCCGCCGCGCATCAGGTGGATGCCGGTGAGCAGCGCCCGGAAGGTGTAGAGCAGCGGCTTCAGCTCGCCGGTCCTGCCGTACAGCCGCCACTGGGTCCCGGCGAAGCCCCGGTAGTGGTGGGCGTGGTGGCGGGTCAGCACGCCGGGGACGAGGGCGGCCAGTTCGGTGTGGAGGGCGCTCGTGTGGACCACCAGCGGGGAGAGCAGCTGCTCCAGGACGTAGCCGTTGGGCCGGAGCATCAGGCGGACGAACTTGCGCAGGTCGTGGGTGACGAGGTCCAGTTCGACCCCGTCCCGCTCCCACATCCGGGTCCGGGTCTCCTCCGGCTCGCGCAGCCCCACCAGCTCCTCGGCGGGCAGGACGTGGACCCCCCGCAGGTCCACGTCCGAGTCCCGGGAGGGGAAGCCGTAGAGGTGGGCGCCGGAGACCGTGGCGAAGACCAGCGGGCCCGGGGCCTCGGCGAGGTCGGGGCGCAGGTCGACCACCGGGAGGCCGGCCCGCGCCAGGGTCAGAGGAGTGGGGCTCATCGCTCAAGCATCCCAGAGCGCCGCCAGGGAGAGCAGGTCGCTCCGGTACTCGATCCGCTCCGACCACTCCTGGGGCCAGGCCCCCGCGCCCAGGTGGGCTCCGGCGAAGGCGCCCGCCAGGCAGGCGATCGAGTCGGAGTCGCCCCGGGTGCAGGCGGCCCGGCGCAGGGCGGCGAGCGGGTCCTCGGGGAAGAGCAGGAAGCAGTGCAGGGCGGTGGCGAGGGCCTCCTCGGCGATCCAGCCGTCGCCGGTGCGCTCGCACGGGTCGGTCTCCGGCGACGGGTCGCGCAGGGCCTCCTGGACGGCGGCCAGGGCGTGTCGGCACTCGTCCCAGCCACGGCTGATGAACGCCTCGGGCGAGGTGTCCCCGGCGTACCGCCACAGGTCGCCCAGCCAGCGGGTGTGGTAGCGGCCGCTGTTCTCGTACGCGTAGCTGCGCAACTGGCCGATCAGACCGAGCGGTTCGGCGCCCTGGGCGAGCAGGAGGACCGCGCGGGCGGTGAGGTCGGAGGCGGCGAGCGCGGTGGGGTGGCCGTGGGTGAGGGCGGCCTGGAGCTGGGCGGCCCCGGCGCGCTGCTCGGCGCTGAGGCCGGGGACGAGGCCGATGGGCGCGACCCGCATGTTGGCGCCGCACCCCTTGGAGTGCGTCTGGCTCGCCTCCTGCCAGACGCCGCTGGTTTCGAGGAGGCGGCAGGCGGTGAGGCAGGTGTTGCCGGGGGCCCGGTTGTTGTCCGGCGAGTGGTACCAGGCGATGAACTCCCGGCGTACCGGGTCCACCATGCGCTCCGGGGTGAGCAGCCCGCTGTCCATGGCGGTGCGGACGCCCCGGCCCAGCGCGATCGTCATCTGGGTGTCGTCGGTGACGAACGCGGGGGCCGGCAGCTCCATCCCCCGCCAGGGGCCGCACTTGGCGAGGATCGAGGGCACGTCGTTGAACTCGGTGGGGAAGCCCAGCGCGTCACCGAGCGCGAGCCCGGTCAGCGAGCCGGTGGCCGCCTGCTTGGTCAGTCTTCGGGTGGCGATGGTCATGGTGTTCGTCCTTCCGGGCGGGAGAGGGGTGCGTCGGTGGGCTGCGGGCGCAGCAGGGGCGGGTGGAGGGTCGTGGCGCCTCCCGCGCGGTGGAGCGCGGCCGGTTTGCCCCGGCCGCCGGTGCGGCGCGGGGGCCCGTCGACGGGCTGGACGAAGCCGGGGGCGCCCAGGACCTTGCGGCGGAAGTTGGGGCGGTCCAGCTCGACGCCCCACACCGTCTCGTAGACCTGCTGGAGTTCCCCGAGGGTGAACTCGGGCGGGCAGAACTCCGTGGCCAGGCAGGTGTATTCGAGCTTGGCGCCGATCCGGTCGCGGGCGTCGGCGAGGATCCGGTCGTGGTCGAAGGCGAGCGGGCCGGTGGCGCGCGCGTCCCACCACCGGGCGCTCGCCGCGTCGCCGCCGCCGCGCGGTTCGGGCAGGTCCGGCAGGAGGGCGGCGTACGCGACGGAGACGACCCGCATCCTGGGGTCGCGGTCCGGGTCGGTGTAGGTGCGCAGCTGCTCCAGGTGGAGGGAGCCCACGGCGTCCGGGCCGAGTCCGGTCTCCTCGGCCAGTTCGCGGCGGGCGGCCTCGTCGGCGGACTCGCGGGGCAGGACGAAGCCGCCCGGCAGCGCCCAGCGCCCCCGGAAGGGGTCCTGGCCGCGCTCGACCAGCAGGACGTGGAGCGCCGCGTCCCGGACGGTGAAGACCGCGAGGTCGACGGTGACCGCGAAGGGCGGGAAGGCGTGCGGGTCGTACTCCGCCGGTACGCCGGTGCTCATCGCTTCTCCGGGAGGGGGGCGGCGAAGTCCCATGCGGTGGCGAGGGGTTCGTCCACGGCGGCGACAGCCCGGGCGGGCCGGGTCTCGGGCGGGCCGGTGGTCTCGCGCGGCTCGGCGAGCGTGCGTGCGCTGTGCTCGCGCCCGCACTCCGCGACGTACGCCGTCCGTCGCCAGGCCCCACCGTGGGCCCGGCCGTGGCCGGTGAGCGCCCGCGCGAGGGTGGTGGCGCCTGGTCCACCCCCGTGGGTCCAGGTCCACCAGCCGTATGCGGCCAGGGTGATGAGGACCGTCTGGAGGCCGGTGCCGGCGTACGGCACGGCCTGCGCGAACAGCGGGGGATCGAGTAGGTCCGCGAGGCTCACGGGCCCGCCTCCTTCTTAATAGTCACTCTGACTATAAAGGCTGGGCGGGGGCAGCAGAAGGCCCGCGGCCGGTTCCGTCCGAACTTTCCGGACGGTTACCGGCCGCGGGCCCTGGCGTGGGTGCGGGCGCTGCTAGAGGCCGACCTCGCGCATCAGCATGCCGACCTCGGTGTTGGTCAGGCGGCGCAGCCAGCCGGACTTCTGGTCGCCCAGCGGGATCGGCCCGAAGGACGTCCGCACCAGCCGCTCGACCGGGAAGCCCGCCTCGGCCAGCATCCGGCGCACGATGTGCTTGCGGCCCTCGTGGAGGGTGACCTCGACCAGGTAGTTCTTGCCGGTGTTCTCGACGACGCGGAAGTGGTCGGCGCGGGCGTACCCGTCCTCCAGCTGGATGCCGTCCTTGAGCCGCTTGCCGAGGTCGCGCGGCAGGGGGCCCTGGATGGCGGCCAGGTAGGTCTTCTTCACCCCGTACTTGGGGTGGGTGAGGCGGTGGGCCAGCTCACCGTGGTTGGTGAGCATGATGATCCCCTCGGTCTCGGTGTCGAGCCGGCCGACGTGGAACAGCCGCGTCTCGCGGTTGGTCACGTAGTCGCCGAGGCACTGGCGGCCGTCGGGGTCCTCCATCGAGGAGACGACACCCGCGGGCTTGTTCAGCGCGAAGAAGAGATACGACTGCGCGGCGACGGTCAGGCCGTCGACCTTGATCTCGTCCTTGTGCACGTCCACGCGCATGCCCTGCTCGACCACGATCTCGCCGTTGACCTCGACGCGGGCCTGCTCGATCAGCTCCTCGCACGCGCGGCGCGAGCCCATGCCGGCCCGGGCGAGGACCTTCTGCAGCCGCTCGCCCTCCTGCTCGGCGCCCGGGTGGGTCTTGGGGAGCTTGATGTCGGGCTTGTTCGCGTACCGGTCGCGGTTGCGCTGCTCGATCTTGGCGTCCAGCTCGCGGGGGCGCGCGGGGGCGCCCCGGCGGGGGCCACCGCTGCGGCCGCCGCCCTGTGCGGGCTTCGGGCCGCCCTTGGCGCCGCCGCGGGCCGCCGCGCCCCGGCCCTTGCGGGGGCCGCCCTGGCCGTCCCGGGCGCCGGGGGCGTCGTTGCCCACGTCGTAGCGGCGCTCCTCGGGGCGGGGACGGCGGGGACGCTGGTCCTGCTCGTCCCGGCCGCCGCCCTGGGAGCCGCGTGAGCCCTGGGAGCCGCGTGAGCCCTGGGAGCCCGGACGCCCGCCCTGGCCGCCGGGACGGCCTCCCTGGCTGCCCCCGCGACCGCCCTGGCCGCCGGGGCGTCCGCCCTGACCGCCGCCGCTCCGGGGGTTCCGGCCGCTGCCGCCGCTGCCGCTTCCGCTGTTCCTGCCACTGCTTCGCATCAAAATTCCGTCTTGTCGTCTGCGTGAGTATCCGGGGTGTCCGGTGCGTCCGGATCGAACGACGGCACACCCTCTAGCGTCTCAGCCTCGATCGCGTCCGCCTCCGGGAGGAAGGGCGCGAGCTCCGGGAGCTCGTCCAGGCCTCGCAGGCCCATGCGCTCCAGAAAGTAGTTCGTCGTCCTGTACAGGATCGCACCTGTTTCGGGTTCCGTGCCCGCCTCGGCCACCAGACCCCTCTGGAGGAGGGTCCGCATGACGCCGTCGCAGTTCACCCCGCGCACCGCCGAGACCCGCGACCGGCTCACCGGCTGCCGGTAGGCGACCACCGCCAGGGTCTCCAGCGCGGCCTGGGTGAGCCGGGCGTGCTGGCCGTCCAGGACGAAGCCCTCGACCGCCGCGGCGTACTCCGGGCGCGTGTAGAACCGCCAGCCGCCCGCGACGAGCCGCAGGTCGAAGCCCCGGCGCCGCACGGTGTACTCGTCGGCCAGCTCCCGCAGCGCGTCCGCCACGGCCCGCCGGGGCCGCTGGAGCACCCTGGCCAGCTGGTCGACGGTGGCGGGCTCGTCGACGACCATGAGGACCGCCTCCAGGGCGGGCTTGAGGTCGAGCGAGGCGACCGCGCCCGTGTCGCCTCCCTGCGTCGTCTGCTCGCTCATTCCCGTACGCCCTCCTCTTCCGGGGTCCCGTTCAGCTCCTGCTCGAACTCGTCCGTCACCACCGGCTCCGCGCCCTCCCCGCCGCACCAGGTCACCAGCAGGTCGCCCAGCGCCTCGTCCTGGTCCAGGGTCACGGCCTTCTCCCGGTACAGCTCCAGCAGGGCCAGGAAGCGGGCCACCACGGTCAGCGTGTCCGGGGCGTCCTCGGTCAGGCCGCGGAAGCTGACCGCCGCCCCGGCCGCGCGCAGCCGCTCCACCACGAGGCCCGCCTGCTCCCGCACGCTGACCAGGGGGGCGTGGATGTGGTCCACGTACACGCGGGGCTCGGGCTTCGGCTGCATCGCCTTGACGGCCAGCTTCGCGAACCCCTCGGGCCCGATGCTGATGACCACCTCGGGCAGCAGCTCCGCGTGGTGGCCCTCCAGGCCGACGGTACGCGGGTGGCGGCGGGCCTCCGCCTCCAGACGGCCGCTGAAGATGTCGGCGATCTGCTTGTACGCGCGGTACTGGAGCAGCCGTGCGAAAAGCAGGTCCCGCGCCTCCAGGAGCGCCAGGTCCGCCTCGTCCTCCACCTCGGCGGCGGGCAGCAGCCGGGCGGCCTTGAGGTCGAGCAGGGTGGCGGCGACGACGAGGAACTCGGTGGTCCGGTCGAGGTCCCACTCGGGGCCCATGGCACGGATGTGCGCCATGAACTCGTCGGTGACCTGGGAGAGCGCGACCTCGGTGACATCCAGCTTGTGCTGGGAGATCAGCTGGAGGAGCAGATCGAAAGGCCCCTCGAAGTTCACCAGCCGAACGGTGAACCGCCTGTCGTCGCTTTCGTGCTCCGGCGCGGTCCCCGGCTCCGGTACGGGGACCGCCTCGGGATGCCGTACGGGCTCCGGCTCCGCCCCGGGGACGGGTGCGGCCTCTCGTACGGCCTCGGCTTCCGGCTCCCGTACGGGCTCCGCGGGCGGTTCCACCGGCGGCTGGGCCACTCCCGGCCCCCGCCCCAGGGCGCGGCGGCGCGGGGCGGCGGGGTCGGGTGGCGTCGGCATGGTGGTCCAGGGGGGCGGTGCGGGGCGCGGAGGGGCCCCGCCGGTCGGCGGGTCCCTTCCGGCAGGCTACCGGCGGGGCGCCGGTCAGCGACCGCGCAGCCGCCGAACGAGGATGCTCGCGTCGCCCCGGGACTCCAGGTCGGCGAGGACCACCGCCACCGCCTCGCGGACGATCCGGCCGCGGTCGACGGCGAGGCCGTGCTCGCCGCGCAGGACGAGCCGGGCGTGTTCGAGGTCCATCAGCTCCTCGGCGGAGACGTAGACCGTGATCTTCTCGTCGTGGCGCTCCCGGCCGCTGGGGCGACGGTTCGCCCCGCGTCCGGTGCCGCGCCTGCGCTGCTGCTGGACGGCCGGTGGCTGTTCCGCCGGGGCGGCGGCCGCGGTCCGGTCACCGGCCGGGGCGGCGGCGGGGGCAGCGGCGGCCTGGCGGTCGCTCTCGCCGCCGCGGGCGCGCGCGTCGTCGTCGGCCGGGGCGTGCTCCTCACCGGCCTCGGACCGGCCCGCGGGGTCGCTCTCCCCCGCCGGTGCGGGCACCCGCGGCTCGCCGTTCGCCTTGCGTCGCCGGTCCGCCGGGGAGGAGGACTGCAGGCCCATGCCTCCCCCGGTCGTACGGAACAGTTCGTCGGCCCCGGGCAGACTCACTCGGCGTGACACCGGGCGAGCACCTCCCTGGCGAGCTGGCGGTAGGCGGCGGCACCGACCGAGTTGGAGGCGTAGGTGGTGATGGGCTCGCCGGCGACCGTGGTCTCCGGGAAGCGGACCGTGCGTCCGATGACCGTGTGGTAGACGTGCTCGTCGAAGGCCTCGACGACGCGGGCCAGGACCTCGCGGCTGTGCACCGTACGGGAGTCGTACATGGTGGCGAGGATGCCGTCCAGCTCCAGCTCGGGGTTGAGCCGCTCCTGGACCTTCTCGATGGTCTCGGTGAGCAGCGCCACCCCGCGCAGCGCGAAGAACTCGCACTCCAGCGGCACTATGACCTTGTGCGCGGCGGTCAGGGCGTTGACGGTGAGCAGGCCGAGCGAGGGCTGACAGTCGATCACGATGTAGTCGTAGTCGGCCATCAGCGGCTTCAGGGCGCGCTGGAGCGTGGACTCGCGGGCCACCTCGCTGACGAGCTGCACCTCGGCGGCCGAGAGGTCGATGTTGCTCGGCAGCAGGTCCATGTTGGGGACGGCGGTCTTCAGCAGGACCTCGTCCGCCGCCATGCCCCGCTCCATGAGCAGGTTGTAGACGGTGAGGTCCAGCTCCATCGGGTTGACCCCGAGGCCGACGGAGAGGGCGCCCTGCGGGTCGAAGTCGACGAGCAGGACACGGCGGCCGTACTCGGCGAGCGCGGCACCCAGGTTGATGGTCGACGTGGTCTTGCCGACGCCGCCCTTCTGGTTGCACATCGCGATGATCTTGGCGGGGCCGTGGTCGGTCAGGGGACCCGGGATCGGGAAGTACGGCAGCGGCCGTCCGGTCGGGCCGACGCGCTCGCGGCGCTGGCGCGCGGCGTCGGGCGCGAGCGTGGCCGCGTACTCCGGATCGGGCTCGTACTCGGCGTCGGGGTCGTAGAAGTGCCCCTCGGGCACCTCGGCGAAGTCGGCGAAGCGGTCGGTGTTCCGGCCACTCTCGTTGCCGGCCGTGGCGTTCACGTGTAGGCCGTCCATCATCTGGGGGGCTGTCGTCATGTGCTGTTGGGTGGCGAAGGTGCGGACCGCGACGGAGCCGACAGCTTCGAGCCCGATCGGGCTCAGACCCCGTGCAGGCATCCCTGGTTGACCACCCCCGGGAGTAATTGTCGACTCATTCACAAGTCGTCTTACCTCCTTGGACGTGACCAGGAAACTTATCGATAGGTCAGCGTGGCACCATGCCGACGATTGGCGACTCTATGGCGTGTCACCGGTCCGCAGCAACACAATCCGCCGGACCCGGCCCGATGTGTCGGCAATCGAACGCCTCCCTGTCAAGGGTGCACAGCGGCCAAGCCGCACATTTCGCCGCAGCACGAAACGGGTAAAGAGTTACGTTCGAGGCGAGTTGCGCGAGGGCCTCGCGGGGCCCGGTACGCGTCCGGCCGGACCTTGCTCGGCAAGGTCCGGCCGGAGTCCCGATGTTGACGGGAGGTGTTGACCCGTCAGCCGAGCAGGGTGCTCAGCTCGACGTGCGGGAGGCCGTGCGCCTCGGCCACCTCGCGGTAAACGACCTGCCCCTCATGGGTGTTGAGGCCCTTGGCCAGGGCGGCGTCGCGGCGCAGGGCGTCGGCCCAGCCGCGGTTCGCCAGCTCCACGATGTAGGGCAGCGTGGCGTTGGTGAGCGCGTAGGTGGAGGTGTTCGGGACCGCGCCGGGCATGTTGGCGACGCAGTAGAAGACCGAGTCGTGGACCTGGAAGGTCGGCTCGGCGTGGGTGGTCGGGTGCGAGTCCTCGAAGCAGCCGCCCTGGTCGATCGCAATGTCGACAAGGACACTACCGGGCTTCATCTTGGCGACCAGCTCGTTGGTGACCAGCTTCGGGGCCTTGGCCCCGGGGATGAGCACGGCGCCGATGACGAGGTCGGCCTCGACGACGGCCTTCTCCAGCTCGAAGGCGTTGGAGACGACGGTCTTCACCTTGGTGCCGAAGATCTTGTCGGCCTCGCGCAGCTTGTTGATGTCGCGGTCGAGCAGCGTGACGTGGAAGCCGAGGCCCACGGCGATCTGCGTGGCGTTCCAGCCGGAGACGCCACCGCCGATGACGACGGCCTCACCCGCGTGGGTGCCGGGGACACCGCCGGGGAGCACGCCGCGGCCGCCGACCGAGCGCATCAGGTGGTACGCGCCGACCTGCGGGGCGAGACGGCCCGCGACCTCGGACATCGGGGCGAGCAGCGGGAGCGCGCGGTTCGCGGTCTCGACCGTCTCGTAGGCGATGGCGGTGGTGCCGGAGGCGAGCAGCGCGTCGGTGCACTCGCGCGAGGCGGCGAGGTGCAGGTAGGTGAAGAGGGTCTGGTCCTTGCGGAGGCGGTGGTACTCCTCGGCGACCGGCTCCTTGACCTTGAGCAGCAGGTCGGCGGCGGCCCAGACCTCGTCGGCGGTGGCCAGGATCTGCGCACCGGCGGCGACGTACTCCTCGTCCGGGATGGACGAGCCGACGCCGGCGTCGTGCTCGATGACGACCTGGTGGCCGTGGCGGACGAGCTCGTGCACTCCGGCGGGGGTGATCGCCACCCGGAACTCGTTGTTCTTGACTTCGCGGGGGATGCCGACCTTCACGTCGATCACGGTCCTTGGCTCGGAGGGTAATCCGGACACAACAGTGCAGACCCGGATAGATACATCATAAATGGAGACGCCACGGAGGAACGCGGCAGAGCCAGTCTAATGAAGGACTTCGCGCTGTCTAGCCTTACAAAGCATTAACTTTCTGTCGAAGCACTGCGGATTTCGTAGGCAGAACCCTCCTCCCCCAGCAATCTGTCGGCGGCGGACCTGTGCAGCCGGGCCGCCGCCGGATCTCCGAGCCGGTCCAGGGTGTCGGCCAGCCGGAGCTGGAGCGCCGCCTGAAGCCGCACGTCATCGGCGCGACGGGCCAGCTCGGCCGCCTCCCGGCAGGTGTGCAGCGCCTCGTGCGGCCGCCCGGCGTACTCCTGGACCCGGGCCGCCTCGCTGAGCGCCCGCGCCTGGGCCGCCAGGTCGCCGAGCCTGCGGTGGCCCGCGGCGGCGGCCCGCCAGTTCCGCAGCGCCTCGCCGTACCGCCCGGCGTAGCTGTGGACGGCCCCGAGCCGCCCGTAGAGCCGTGCCTCGTCGGCCCGCTCCCCCTGGGTGAGGCGCTGGGCGAGGGCTCGGCCGTACCAGTCGGAGGCCCGGTGGAAGTCGCCCAGCTCGGCGTACGTACTGCCTACGGATTCCATCGCGCGGCCCGTCGCGTACAGGTCGCCGGCGGCCCGTCCGGCGTCCAGGGCGGCCCGGTACCGGGTCAGGGCGTCGCGGGGGCGGCCGGTGCGGGCGTCCAGGTCCGCCAGGTTCAGCAGGGCCGCCGCCTGCTCGCGGGGCAGGTTCCGGCGCTCGGCCACGTCCAGGACCAGGCCGTGCAGCCCGTACAGCTCGGGGGCGGCGGCCTCGGTGCCCCGGTGCGCGGCGAGCGCCCGGACCAGGGCGGCGATCAGGCGGCGGGCCAGGGTGTCCAGCTCGCCGTCGGCCACGGCGAGCCGGGCGGAGGCCAGCAGGGCGGGCTGGCGCAGGCGCAGCCAGACGCCCGCCTCCTCGGCGTTCGGGAAGCGCAGGGAGCGGGGCAGTCCGGCCAGTCTGCGGTGGGCCGTGGTGCCCTCCGGTTCGGTGACCGCCCGGCAGGCCTGGAGTCGGCGCACGGTCCGCTCCAGCATCCGGGCGCGGGCGAGCTGGATCTCGGCGGGGCGGTCGCGCTCCTCCAGGAGGGCCCGCAGCATCGGGGCGAGACAGCCGGGGATGCCGTACTGGGGGTGGGCGGCGCCGTCCGTGCGCAGCAGCCCGAGCTTCACGAAGTCGTCCAGGGTCCGCTCGGCGGCCGAGACCGAGCAGCCGGCCAGCGCGGAGGCCGTGTGGGCGTCGGCCAGTCCGGCGGGGGCGAGGGCGAGGAGGCGCAGTATCCGGGCGGCGGCCTGCGGCAGCGAGTCGTGGACGAGGCGGAAGGCGCGGGCCAGCGGGCGGGCGCCGGCGGGCTGGGGGTCGCCGGAGTCGGGGAGGTCGTGGAGCTGCTTGGCGACGTCCGCGACGGAGGCCATGGGGCGGGTGGCCAGCCAGCCGCCGATCAGGGTGAGCGCGGCGGGCTGGCCCCCGCACTCCTCGGCCAGGCTCTCGGCGGTGCGCGGGTCGACGGTGATACGGACCTGGCCGATGGCGCGGGCGAGCAGCCGGACGGCCGCGCCCGCCTCCAGGCCGCCGAGGGTGCAGGGCCGGACGTCGGGGATGCCGGTCAGCGGACCGGTGGCGGTGGCGACGACCAGGCAGTCCGGGTTCTCCGGGAGCAGCGGGTCGACCTGTTCGGCGTCGGCCGCGTCGTCGAGCAGCAGGACCAGGCGGCGTACGGAGAGGGCCTCGCGGACCATCTCGGACAGCTCGTCCTGGTCGGCGCCGGGCGGGACGGCGAGCCCGAGCAGCCCGAGGATCTCGCCCGCGGTGCGCTCGGTGGGGACGGGGTCGCCGCCGGGTTCGGTCAGGCCGACCCGGAGCACCCCGTCCGGGTAGTCGCCAAAGCCCGTACCGGCAACGGCCCATGGCAGGGCGCCCGTTGCGGTCGCGGGCCCCGAAGCGTCGGCCGGGGCCGGGCCCGTCCCCGTGAGGGCACCCGCGAGTTCGGCGGCGAGGGCGCTGCGGCCGGAGCCAGGGCGGCCGGCGATGAGCAGGACCCGGGCGCGGGGGGCCTTGCGTCCGGCCAGGGTGTCCAGGCCGACGCGTTCGATGTCGGCCCGCAGGGCCTTCAACTCCCTTTCCCGGCCGAAGAATCGGGGCGGGACGGCGCCGGGCGGCTCCTGGGTCCCCGCAGCTTCGGCCGGGCCGCTGGTGTCCACCGCCTGATCGGTCACGAGCCACGCTCCACTTCACTGCACGCGGTGCCCGCCGGAGCTCCGGTCGGGGCCTTTCGAGCGTAGTTCAGCGGCGGTGCGGATCACTGCCGAGCGGCGCCGACCCCGGGGGAAACATCCCTCGATCGGATCAGCATCTCTTCTGATTGTCCGACTGCATCCGGTCACCTTCGGCCGAAGGGCCGAGGGACTGGGCCGACGGCCCGTCAGTCCTCGAACGGCCGGGCCGGCCAAGGCGCGTCGGCCGGACGGAGCGAGTCGACGCCGTCTCCCGCGCGGACGGCGGTGAGCGCGAGCACCCCGACGACCAGGCAGTTGTTGTGCAGGTCCCCCGCGATCACCAAGCGCACCAGCTCGGACAGCGGGATACGGGCCTGCTCCATGTCGGCCTCCTCCTCGGAGACCTCGAACCGCTCGCCCTCCACGTCGGAGAGGCCCCGGGCGAGGAAGATCCGCACAGCCTCGTCGCAGCCGCCGGGCGTGGTGTAGACGTCGGTCAGCACCCGCCACTCCTCGGCCTTGACGTGCGCCTCCTCGTACAGCTCGCGCTGAGCGGCGTGCAGCGGGTTCTCGCCGGGGACGTCCAGCAGCCCGGCGGGGATCTCCCAGAGCCGCTGGCGGACCGGGTGGCGGTACTGGCGTACGACGAGGACCCGGTCGTCCTCGTCGATGGCGAGGACCGCGACGGAGCCGGGGTGGACCTGGTAGTCACGGCCGTGGACGGAGCCGTCCGGCATCACCACCTGGTCGGTGCGGACGCTGGTCTTGTTGCCCGTGAAGGGGGTGGCGGTCGCCGTGACCTGCCATTCCTCGGGCGTGTCCTGGATCCCCATGTGCGTCCTCCCACGTACCACGTGCCATGTGCCGAAACGAGAAACCGGGGTACGCGTCCTGCGAGCAGGATCCGTACCCCGGTCAACCGTAATGCCTCGGCGTTACTCGCCCGCGCCGACCTTGCGCTCGACGGCCGCCTTCACCAGGCCCGCGAAGAGCGGGTGGGGGCGGGTCGGGCGGGAGCGCAGCTCCGGGTGGGCCTGGGTGGCGACCAGGTAGGGGTGGACCTCGCGCGGGTACTCCACGTACTCGACGAGCTTGTTGTCCGGGGAGGTGCCGGAGAAGACCAGTCCGGCCTTCTTCTCCAGCTCGCCGCGGTAGGCGTTGTTGACCTCGTAGCGGTGGCGGTGGCGCTCCTCGACGTACGGCTCGCCGGCGTACGCCTCGCGCACCACGGAGCCCTCGGCGAGCTTGGCCGGGTAGAGGCCGAGCCGCATGGTGCCGCCCAGGTCGCCCGCGCCCTCGACGTAGGCGAGCTGCTCCTCCATGGTCGAGATGACCGGGTGGGCGGTGGCCGCGTCGAACTCGGTGGAGTTGGCGTCGGGGATCTCGGCCAGGTTCCGCGCGGCCTCGATCACGATGCACTGGAGGCCGAGGCAGAGGCCGAGCAGGGGGACCTTGTTCTCGCGGGCGTAGCGGATGGCGCCGACCTTGCCGTCGACCCCGCGCTCGCCGAAGCCGCCGGGGATGAGGATCCCGTCGACGTCGCCCAGGTGCTCGGCGGCACCGGCGGCGGTGCGGCAGTCGTCGGAGGTGACCCACTTGACCTTGACCCGGGCCTTGTTGGCGAAGCCGCCGGCGCGGATGGCCTCGGTGACCGAGAGGTAGGCGTCGGGCAGGTCGATGTACTTGCCGACCAGGGCGACGGTGACCTCGTGGTCGGGGTTGTGGACCCGGTCCAGCAGGTCGTCCCAGGTCGTCCAGTCGACGTCCCGGAAGGGCAGGTCGAGCTTGCGGACGACGTAGGCGTCCAGGCCCTCGGTGTGCAGCACCTTGGGGATGTCGTAGATCGACTTGGCGTCGATCGCGGCGACCACCGCGGCCTCGTCCACGTCGCACATCAGCGAGATCTTGCGCTTGATGGATGTCGGGACCTCACGGTCGGCGCGGAGCACGATGGCGTCCGGCTGGATACCGATGTTGCGCAGGGCGGCGACCGAGTGCTGCGTCGGCTTGGTCTTCAGCTCGCCCGAGGGGCCGATGTAGGGCAGCAGCGAGATGTGCACGACGAAGACGTTGTCCCGGCCGACCTCGTGGCGGACCTGGCGGACGGTCTCCAGGAACGGCAGCGACTCGATGTCCCCGACCGTGCCGCCGACCTCGGTGATGACGACGTCCACGTCGTCGGTGGCCATGCGGCGGATGCGGTGCTTGATCTCGTTGGTGATGTGCGGGATGACCTGGACGGTGTCGCCCAGGTACTCGCCGCGCCGCTCCTTGGCGATGACCTGCGAGTAGACCTGGCCGGTGGTGACGTTGGCGGAGCCGTCGAGGTCGACGTCGAGGAAGCGCTCGTAGTGGCCGATGTCCAGGTCGGTCTCCGCGCCGTCGTTGGTGACGAACACCTCGCCGTGCTGGAAGGGGTTCATCGTGCCGGGGTCGACGTTGAGATACGGGTCGAGCTTCTGCATCGTGACCCGCAGGCCACGCGCCTTGAGCAGGGCACCCAGGCTGGAGGCAGTCAGACCCTTGCCGAGGGAGGAGGCGACACCCCCGGTGACGAAGATGTGCTTGGTCGTCGTGGATGTGGGCTGCATAGCCAAAGGGGGCTCCCGTGGTCGCGGTTGTGAGGTGCGTACCGGCCGCCGAACCGGGGATTCCGGGGTGCCGTCGCTGCGGTTCGGGGGCCTCGTCCGCTGTCGGATACGACCACCGTCCACGGGCTACCAGGGTAACAGCGACAGGGGGAGGCTGCTTCCGGCCACACCCTGCACAGGGGCGTCACACCATCACCCCAGTCGTTTCACGCCCCACCCGATCAGCTCAGAAATGTTGTCAAGACCATCGCGCGGATCTTCGTACCGCGTCGTATCCTGCTCGGACACTCGCTGCCGAGACGGCCGGCCGGCGGCACACCCAGCCCCGCTCTACCGGTACGGGACCGTCTGTTGCACTACGACCCCTAGACCCTCCCCCAGTAAGCGCCCCCGACGGGGCGACATGGCCGTTCGACTGGAGACGCACGTGGCCGGGCGCATCGAGGATTACGCACTCATCGGAGACATGCAGACCGCCGCCCTGGTCTGCCGGGACGGCACGGCGGACTGGCTGTGCCTGCCCCGCTTCGATTCGCACGCCGTCTTCGCGGGACTGCTGGGCACCGAGGAACACGGCTTCTGGCGGCTGAGCCCGGCACGGGCCGAAGGGGCCGAGCCGCTCCCGGCGGACCGGCGCCGCTACCGCGGCGACTCCCTGATCCTGGAATCGGAGTGGGACACGCCGCGCGGCACCGTGCGGGTGACCGATTTCATGCCGCCGCGTGACGGTGCCCCGCAGCTCATCCGGATCGTGGAGGGCGTCAGCGGCCGGGTGCCGATGCGTTCGGAGCTGCGGATGCGGTTCAGCTACGGCCGGGTGACACCGTGGGTACACAAGGTGGACGGCCGTACGGTCGCCGTCGCCGGGCCGGACTCCGTCTGGCTGGACACCCAGGCCGACACCTACGGCGAGAACCTCACCACCTACTCCGACTTCACCGTCGGCCCCGGCGACCGGGTGGCGTTCACGATCAGCTGGCAGCCCTCGCACCGCGAGCCGCCCGCCCTCCCCGACCCGGAGGGGTCGCTGGAGGCCACCGAGCTGTTCTGGCGCGAATGGGTCGAGCAGTGCACGTACCACGGGCCCTACCGGGAGGCGGTCGTCCGCTCCCTCATCACCCTCAAGGCCCTCACGTACGCGCCTACCGGCGGCATCGTCGCCGCGCCCACCACCTCGCTCCCCGAGGAGATCGGAGGCGTACGGAACTGGGACTACCGCTACACCTGGCTGCGGGACGCCGCGATCACCCTCTCCTCCCTGCTGCGCACCGGCTACCGGGAAGAGGCCCGGGCGTGGCGCGAGTGGCTGCTGCGGGCGGTCGCGGGCGACCCGGAGAATCTCCAGATCATGTACGGCATCGCCGGCGAGCGCGAGCTGGGCGAGGCGGAGCTGGACTGGCTGCCCGGTTACGAGAACTCCGCCCCGGTCCGCGTCGGCAACGGCGCCGCCAACCAGCTCCAGCTGGACGTCTACGGCGAGGTCACCGAGGCCCTCCACCTGGCGCACATGACCGGCCTGACCCGCAACGACTACGCGATGGGCCTCCAGCTCAAGCTGATCGAGTACCTGGAGAAGCACTGGGAGGAGCCCGACGAGGGCATCTGGGAGGTGCGCGGCCCCCGCCGCCACTTCGTGCACTCCAAGGTGATGGCGTGGGTCGCCGTCGACCGGACGATCAAGCTGGTCGAGTCCGGTGACGTCGAAGGCCCCCTGGAGCGGTGGTACGAACTCCGCGACGACATCCACCGGGACGTCTGCGAGCGCGGCTACGACAAGGAACGCAACACCTTCACCCAGTCCTACGGCTCCAAGGAGCTGGACGCCTCCCTGCTGCTCATCCCGCAGATGGGCTTCCTGCCCCCGGACGACAAGCGGGTCATCGGCACCATCGAGGCGATCCAGCGGGAGCTGTCCACGGAGGACGGCTTCATCCTGCGCTACCCCACCGAGGGCGACGAGGCGGGCGTCGACGGCCTGGAGGGCGACGAGGGCGCGTTCCTGGCCTGCTCGTTCTGGATGGCCGACGACCTGGCGATGATCGGCCGGGTCGACGAGGCGCGCCGGCTCTTCGAGAAGCTGCTCGCGCTCCGCAACGACCTGGGCCTGCTGGCCGAGGAGTGGGACTCGGGCCTCCAGCGCCAGGTGGGCAACTTCCCGCAGGCGTTCAGCCATGTGCCGCTGATCGACACGGCCCTGCGGCTGACGGCGAGCGGTGCCTACGTGGGGTGAGGGCGTGTGGGATCCCAGATCCCCTGTCCTTTTCCCACCGGCGGTGTCCACCGCGTGGCCAATAGGACAGGGGGATGGGATTCATGCCCCGTGAGCGAGTAGTTTCCCTCTTCGTGTACAGGACCGCCCCGGTCGTCATCTGCGTACGTGACCGGGGCAGTTCCCCAGCGTTCGGCGGCCGACGGGGCCGCCTCGGGAATCGCGGGGTCGGTGGTCCGATGAGTACAGCCGTGGCCGCACCGGGACGGCTGAGTGTCCGGCGTGGTGACGAGGCCGTGGTGGAAGACCTGGAGTGGCCGTCGGTGCCGCTCCAGCTGCTGCGGGAGGCTCGGCCGTGGCGCACGTTCCGCTGGTTCAAGGGACAGCAGCACTATTCGGGCACGTACTGGTCGGCCACCATGGGCGACCACGTGATCTACGAGTCGCGGCTGGAGCTGGGGCGGCTGTTGTTCGCCGACTTCGCTCCAGAAGTGCGGCGCATCGTCGCCCAGCCGTTCCTGCTCAAGACCGAAGTCGACGGCAAGGTCCGCAAGCACATCCCGGACTATCTGCTGCTGACGGACGACGGTCCGGTGATCGTGGACGTAAAGCCGCGCCACCGGCTCCGGAAGCTGGAGGTCGCCTTCACCTTCGCCTGGACGCGCGAGGCGGTCACGTCGCGCGGTTGGCAGTACGAGGTGTGGAGCGAGCCGGATCCGCATGTGCTGGAGAACATCCGGTTCCTGGCCGGCTATCGCCGCACCTGGCTGTTCGACCCCGATCTGGTGGCCGCGTTGCGGGCCGCGGATCTGGACGGGATGCCGCTGGGTGATGCCTTCCCCGGCTGCTGCCGGAGTGTCCCCGGCCGCTGGTGACATCGGCGGTGCTGCACCTGTTGTGGTCCGGACATGTGACCACCGCGCTGGACCGGCCGCTGAGCGCGGGCCACGTGCTGCGGAAGTCCGCATGAGCGGGGCTGGGACGAAGCTGAGGGTCGGCACGCATTTCCGGCTGGACGGCGAGACGGTCCAGGATCAGGGGTCAAGGCCCCTAGTCGTGGAGCCCCTCGCTCTGCGCGGCAGTCCGGCTAGGCCGGTGGACGTCGGCCGGCGGTGTCCAGGTCTTCCATCACGCTCGTGTGCACGAGGGCGGCCCCGAAGTCCGCCGGGTCGATGGGCCCGTCCTGCCGCTGGATGATCAGGTGGCGGCGCCGGTAGGCGTCCGATCCCCAGCGCTGGACGATCTCCCCGCTCAGGGAGATGTCGATGGTGACGAAGACGCCTTGCTCGTCCTCATCGAAATCGAGAGCGCGCAGCTGCCCGTAGTTCCCTTCGGCCAGGACACGTTCAATGCCGTCCGTCGCGGCGGCGCCGAACTCGCGGAGATGGTCGGTGTACTGGTCCAGCAGGTTCACTCTGCTGTCTCCTCCTGGGCGGCGAGGCAGCCGCAGTCGTTGAGGTAGTAGGCGGTGATGATCCCACGGGCGCGGCCGTCCGGGGTACCCGTGGTGCTGTGGGTGTAGACCACCTTCATGTTCCCCCACTGCGAGTTCACGCCGCTGATCTTGTTGGAGTTGCACGTATAGGTGCCGTTTTTGTTGGTGCACTTGATCGTCGAGCTGTTCAGGGTCTCGTCGATGTCGTCCTTGAACTGGCTCCAGGACTGGTTGATCCGGTGCCCGCGGTCGTCGATGTGGTACTTCCCGAAGCCCGTCGTGTGGCCGGACGAGTTGTCGTGCCGTCCGAGGCGCAGCGGGATGTCGTGCCCCTTGGGCGAGAAGTGTGTGGAGTAGACCGTCCAGTTCTCGCCCGCGGCCTGAGCGGGAGCCGCCCCGAAGGACAGAAGGCCGACGACGCTGGCGATGCTGGCGCCGGCCGCGATGACAGCGGTACGCGTTCGTGACAGGTGCATGGTTTTCCCCCGGTCGGCATCCAGATCGGACGCATGTTCGATAACCCTAGGAGGCATCGCCGCACCATGCCCGCCTTTATGGCAACGGGGCTCAAAGCGCTCAATAACCGTCCGAAAAGGCGAGGTTGCAACGCTCCGGGGGTACGGCATCAGCAGCACGTGCCGTACGGCCCGCCGGAGGAACACCCGCCATGGCCCAGGCCCCGGTTGATTGCCGCGAGCAGCACCGGTTCCCACCCGACGGCGGCGATCGAGGCGGTGTCGGCCAGGCCCGCATCGACAAGGGCGTGCAGCTGCACGGTGTGCTCGATGCCCTGCGACCAGGCGGCGCGGACGGACCGGCGGACGGCGAGGCGGGCCTCCAGCTCTGCGGTGCTGCCGGGCTCCTGCGCACGGATGTCGGCGGCATGGAGCAGCTGCGGTGCGGCGTGCAGCCGAAGGCCCAGCGGACGCTGATGACGCCGGACGCCGGCGCCCGTCGCCGCCTGGGCGCGATGGCCCGGTGCGCCGTCACCCAGGCCGGAGCGGCCTCCCACGTGCAGCGGCTGACCGCGCTCCCGGGCCGCGAAGAAGGACAGAACGAGGACGACTTCACCGAGTTCGACGGCTGGACCGGCGGCGTCGACATCGAGGGCGTCCAGGTCTTCGCAGCCACCCTCTAGCTCGCCCAGCACCCCGAGAGCCTGGCTGGCCCGCCGACGCCGCGCCCTGGTCTCCAGCGCGATGCGCGGCGCCGCCTACGCCACCGGGGCCGGCGCCGTCGGACTCCTCTTCTGGGCGATCCAGCAGGGGCTGCAGGGATACGGCCGTGGTTCGCGGTGGTTCGCCGGGCGTACGCTCCGGCCCAGCGGCCTCGCCGACGTACTCGCCGCCGCCGGGGGCTGCTCAGGCCAACAGCTCGATCACGAGGACGGCCCGCAGCCGTCGGGGTGATCGTGGCCAGTCCAAGCCCGTTCGGCCACGAGGCGCGCTGCAGAGCCCGCGCCCGAGCCGTGTCGCTGGAACGAGCATCAAGCCGATAGGGCGCACGGCATGTGAAGAGGCGACATGGCCATCTGGCTAGTCCCCTGATGACACGATGGTTTGCCGGGATAGATGGGGGAGTACGTGCGGGCTGACAAGCGGCGGATCAGACGGCGGTGCTGGGCGCGGCGGGCTCGGAGGAGCCGTTGATGCTGCCGATGGAGGCGATCGAGCTGGACGGCTTCCGTCATGCGCACGAGCGCGACACCTTCTGGTGCGGCACCCTGCTCGGTGGCTGCGGCGGCCAGCTGACCACGAAGCTCTACACCGATAGAGCGTGCCACTTCGCCCATCACCCCGATCCGGACGGACTCCCGCACGTGTGCGGCCGCGCCGCACGCGGTGTGAACAGCGCGGACCACCTGTATGTGAAGTCGGCGGCCGCGGCCTGGCTCGCCGATAGGGGAGAGCAGGCCACCTTCGCCTATACCCGCCTCGGGGACGGGCCGCTGAGTTCCCTCGTCGACATCCGCTGGCGCCACGGCGCCCTGCGGGTGCACTTGGACCAGTCGGTTACCCCGGTGTGGGACGACGCCGTGGAGCCGGTGCTCGGCACTATGATCCCCGTGGACCGGGACACGCTGGTCCGCCGCTGGTACGTGCACCGGATCCGTCTCGACAGCGAGGGCACGGCGCGCCGCGTACGGATCGGGACGGAGTCCTTCGCCCGGCCCACCGAGTGGTTCGCTCTGGACGAGTGCGAGATGACCGAGCGGGGCCTGTCCACCCCGGCGGTCGAGCGGATCGTTCAGTCTCGCAGCGCACCTCCGCCGGCCCGCCGGGCCCCGGGCAGGGAAAGAAAAACGCCGGACGTACGGGCCCGGACCCAGGTTCTCTTCCGCCGCATCAAGGAGGCCCGCGCCGTGGGGTCCGTGGTCGTGGTGGCCCGGGTGAGCCACACCCTGGCCACCCTGGAGGGGGTGGATGAGGAGACCCGTGCCCGGATCGGCATCGTTCTCCAGGACGCCAAGGTCTGGTTGGAGGAGCAGGCCGTGGTCAGGCAGGAGATGTTCACCCGCCTGGGCGAAGCCGTGGCCGAGGGTAACGTCCAGGAAGTCCGCGGACTGCTGGCCAAGGTCAACGCGCTCGCGGCCCACGAGCGCACCGACACCGAAACGCGGACGGCCGGTGCGGCCGCCGGCTTCCTCGCCGGGATGCTCCGGAAGCAGGAGGAAACAGCCCGGAAGCTGAACGCTGCGGCCGAGGCCAAGGAAGAGGCCCGTCGGAGAACCGCCCGGCAGAAGACGGAAGCACTGGAGCGGATACGCACGACCTTGCGCACCCTGCGTCGTCACGGCGGCACCATGCTGGGGACGGAGAAGCGGCGTCGGGTCGCCATGCTCACCGACCTGGCCGCCACGGCCGGTGATCAGCTCTCGCGCAGCGAGACCAACCAGATCGAGGCGTGGAGAGCCCGCGTGCAGCGCGAGCGAAAGACGTCGGCACCTGAACCAGCGCTTCCCGCGCAGAAGAAGCCCGCCCCGGACCGGACACTGAAATCCGACCGGAACCGAAACGTCCAGCAACAAAAGGGCGAGCCCCGGCTGTACCAACAGGTGGCGCGCGCGGACTGGTACAGCAAAACCTGCCCGCGGTGCTACGCCGGGCCCGGGAAGCCGTGCGGCAACGACGACCGGCTCGGCCCCGGCCGGACACGGCAACTCCCGCACGACGAACGCCTGCGCAAAGTCCTGCACCACGCCCCCTCCCGGCCTCCACGGCCCCGCCGGGAGAAGCGAAGCGAACAACCCACCGGTGGCACGGCGGCCCGAACCTGGCACGCCCGGGAAGTCAGGTGCCCGAAGTGCCAGGCCCCGCCCGAGGCCCGCTGCGCGCCCAGCGGACCGCACCGCGAACGGGTCGAGTGGGCGGCGGAGTTCACTCGCAAGCTGTGGGGCTGACCTCCGGCTGCCCGGGTGTGCTGGAGCTGTCGCACCAGGCAACCCGAGGGCGGGCTTACCGAAGGCCGTGCGGCGCGCGCGGCGCCGCCTACGCCACCGGAGCGGGGACGGTCGGTCTCATCTTCTGGCTGATCGAGCAGCGTCTGTAGGTCCAGGCTCAAGAGACATCGGGTGGGGGCCAGGACTCCGGATGGGGCGCTATTGCCTCCTGAGCGACCGCGCCGCGCCCCGGGGGGAGAGATCCGGGGCGCGGGCTGCGGTGGATACGTGCTGTGTGGCCGCCCAGCGAGAGGGACGTCAGGACCGGGCGGGCAGCCGGTTGTCGATCGTGATGACGACGGGGTCTCCATCGGTGGAGTACGCGTGCCTGAGGACATCGGCCGTGGCGGTGTAGACCTTCGTGGCCATGATCCAGTCGGCGTAGGCGGTCATTTCGTTCACGTCGCCCGAATCGGGCTGATACACGGAGGTCTTCTCGACCTGGTAGAGCGCCAGGAGCATGGCGACGAGCGAGCGTCCGGAGAGCACCGCGGCAACCAGTCCGTTCTCGCGGTCTTCCAGCGCAGGGGGCCTGAAGTGCGGGTGGCTTCCGGCCTGCGTGGCGACGAACTCCCAGGTGTCCCGGTGGCAGACCAGAGTCGCCGAGGCGACTCGGGCGGCCCGGCTGATCGCAAAGATCCGCCCTCTGCGACTGAAGGGTGCGGGCTCCCCCTTCTGGTCATCGGTGCCCTGGGCGGCTTCCAGAGCCACGGCGGAAAGGTCCCGGTCTCCGTCGGGTTCCGGGACCGTTTGCGGCGCCTGCACCTCGGAGGCGGGCTCGGCCTCCCCGTCGTGGGCACCGTCATCCTCGGCATCCGTGGAAACGCCTTCGGCCGCGGCGGGCACGGAACTCTCGGCCGGAGCCGCATCCGGCGCCGGCTCGATCTCGATACTGGAACTCTGTGCCTGTCCGGGCGGCGGCGTCAGGTCCCGTTCGGGTCCGACGTCCGCACCGAGTTCGACACACGGTGAGCCGACGGCCGGTCCGATGCCGACCAGCGCTTCCAAAACCTTGCCGACGTCCCCGCGCAGGCCGTCGAGACGCTCGTGCAACTGGAGGACGTCCCGGCGCAGCTCGGTCACGGCGGCGACCGCCTCACCCGCACGCGTTTCCGCCCGGGAGGCGTTCCTCTGCGCTGCCGTCTGGGACGTCTTCATCTCCTCCAGCGGCGCCTTGCGGAGTCCTTCGACCTCATGGATGAGATCCGTTCGCAGGTCACGTCCCAAGTTGTTGACGCGGCCGTCCAGCTCCTCGACCGACTTCTTGATCTCGTTCTTCGCGTCGATCACGATCGCCACGATGTCGTCCCTGCGCGTCAAGGCGCCCCTCCGAAGTGCGTGTAGTCAGATAACTGCACTGCGTAGTCTCAACGAGTGAGGCGCGCATGTACGGGGCTTGTGGAACATGGCTTGATTTACGCGAACATGGGCCAGTGCGGTCCATGTCACTGGTGACCCTTCGGTCGTTTCTGCGCAACGCCGCGCACGCCCGTCGCCCTCCGCGCCTCCGTATCCGAGTCGGCCATTTCCGCACCGTGGGCACCGCGGACCGGCCATGCTTGCTCTCGGCAAGGTTGGCCAGCAAGGCGTAGCCGGGAGGCGAAGTGTTCCAGGCCGATTTCGTCAGCATGTACCCGTGGGTGGTGGACGAGCTGGAGGAGGCGCACGGCGGGCAGCCCGGGGTGGGGAACGAGGACGGGACCGAGCCCGGCCCCGTGAGCATCCCGTCCAACTCCGGCGGCGGCCTCGGCACGCTCACCGAGTGGTGGACCTACGACGGAAGCTTGGGGAGCCCGGCCACGCACCTACGCGGCTCGTGCTCGTGCGGCTGGCGGGGCGAGACCCTCTACCCGGTCGACTGGGGCCAGGCCCACGAGCAACCGCCGCCACCCGGCGCCGCGCCTCGCCGTCCTCGAAGTCACCGACGCGGATGACTTCGCCAGATGGCGCCGTGACTCCGCACATAAAGTTGAGTGCGCGCCGGAGCCGGTCAGACGGTGCAGAACCACAGGGCGACTGCCAGGACCAGCGGGATCGGGCAGGCCAGGACCGCCAGCAGGAGACTGCGCCCCTCGGCCGACAGGCGCTTGACCGCCGGGGCCCGGCTGACCGCGATGAGTACGGCCGCGCCACCACCCACAACAACGGCGAACCGCAGCAGAAGCCCGCCCATCACCATGCCCTCCGCCGCGCCCCACAGCACGGTCATGCCGACCAGGAAGCCCAGCCAGGACAAGGCCATCGCCGTGAGCAGCCACAGCGTGAGAGCAAGGATCATCATCGGGGTGCGGCGGGGCGCAGCGGGCAGCCGGGTGGGGCGGTAGAGCGTGTCGTACGTACGGGGGTCCATGACCCGATCCTGCTCGGCGGCCCGCCGTGGGGCATGAGGTGAGCGACTCAATCCCCTGGGCCGCGGTACTTAGACGCTTCCCTGAGGTCGAAATCCCGGACCCACTGCTGACTCGTCAGCACGCCCTCGTGGCCAACCGCGCGGCCAACGCCGCCGAGGCACTGACCCGCAGCTCGGACACGGCCGCCAACCAGGCACGCGACGCAGCCAACTCAGCCGCCACGCACGCGCACAACGCCGCGGACAAGCACCGGTGTTTTCCCCGCATGGGCCACGCCCTTCGCGGCGACGTGCCAGGATCGGCGGCATGGTGATCCTCGGGGTACGCATCGAGTTCTACGAGAAGGTCGGCGACGTGGGTGAGCCGTCGTAGAACATGCTGGGCGCGCTCTACCGTGACCACGGCTTCAGGGCCGCAGGGGTGCCTGGCGTGGGGGAACTGTTCGCGCTGACGTCCCTGCGGGTCGGCCCGCGTAAGCACCACATCGGCGTGGACTTCACAGGGCACGGCCCGTTGCTCCCGGTGAGGGCGGTCGAGCATTACCCCACCCCCATGGACGGCGGAGGCAACCCACCCGCGTGGTGGGACCGCTCCGCAGAACCTTCGGCGAACGTCGTGCTGCACACCACCATGACCGCGGACCCGGTCCTGCGCCGCAAGATGATGGAGCGCTTCGCGGCGCCGGATTCCGGCTGGGTGGGGCTCTTCCCACGGCAGGGCACAGAGTTTTCAGAGCTGGACCAGCTCTGGTGGGAACTGCGTGACCAAGGGGCGTGACCTTACTGGTGGTCGGCTCGGGCACTGGAGCCCGAGCCGCCGCCTGAGCGGAAAGAGGTTGCCGGGCCGCGCCGACGGGGAGGATCGGTCAGCGAGTTGTCAACGGACAGCGGGCCGTCCGGGTGAGCGGACATCTCAGGTCCTTGTGCGCGGACAGTTGATCTCCCTGCCCGGTACGACTATTCGCCCCTCGGATGGGGGCGTGTAAGCGTTGGGAGCCGGGCTCGTTTGACGCAGGTTCGGCGGTGTTCACGTGCGATGGGTGATGTAGCGTCGCGATCATGAGACCGCTGACTGACACCACCACTGACCAGGCGCCGGCCGATCCGGCCGCCACGGACGGCATGCTGGCCACCCAGCCCGTCGGCTACTGGAGTGGCCTCGTCCACGCGGCCGTCACCCGGCATCTGCGTGACGCTATGGCCAGGATCGACGTCACACAGCCGCAGTACTGGGTGCTGAACCGGGTGAACGGTGGGCCCGAGGCGCCGAGCCGCGAGGAGGTTGTCAGCCAGCTGACGCCCCTCGCGGACGGGCCGCACGAGATCGCTCGTGTCATCGACCAGCTGCTCCACCGCGGCTGGCTCCGGATCGAGGCCGGTCAGCGCCTTCAGCTCACCGATGCCGGGGAGGCTGCCAGGGTGCGGTTGCGCGAGCTGGCGACCGAGGTGCGCGCCGTGGTCCACGAGGGCATCAGCGACGAAGAGTACGTGGCCGCGCTCAAGGTGCTGCGCAGGATGGTCGCCAACGTCGAGGACAACGGGGACTCCTAGGTTCAGCCGACGAACCCATAAAGGAGACACGCTCTGGCCCGGCTGGTTCAGCGGGACGACGCCCTGGCCGGTCGTGGCCTGGGTCAGCCGCAGGCTTCCCGGCCTGGGCAACGATGAACGCGGCAGGATCCTTGAGGAGCGGCTGCGCAAGCAGGTCGCCGTCGAGGCGGAGCAGCTGATGCAGCGGCAGGAGCAGGCCCGCGCGGAGCAGGCCGAGCGGGATGCGGCCCGGCGGCAGCGGCCCGACGGGCGAAGGCCGAGCGCGCAGCCGTGGCCGCCGCTGATGTGATGCGGTGCGCCAGGCCCTGCCGTGCCAGGACTGCGGGCAGCAGCAGGTCGGCGGGCTGTGCGAGGCGTGCGGGTACCGGCGCCGTACGGAGGAGGCGTTGACCGATGCCGGTCTGATCGCCGCGACGTGGGCGGCCGACCTCCGCGACGGCGACGACATCGTCGCCGTCGCCAGCGGCGTCCGCGCGTCACTGGAGCAGGAGATCGCCGACGCCCGTACCCCATACCTCAGCGTTCTGGGCCAGGCCGAGGCGGAGGCGACCCCGCCGGTACGGCCGCCGTGCTCGCCTACCGGGCCCTGCGGATCGTCGAAGAGGCCCTGCCGGAGTTCCGGAGCAGCGCCTTGAAGTGGCTGAGCCGGACCGAGGAGGCCGATGAGGAGGCCCGACGGGCTTCCCGGGCCGAGAAGGGGAGGCGATGGTTCCGCACAACCCGCACGGTGCGGACGCCGTCGCCGCAGCGGCCAAGGCCGCCGACGCCGCCCGGGAACGCACCGCCTGCACAGGCTGTGGGATTTTGTCCGCGGAACGTGGGAGCTTCTGCTCCAGCAGACCCAGGCCGCCGCAAACGCGGCGATGAGATCGACTGGGCCATCTCGATCAACTCCACCATCGTCCGCGTTCACCAACAATCCGGCCGGCACCCGCACGCAGCCGCCTCTGGGCCCCCGCGCCGAGGAAAATGACACGAACCATGGGAATCCGGCACTGACACGATGCTGGAACAGTACGCAAAGCCGCAGGTCACAAGAGCTGACGCTGAATCAGATAATGGGAACCTACAGCCCGGACCGGACCGCTCGTCGCGCCCGTCACGGCGCGACAGGCGGTTCGGCTTCGTAGGCGCGGTGCAGCGCCTCCAGGAACCGGGGTGCGGCGGGCAGTTCGCTGGGGCCGATGCGATGGACGGGGACGCCGGGGGTCCAGGAGTTCATGACGGCCGCGCCGGCGAGGGCGGGCAGGTCGGCGGGGGTGACCGGGGCGGTCCGCCAGCCGATGCCGAGCGCGTCCAGCTGCCTGCGGACGATGCCCAGCGTCGTACCGGTCAGGATCCGGGCCTCGGGCCAGACCACCGCATCGCCGTCCCAGAACACCAGGTTCCAGATCGTCGCCTCGCTGAACCGGCCCTCACGGTCGAGGAAGGCCGCGTCGTCGAAGCCGTCGGCGACGGCCTGACGGAGAACGTGTGTCTTGGCCACCTCGCCGACGTGTTTGACGTGCGGCAGGAACCGTTCGTGGTCCACGGCCGCCAGGGAGAGCGGGCCTTCGGGACCGGAAGACGGCGGTCCGGTCCGTATCAGGAGGGTCAGGTCTCCGTCGGCGGCGGTGAACTCGCCGGCCGTGGAGAAGACCGTGGCCGTCAGCGAGAGGTCGGTGGTGGGAGCTGCGGCGAGGGCGGTACGGAGGCGGGCGCGGACCACGTCCTCGGGCAGGGCCCGGCCGAACAGCTCCACCGACGCGGACCGCAGCCGTTCCAGGTGGAGGTCCAGGCCGCGCACCCGGCCGTCGCGGAGCTGCATCGCGGTGAAGTGGGCGTGGCCTGCGAAGGCGAGTGGCGTCAGGTCGTCGGTGGTCGCCGGGCGGCCGTCGAGGTGCACGAGGCTGGGGGAATCTTCGCTCATGGGTGGGACGTTAAGGCTTGACGCCGGTGACAAGGTCAAGCGCCGACAGGCGCGGGGACGGGGACGCATGCTGATCGGAGAACTGTCGGGGCGGACGGGCGTCAGCGCGCGGTCCTTGCGGTACTACGAGGCGCAGGGCCTGCTGGAGGCACGGCGCGGGACGAACGGCTACCGCGTCTACGACGAGGGCGCGGTCGCCTCCGTGCGGAAGATCCGCGCCCTGCTGCGGGCCGGGCTCTCCACCGAGGTGATCCGTCAGGTGCTGCCGTGCGCCCGGGGCGAGGAGCCGGGGTTCGACTGGTGCGCGGAGCTGCGGGCGATCCTCGACGGGGAGCTGGCGGACCTGGACCAGCAGATCGAGGCGTTGCGGCGGAGCCGGGGGGCGCTGGTGGGGTTGCTGGAGGCGCGGGGGTGAGGGGTACGGCCCCGGGGGCCGTCGGCGGCTTCGACGGTCCGTCCGTCCCGCGCCCTCCACGCCTCCCCTGCCATGCGCACCCCGTGCCCCGGGCGGTAGCGTCCTGAACAGGACGGACGCCCGGGGTACGGGTGCGGGAACAAGGGGAAAGCGGGCCGGGTACGTGGAGAGCCACAGCGGAATCACCGTGCAGCGGGCGCTGGAGCTGCCGGGGCTGCGCGCCGGGCTCCCGGAGGTGGTGGCCGGCGCGGACCGGCTGAACCGCACGGTGCGGTGGGTGCACGCGGGCGAGGTCCCCAACATCGCCTCCCTCCTCAAGGGCGGCGAGCTGCTCCTCACCACCGGCCTGGGCCTCGGCACCCGCCCCGCCGAGCAGCGCGCGTTCGTCCGCCGGCTCGCTGACCGGGGGATCGCCGCCCTGGTGGTGGAGCTGGGCCCGCGCTTCGGCAGGCTGCCCGCCTCCATCGTGGACGCGGCCCGGGCGGCGGGTCTTCCCCTGGTGCAGCTCCACCGCGAGGTGCCGTTCGTCGCGGTGACCGAAGAGGTGCACACCGAGATCGTCAACGGGCACTACGCCCTGCTCCAGCAGGCGGAGGAGGTCCACCGGCGTGCCACCCGCGCGCTGCTCGACGGCGGCGGGGTGCCTCAGGTGCTCGGCATCCTGGCCGACTTCACCACCAATCCGGTCTTCCTGGAGACGCCGGACGGCCAGCTCCTGTACGCGGCGTCCACGGGCACGGGTCCGGTGGGCGCGGACCCGCTCCAGGTCTGGGAGGGGATGCGCGGCGACCGGGCGGCCCGGGAGTCACCGCCGACGGGTGCGCTCCTGGTGGATGTGCCGGGCGGCGGTCCGGAGACCGGTGCCGTACGGGCCCGGCTGGTGCTGCTCGCCGTCGCGGGGCCGCTGGCGACCGTGCACCGGATGGCGGCCGAGCGGGCGGCGGGGCTGCTCGCGGTGGTCCTGATGCAGGCCCGCCAGGAGGAGGAGCTGGCGGCCCGGGGCCGGGGCGACTTCCTCACCGATCTCGCGGAGGGCCGGATCGCCCCGGAGGACGCCCCGGCCCAGGCCCGGGTGCTGGGTTTCCGGCCCGGGGACACCCCGCTCCTCCCGGTCGTGATGCGACTGGCGCCCGAACTGTCCCCGTCGGGCAACTGGGCGCTCCTGGCCCGCGCGGTGCTGGAGGAGCTGGCCTCGGTCGGGGTTCCCGTGCTGCTGGGCGTACGGCCGGTGGAGGGCCGGGTTCCGCTGCTGCTCGGGCTGCGCTCGGAGGGTGAGCGGGCTGCGGTCGCGGACCGGGTGGCGGCGGCGCTGCGGGCAGGCGTGGGGCGGGCGGGGCTGGACCGGGCGGGGTCGCAGCCGCCGGTGGTCGTGGTCGGTGTCGCGGGGAGCTGGGCGACGGCGGGGGCGGGGCTGCGGCACGCGGCGGAGACGGCGACGGCGGCGCAGGGTCTTGACGACCAGCCGTGGTACGACGCCCGGCGGCTCGATATCGACCTGCTGCTGTGGCGGCTGCGCGACCATCCGGACCTGGCGGCGTTCGTGAACCGGGCGATCGGTCCGCTGCGCGAGCACGACCGCACCTCGCGCCCGCCGCTGCTGCCGACCCTCCAGGCGTATCTGGCGCACGCGGGCCGCAAGGCGGAGACCGCGCGCGAGCTGCACCTGAACCGCCAGACGCTCTACAACCGGCTGGCCCGGATCGGCGAGCTGCTGGGCACGGACCTGGACGACCCGCAGACGGTGCTGGCCCTCAGCCTGGCGCTGCGGGCCCGCCGCCACACCACCTAGGTCAGCGGGGGCGCGGGGACGGCTGCGCCAACTCGTCGTAGACGCTCAGAACATGGGCGATGGTGTCGTCCTCGGTGGGCCAGCCCGCCGCCTGCTCCCGCCCGGCCTCGGCCAGCCAGGCGCACCGCTCCGGATCCCCCAGCAGCCGTACGACCGCCCGCGCCAGCGCCTCCCCGTTCCCGAACGGCACCAACTCAGCCGCCTCACCCACGAGTTCGGGTACACCGCCCACCTCGGTCGCCACCAGCGGCACGCCGAGGCGCAGCGCCTCCTGCGCCAGCAGGGAGCGGCCCTCCCAGCGACTGGGCAGCACGGCCAGATCGGCGGCGGCGATCAGCTCACCGACATCGCCCCTGCTCCCGACGAGCCGTACGGGCAGCTCCTCGTCCCTGATCCGCTGCTGCAGCGCGGGCCGGTCCCGTCCCTCCCCCGCGACGACCACCAGGGGCACGGGGTCGAGTCCGCGCCAGACGCGGGCGGCGTCCAGCAGGGTGTCGAAGCCGTGGTGCGGGACGAGGCTGCCCACGGCCACCAGCAACGGCCGCGCCACCGCCCCCAGTTCGGCCCGCACCTTGCCTTCGTTCGGGGTGCAGGAGGCGCGCGGCGCCGGGGCGGCGGCCGGGGCGAGCCGGGCGTCCCGGGCCCCCCGGAGCCGCGCCCGGTCCACCAGGTCGGAGGAGGGGGCGAGGACAACGGCCGCCGCCCGTACGGCTCTTCGCTCCAGCAGATGCAGGATCTGGCGGCGGGCCCCCTCGGCATATCGCCGGGTGTGCCAGGTCATCACCAGCGGCACGGTCCGCCCGCTCAGCGCGAGGGCGGTCCGGGCCGCGGCGTGCAGCCCGTGCGCGTGCACCACGTCGGCCCCGGTGCAGGCGGCCCGGAGCGCGGCGACGGCGGCCGGGTCGCTGCGCCGGGGCACCGGCAGGAAGCGGGCCCCGGTCGCCGCGAAGTCGTAGGCGCGGTCCACGGCTTGCGGCGCGCAGACGGTGACCTGCACCCCGCGCGCCACCAGCCCCGCGGCCAGCGAACCGACGTGCGCGCTACTGCCCGCACTGCCGCCGCCCAGGACTTGGACCGTACGCAGCTGTGACACGTTGATTGGCTCCCGGGGTCCCCGAGTCGGCGGTAGGTACAGCGCCAAGGATGCCAGCCCGTTCGCGCGTTCCGGGACTGCCGGAACGTTGCTGCCCGCCCGGCAGCGGCAACGAGCCACACGGCATCACCCTCACGGGTGAATTCAGGGGCGCAGAGTTGCCACCACCGGCACTCCCGCTCCCCACCCCCCGGCACCCCCGCGCAGCGCCCCCGGATGGGCCCGGAACCCCCGGCGCGGGTCCCCGGCCCCGACGAGATCGTCGTACGCCCCGCACCCCCCGGCGGCCAGCACGGCGAGCACCCCGGCCGCCCGCGCCCGGGCCGGCCCCGGGGCGGCGGCGATCCCGGCGGCGGCACCGAGCGCGGCGGCAGGCCCGGCGTAGAGGGTGACGGTCCGGCCCGCGTGGTTGGTCCGCAGCCAGGCGGGGTCCGCACGACGGCGGCTCAGCACCCCGTGCACCACGGCGGCCACCGAAGCGGCCGCGCCCGCCGCTGCCCCCGCCGCGACGAGACCTGCGACGACAACGGCACCCCTGCTCATGTTCGCACCCATGGAAGAAGCATGGCGGACGTCGGGACACGCGGGCGGGGCCGGACGGGAGATCCCCGTCCGGCCCCGCGAGAGCGGCAGGCCTACCCGTCCTTGCGGGCCGTGGCGAGCAGTTCCTCCGCGTGGGCGCGGGCCGTCTCGGAATCCTCCTGGCCGGCCAGCATCCGGGACAGCTCGCGAACCCGGTCCTCACCCTCCAGGACGGTGACGCCACTGCGGGTCACCGAGCCGTCCACGGTCTTCTCCACCAGCAACTGCCGGTCGGCGAAGGCCGCGACCTGCGGGAGGTGGGTGACGACGACGACCTGCGCGGACCGGGCGAGCTTGGCCAGGCGCCGCCCGACCTCCACCGCCGCCTTG
Source organism: Streptomyces sp. NPDC043746 (assembly GCF_056436485.1). Taxonomy (NCBI): domain Bacteria; kingdom Bacillati; phylum Actinomycetota; class Actinomycetes; order Kitasatosporales; family Streptomycetaceae; genus Streptomyces; species Streptomyces sp. NPDC043746. Next base: position 9,890 of record NZ_JBWKCM010000001.1, on the reverse strand, counting down.
CCGCCGACACCCGCGTCGACCTCGTCGAAGAGGTACGTGGGCACCGGGTCGGAGCCCGCGAAGACGACCTCCACCGCCAGCATCACCCGGGACAGCTCACCTCCCGACGCACCCTTGGCGATCGGCCGGGGCTGGGCGCCCGGATGCGGGGCGAGCAGCAGTTCGACCTCGTCCGCGCCCGACGGGCCGTAGACGACGGACCGCCCGCCGATGTCGATGCCGGACGCCTCGTCCGCCGCCTCGGTCTGCCGGATGGCGAAGGAGACCCGGGCGTGCGGCATGGCGAGCGAGGCCAGCTCCTCGGTCACCGCCTCCGCGAACCGGGCGGCGGCCTCCGTACGCGCGTCGGTCAACGCCTGTCCCAGCACGGAGAGTTCGGCGCGCAGCGCGTCCCGTTCGGCGGTCAGCTCACCGATCCGCTCGTCGTCGCCCTCCAGCTCGGTGAGCCGGCCCGCGCCCTCCTGCGCCCAGGCGAGCACGGCCGCGATGTCCTCGCCGTACTTCCGGGTCAGGGTGGTGAGGGCCGCCCGGCGCTCCTCCACGGCCGCCAGCCGCAGCGGATCGGCGTCGAGCTGGTCCGCGTACCCGGCCAGCTCGCCGGAGACGTCGGCCAGCAGGATGGAGATCTCCCCCACCCGGTCCGCCAGCGCGGCCAGCGCCGGGTCATGGGCCCGGACCCCGTCCAGCGCCTGCCCGGCCGCGGCGACCACGGTGGTCGCGTCGACGCTCTCCGGGTCCTCCGGGTTCCCCGCCAGCGCGGTGTGCGCGAGAGCGGCGGCGGAGGCGAGGGCCTCGGCGTGCCCCAGCCGTTCCGCCTCGGCGGCCAGTTCGGCGTCCTCCCCCGGCAACGGCTCGACGGCGGCGACCTCGTTCAGCCCGAACCGCAGCAGATCCGCCTCCTGGGCCCGCTCCCGGGCCCGGGTGGTCAGCTCCTCCAGCTCGGCCGCGACGGCCCGCAGCCGCCGGTAGGCCGCCGCGTACTTGGCGTGCGGGACCTCCACCCCGTCCCCGGCGTACCGGTCCAGCGCCTGCCGCTGCCGCGCGGGCTTGAGCAGCCCCTGCTGGTCGGTCTGGCCGTGTACGGCCACCAGCTCGTCCGCCAGCTCGGTGAGGACCCCGACCGGCACGGATCTGCCGCCGAGATGGGCCCGGGAGCGTCCCTCCGCCGAAACGGTACGGCTGATGAGCAGCGCACCGTCGTCGAGTTCCGCCCCGGCCTCCTCGGCCCGGGCCACCACCGCGTCGCCCCCGGACACCGTGATCCGGCCCTCGACGACGGCGGCTTTCGCCCCGACCCGTACGAGGGCGGGGTCGGCGCGCCCGCCGAGCAGCAGCCCGAGGCTCGTGACGACCATGGTCTTGCCCGCGCCGGTCTCACCCGTCACCGCGGTGAAGCCGGGTGACAGCTCCACCACCGCGTCGTCGATGACTCCGAGCGACCGTATCCGCATCTCCTCCAACACGGACATGACCTTACGAGGTTCCGAGGCGGACGCGCGACGGCCCCCGCTCCCGGATTCACTCTCCCGAGCGTTCCCGGGACCGCGGGGGCCCTCACGGACCGCCGGGACGGTCAGTGCGGAGCGCCCCGCCACCCCGACACCGGCAGCGCGAACTTCGCCACCAGCCGGTCGGTGAACGAGGCCTGGTGCAGCCGCGCCAGCCTTACGGGCACCGCCCCGCGCCGCACCTCGACCCGCGCTCCGGCCGGCAGCTCCACGGTCCGCCGCCCGTCGCACCACAGCACCCCGTGCGGCGTGTGCGGCTGGACCTCCACGGCCAGCACGGAGGTGGGCGAGGTCACCAGCGGCTTGGCGAACAGGGCGTGAGCGCTGATCGGGACCATCAGCAGCGCCTCCACCGCGGGCCAGACGACCGGACCGCCCGCCGAGAAGGCGTACGCGGTCGAACCGGTCGGCGTCGCGCACACGATCCCGTCGCAGCCGAAGCCGGTCACCGGACGCCCGTCGATCTCCAGGACCACTTCGAGCATCCGCTCGGGCGACACCTTCTGCACGGCCGCCTCGTTGAGCGCCCAGTCGGTGTGCACGACATCGCCGTTGCTGTGCACGAGGACGTCTATCGTCATGCGCTCCTCGACGTCGTAGTCGCGGGTGACGACCCGCGAGACCACCTTGTCGAGGTCGTCGCGCTCGGCCTCCGCGAGGAAGCCGACACGCCCGAGGTTGACGCCGAGCATCGGCACCCCTGAGGCGCGGGAGAACTCCGCGCCGCGCAGCAGTGTCCCGTCCCCGCCGAGGACGATCAGCAGCTCGCAGCCGTCCACGGCGGCGGGGCTGGTGTCGGTGACCGTCTCCACCGCCTCCGGGAGGGGCAGATCGTCCGCCTCGGTCGCCAGGACCCGCACGCCGAGCCCGTTGCGCAGCAGCCCCTGCACGACGAGCTCCGCACTGCGGATCGCGGCCGGACGGCCGGTGTGCGCCAGAAGGAAGACCGTCCGTGCCGCATCCGTCGTCACGTTCGTCGTCACGTTCGTCGTCACGTTCGTCGTCAACGAGGCCCCTCCGCCACTGCACGGTCGACATCCGCGGGATCCAGCTCAGGTGCGCCGGCCCGCAGCCACAGAAAGTATTCGACGTTCCCCGAGGGGCCGGGCAGCGGACTGGCCGTCACCCCTCGCACCCCCAGACCGAGCCCCCAGGCCCGGCGCGCCACTTCGCGTACCGCCTCGGCACGCAGCTCCGTACTCCGCACCACTCCCCCGCTGCCGAGCCTCTCCTTGCCCACCTCGAACTGCGGTTTGACCATGAGGACCAGGTCCGCGTCGGGGGCCGCGCACCGGGCGAGGGCGGGCAGCACGAGCCCGAGCGGAATGAAGGACAGATCTCCCACCACCAGGTCGACCGCCTCTCCGTCGATGTCCTCCACAGTCAACTCCCGCACGTTGGTACGGTCCTTGACGACGACGCGTTCATCGGACTGGAGCGACCAGGCCAACTGCCCGTACCCGACGTCGACGGCGACGACCTGACGTGCACCGGCCCGCAGCAGGACATCGGTGAACCCGCCGGTCGACGCCCCGGCGTCCAGCGCCCGCCGCCCCTCGACGGCCAGACCGCGCGGGACGAAGGCGGCGAGCGCCCCGGCCAGCTTGTGTCCGCCGCGCGAGACGTACTCGGGGTCGTCCTCGTCCTTGGTCACGACGATCGCGGCGGCCGTCTCGACCTGGGTGGCGGGTTTGGTCGCGGTGGTCCGGCCGACGGTGACCCGCCCCGCGGCGATCAGCTGACTCGCATGCTCGCGCGAGCGGGCGAGCTTACGGCGTACCAGCTCGGCGTCGAGGCGGCGACGTGCCACTCCTGCCACGTTCGGTTCAGCTCCTGTGGTCGTGCGTGTTGTCGTACGCGGATGAGGTTCCGGGTGCGGCTGTGGGCCCGGGCGGCCCGGGTGCGGCGGCCGGACGGGCGTCCAGCGAGGTCAGCGCGGACGTGAGGCCACGGTGTACATCCTCGTACACCTCGGTGTGCCCGTCCGCCGGGAGGTGGTCCGCGTCGGCCAGCCGCTCCAGGAGCGCGTCGATCTCGGCCCGGCCGGTGGGGGTGCGCCCGACGCCCAGCGGCGCGGGCCCGGCGGGCTCGGGGGAAGGCACCCCGGGCCCCGTCGGCCCGTTGGGCTCCTCGGGAGTGCTCACGGGCCGCGTCCCCGCCTCCGGCGTCCAGTCGCTCATGCCGAAACGCTACCGCGACGGGCCGGTGTACCGTCGAGCGCGATGGCGACCATGGCGGAGTGCCGCAGCGCACTGAGAAGACTTTCCGACAACCTCGCGGCGGCCGACGGCGACGTACGCGGCGCCGCCGCGCTCGACCGCTCGCTGAGCTGTCACCTCAAGGACCTCGACATCACGTTCACCGGCCGCCTGGCCGACGGCCGGATCCAGGTCCGGGACACGGTCGAGGGCCCGCCCCGCGAAAAGGCCGAGATCCGCCTGACGATGACGGGCGACGACCTGGTCGCCCTGGTCGACGGCGACCTGAACTTCGCGAAGGCGTGGGCATCGGGCCGCGTACGCCTGGAGGCGGGCTTCAGGGACCTGCTGAAACTGAGATCACTGCTGTAGAGGCCAAGCCCCCGGCCCGCACCTTCGGGGCCGAGCGCGACCGGATCGAGCCCGTCCGGCACCGAGGGCAGAGCCGCCCGGCCTGAGCGCCGCCGGCACCCTCCCCACCGGCCTCAGACGGCCGCCTTCCGCGCCTGCCGGGCCGCCGGCACGACGAGCGGCGTCCCGGTCTCCGGATCGTCGATCACCTGGCACCGCATCCCGAACACCCGCTCCACCAGGGCCGCGTCGACCACGTCCGACGGCGCCCCCTCCGCGACGATCTCCCCGTCCCTCATCGCGACGAGGTGCGTGGCGTACCGTGCGGCGTGGTTCAGATCGTGGAGTACGGCGACGAGCGTGCGCCCCTGCGTCTCGTGCAGCTCCGCACAGAGGTCGAGGACATCGATCTGGTGCTGGATGTCGAGGTACGTCGTCGGCTCGTCGAGCAGGAGCAGCGGCGTCTGCTGGGCCAGGGCCATGGCGATCCAGACCCGCTGCCGCTGACCGCCGGAGAGCTCGTCCACGTAACGGCCGGCCAGCCCCGCCACCCCGGTCGCCTCCATGGACTCCCGGACCACCTTCTCGTCTTCCGGCGACCACTGCCGCAGCAGCCCCTGATGGGGGTAGCGACCCCGGGCGACGAGGTCGGCCACGGTGATGCCGTCGGGCGCGATGGAGGACTGGGGCAGCAGCCCCAGCGTCCGGGCGACCTTCTTCGCGGGCATCTGGTGGATGATCTGCCCGTCCAGCAGCACCTGCCCCCTGCTCGGCTTCAGCATCCGGGCGAGCGAGCGCAGCAGCGTGGACTTGCCGCAGGCGTTGGGCCCGACGATCACGGTGAAGGAGTGGTCGGGTATCTCGACCGAAAGATCCTCGGCGATGATCCGCTGGTCGTAGCCGAGGGTCACCGATTCCGCGGTGAGGCGCTGCATGGTCGTACTCCCGGCGTCGGAGGGTGTCCGGTGGATCGGAGCCGGACGGACCTCCGACCAGCACGAAGTTAGGTTAGCCTATCTTCGCGCTGGCGCCCCGGGTCCGACCCGGTCCGAGCCACCTTCGCAGGCCTCCGCCTCAGCGCTGCGGGCCTACAGCCCCAGCCGCGCGACGGCCTTCCCTGTGTCCAGCCCGAACGCCCCGCCCTCGGCGAAGGTCCACGCGGCACCGCAGAGCGCCCGCAGCCCGTCGAGCGGATCACCCTCCCCGTCCAGGACCAGCCCCTCCCCGTCCCGTACGGCCGCGGTCCACCCCCCGCACCGGAACACCGCGCCCTCCGCGACGACCTCGGGCTGCCCGGTCAGCAGCCCCCGCAGGTCCCGGTCCACGTACGTCGGCCGGTGCTTCGGCTCCGCGGCGAGCAGCCGCGCCGCGTCCGTCACCCCGGTCAGCACCAGCAGCGAGTCCACGCCCCCGTTGAACGCGCCCTCGATGTCCGTGTCCAGCCGGTCCCCCACCACGAGCGGCCGCCGCGCCCCGGTCCGCAGCACGGTCTCCCGGTGCATCGGCGGCAGCGGCTTCCCCGCCACCTGCGGTTCGGCGCCGGTGGCGATCCGTACGACCTCCACGGCGGCACCGTTGCCGGGCGCGATGCCCCGGGCCCCCGGGATGGTCAGGTCGGTGTTGGAGGCGTACCACGGCAGCCCGCGCGCCACGGCGTAACTCGCCTCCGCGAACCGCCCCCACGCCAGCTCCGGCCCGCCGTACCCCTGCACCACGGCCACCGGGTCGTCGTCCGCCGACTCCACCGGCACCAGACCGCGCTCCCGCAGGGCGACCCGGAGCCCTTCGCCCCCGACGACCAGCACCCGTGACCCGGCGGGCAGCTGGTCCGCCATCAGCCGGGCGACCGCCTGGGCGGAGGTGATCACATCGGCGGCCTCGGCGGGCACGCCCAACTCGGTCAGGTGCTCCGCGACCGCGTCCGGCGTGCGCAGGGCGTTGTTGGTGACGTACGCGAGGTGCATCCCGCCGTCCCGGGCTGCGGTCAGCGACTCCACGGCGTGGACGATCGCCTCGCCGCCCGCGTACACCACCCCGTCCAGATCGAGGAGAGCCGTGTCGTACGCCTCGCTCAGCGCCGTACCGCTCCCGGAGGGCCGACCCCTGTCGTACCGATGGCTCTGGCTCATATGACTCTGCTCCTCATCCGCGTCTCTCCCCCGATCATCGCGCATGCCCCGTGCACACATACGATGCTCAAATGAACACTTCAGGTCCCGACGAGCAGGGGCTGCGGCTGATCCCGTTCCGCGGACTGCGTTACGTCCCCGAGCGGGTCGGCAGCCTGGCCGCGGTGACCTCGCCCCCGTACGACGTGGTCGTCAGGCCCGACGGTCTGCACCACCTGGAATCGGCGGACCCGCACAACATCGTGCGCCTCATCCTCCCCCAGGCCGACACCGCCGGGGACCGGCACCGGCAGGCGGCAAGGACGCTGGAGCGCTGGCTGGCCGAGGGCGTGATCGCCCCGGACCCGGAGCCCGCGCTCTACGTCTACGAGCAGCGCAACGACGAGATCCTCCAGCGCGGCCTGATCGGCGCCCTGGCCCTCTCGCCCGCCGCCGACGGGATCGTGCTGCCGCACGAGGACGTCATGGACGACATCGTCGCGGACCGTGCCGAGCTGATGCGCACGGCCCAGGCCCACCTGGAGCCGCTGCTGTTGACCTACCGCGGCGACGGCTCCCCGACGGGCGCCGCAGCGGTCATCGAGCGCACGGCCGAACGCCCTCCGCTGCTCTCCACCACGACCGAGGACGGCTTCCACCACCGCCTCTGGGCGGTCACGGACCCGGCCGAGAGGGGCGAGATCGAGACGGATCTCGCCCGCCACCAGGCGCTGATCGCCGACGGCCACCACCGCTGGGCCACCTATCTCCGGCTCCAGCGGGAGCGTTCCGCCCCGGGCCCCTGGGACTTCGGACTCGTCCTGCTCGTCGACACGGCCCGCCATCCGCTCCAGGTCCGCGCGATCCACCGCCTCCTGCGCGGCCTGCCGGTGGCCCGGGCGCTCCGAGGACTGCCGGGCCTCTTCCGGGTCCGTACGGTGGAGGGCCCGCTGCCCCGCGCGCTCGACGCCCTGGCCGGCGCGGCGGCGGAGGGCAACGCGTTCCTGCTCGCCGGAGACGGCGGCTTCCACCTGGTGGACCGCCCGGACCCGGACCTGCTGGCCAGGACGATCCGCACGGACCGCCCCGAGGCATGGCGCACCCTGGATGCGACGGTCCTCCACTCGGCGCTGCTCGACGAGGTCTGGCGGGTCCCCGACGCCCCCGAGCACATCGGCTACATCCACGACGCCGGGGCCGCCGTCGAGCAGGCCGAACGCCTCGGCGCCACGGCGGTGCTCATGCATCCGGTACGCGAAGAGGTCGTCCGGGACCTGGCCCGGCAGGGGGTCACCATGCCCCGCAAGTCCACGTCCTTCGGTCCCAAGCCGGCGACGGGCCTGGTCATGCGCAGCCTGACCCTCGACCGAGAAGACCGGCGATAGACAGGAAGGGGCGGCACTCCCGAGGGAGTACCGCCCCTTTCCTGTTCTACGTCCTAGGCCTCTATGCCCTAGTCCTTGCCCGGCTCGTCACCGCGCTCGTCCTGGTCCGCCGCGTCACCCGGGGCCGCCTCAGGGGCGTCGACGGTCTCGTCCTCGTCATCCCCGAGGGCGTCGACGAACTCCACCCCGTCCAGCTCGGCGAGCCGGTCCGACGCATCGGTCGAGCCGTCCTTGTCGGCCTCCAGGGCCTTGCCGAACCACTCACGGGCCTCCTCCTCGCGCCCGGCCTCCAGCAGGGCGTCCGCGTACGCGTAACGGAGACGCGGCGTCCAGGGCTGGATGGAGTTGGAGGCCAGCTCGGGGCTCTGCAGCGTGACGATGGCGGCATCGATCTGCCCCATGTCCCGGCGTGCCCCGGCGGCCACGAGCCGCATCTCGACCTGGCCGGCCTTGTCCAGCTTCTGCACCTCGGGCTCACCGGCCATGGCCATCGCCCGCTCGGGCCGGCCGAGGCCGCGCTCGCAGTCGGCCATGACGGGCCAGAGCTCCACCGAGCCGGTCATGCGCCGCGACGCCCGGAACTCGGCGAGCGCCTCGGCGTACTTCTGCGTCGCGTAGGCCGCGAACCCGGCCGCTTCCCGGACCGCGGCGACGCGCGAGGCCAGCCGCAGGGCGATGCGGGAGTACGCGTACGCCTCCTCTGGGTCCTCGTCGATCAGCCGGGCCACCATGACGAGGTTGCGCGCGACATCCTCCGCCAGGGTCTTCGGCAGGCTCATCAGCTCCTGGCGGACGTCCTTGTCGATCTCTTCGCCGGTGACGTCCTCGGGGATGGGCAGCCGCTTGATCGGCTCCCGGTCACGGTCACGGTCCCGGTCGTCGCGACGAAACCCGCCACGGCCACGGTCGTCCCGCTGCCCGCCCCGGTAACCACCACGGTCCCGGTCGCGGTCGTCCCGACGGAACCCGCCGCCCCGGTTGTCGTCCCTGCGGAAGCCGCCGGAGCCGCCGCTCCGGTTGTCGTCGCGGCGGAAGCCGCCGCCGCTGGGACGGTCGTCATCGCGACGCGGCCCACGCGGCCGATCGTCACGACGCTCGAAACCACGACCACCCCGGTCGTCATCACGCCGGAACCCGCCACGGTCATCATCACGACGCGGCCCACGGTCCCGATCACGGTCGCGGTCATCACGGCGGAAACCGCCACCGGACCCGCCGCCCCGGCTGTCGTCACGACGGAAACCGCCACCGGACCCGCCGCCTCGGCTGTCGTCGCGGCGGAAGCCGCCGCCGCTGGGACGGTCGTCATCACGACGCGGCCCACGCGGCCGATCGTCACGACGCTCGAAACCACGACCACCCCGGTCATCGTCACGCCGGAACCCGCCACCACGGTTGTCATCCCGGCGGAACCCACTACCAGCGCTACCGCCCCGGTCGTCACGGCGGAAGCCGCCACCGGACCCGCCGCCCCGGCTGTCATCACGGCGGAAACCGCTGCCGGCCTTGCCGCCTCGGTCATCACGAGGGAAGGCGCCGCCGGAGCCGCCGCTCCGGTTGTCGTCGCGGCGGAAGCCACCGCTGGGACGGTCGTCATCACGACGCGGCCCACGCGGCCGATCGTCACGACGCTCGAAACCACGACCACCCCGGTCGTCATCACGCCGGAACCCGCCACGGTCATCATCACGACGCGGCCCACGGTCCCGATCACGGTCGCGGTCATCGCGACGGAAACCGCCGCCGGAGCCGCCGCCTCGGTTGTCTTCACGGCGGAAGCCGCGGTCGTTGTCGCGACGAGGACCCGCGGAACCGGACCGGTCGTCACGACCACCGCGGTAACCGCCCCGGTCACCACCGTCCCGGCGACGCGGCTCGCGCTCCGGACGATCGTCGGGAGAGTTGGTGGACATGGGTGTGACTCCTGTCTTCGGGTACCACAGACATTCTCGCGCAGCCGACCGTCGGACGCGCTTCGACAAAACAAAAGGACCCCTGGTCCCAGCGTGAACGCTGGGACCAGGGGTCCTTGAAAGATTGTTCGGCGGCGTCCTACTCTCCCACAGGGTCCCCCCTGCAGTACCATCGGCGCTGAAAGGCTTAGCTTCCGGGTTCGGAATGTAACCGGGCGTTTCCCTAACGCAATGACCACCGAAACCCTATCGGGTTCTAGCGAACAAGCACACTCTTCAATTAAGTAGTGAAGCTGTTCAACCGGTGCGATAACTGTTCGCAACCCGGGAACAACACAGTGGACGCGAGCAACTGAGGACAAGCCCTCGGCCTATTAGTACCAGTCAGCTCCACCCCTCACAGGGCTTCCACATCTGGCCTATCAAC